>CAZKIM010000015.1:0-10000 GCA_964552855.1 uncultured Solibacteraceae bacterium | reverse complement strand
GTCTGGCGCAGCACGCGATGGATGCCTTCCAGTTGGAGCACCATCTGCGCGAAGTCCGATGGCAGCAACGCCTGAGGGCCGTCGCTGAGCGCCTTTTCCGGGTTGCAATGGGTCTCCACCAACACGCCGTCCGCGCCGACGGCGACCGCCGCGCGGGCCATGGGCACGACCAGGTCGCGGCGGCCCGTGCCATGGCTCGGGTCCACCAGCACCGGCAGATGGGTGAGCGCCTTGGCGGCGGGGACGACGCTGAGATCCAGCGTGTTCCGCGCGTGATCGGACCAGGTGCGGATGCCGCGCTCGCAAAGCGCCACCTGCCGGTTGCCCTCGCCCAGGATGTACTCGGCGGCATAGAGCCACTCTTCGAGCGTCGCGGAAGGGCCGCGCTTGAGCAGCACGGGCTTGGCGCAACGGCCCGCCCGGCGCAGCAGCGCGAAATTCTGCATGTTCCGCGCACCGATCTGGACCATGTCGGCGGCTTCTTCCACCGCGTCGAAGGTCTCCACATCCAGCGCCTCGGTGACGATGCCGAGGCCGAATTCCTTCCGCGCTTCCACCAGCAGGCGCAGGCCTTCGAGGCCGAGGCCCTGGAACGCGTAAGGACTGGTGCGGGGCTTGAAGGCCCCGGCGCGGAGCAGCTTCACGCCTGCATCCGCCACATAGCGCGCGACGGTGAAGAGCTGCTCGCGGCTTTCCACGCCGCACGGCCCGGCGACGAGGGCGAGATCGCCGCCGCCGATGCGGACGCCGTTCACCTCCACCACGGTGCGTCCCATGGCTCCGTCCAGGCTGGCCAGCTTGAAGGGGCTCGAGATGGGGACGACTTTGAGAACGCCCGTCATCGCGCCGATCTGCTCCGCGCTGAGCGCCTTCGAGGCATCCGGGGCCAGGATGCAGGTTGCATCTTCCGTCCGGGTCACCTGTGGCCGGATGCAGCGCTCCCGGAGCAGGGCCAAGACGCGGTCCACCTCGCCTGAATCCGCCCCAGCCCCCATGAGGATGAGCATCCGCGCGCCTCCGAGCCCTGATTCTACCGGGCCTCGCATCCGGATACGGCATCTGGACATGGGTTTTGCTTGGACTCATCTTTAAGCCATCTGGAGTCGCCATGCCCGGAGTTTCCATGCGTCGTCCCATCGCGTTGACCGCCGTTGCCGTTCCCGCCCTCCTGCTCGTCACCGCCTGCCAACGGCCCGAGGTGGTGGACTACACTCAGCATCCGCGGCCCGTGGTGGTGGCCTGCACCGTCCGCCCGGACGCGCCGGGCAACAAGGATTTCGCGGCCACGCTGGAGGCGGCGTTGCGGGTGCGGCTCGCTTCACGCGTGATGGTGGTGCCCGAAGGCGTCGCGCCTCCGCCGGACGCCGTGCGCCTGGAGGTGAACCTGGAGCGCAAGGGCATCGTGAAGCATCGCGGCAACGCCGGAGCGGTGGGTGTCGGCGTCGGCGCTTCCGTGGGCGTCCTCGGTGCCCTCGCGGGGGATCGGGATTGGTTCTTCGATGGCGTGTTCTGGGGCCTCTTCGCCGGCAACAGCGTCGCGGCGAATCAGGATCGCTACGACTGGCTGGGTTATTACCCCGATGATCTGGATTCTGAAGCGAGGCTCATGGCCGCGGGCAACCCCGAGCCGCTGGCCGTGGAGGCCATTGATACGAGTGATCTGATCCAGGCGCTCGAACCCTTGCGCGGCGATCAGGGCTCCGACGAGGTCCGTGTGCAGGAGGCGGAGGCCCAGGCCTACGCGCGGGTGCTCGTGAGCCGCCTCGGGGAAACCTTCAAGTGGCGCCGCGGCGCGCCCAGCTACTACGGCGCGCCGACGATGACACCGGAAGCGGCGCCTGAAGCGCAACCCGCGCCGACGCCCGCGCCGGTGTCCACACCGCAGCCCACGCCCGCATCTACGCCCGCACCCACACCGACGGCGGATGATCCCAAGGGCGAAGACCGCGATTAACGCGCGGAGGCTTCCGCCGCCGTTTTCGCCATCGCGATGAACTTGCCCGCGTCCAGGCTGGCGCCGCCCACGAGCCCGCCCGCCACTTCCGGGATCTCCAGCAATTCGCTGAAGTTGTCCGGCGCGACGCTGCCGCCGTAAAGGATGGGCACGCGCCAGGCGGCCTCGTCCAACCGCGTCATCAACTCGCCGCGGATGTAGGCGTGGGCTTCCTGGATCTGGCGGGCCTCGGCCCGGCGGCCGGTGCCGATGGCCCACACGGGCTCGTAGGCGATCCAGAGCGGGCCTGGCTTGGGACCAAGGATGGAAAGCTGGCGCTGGAGCACCGCGAAGGTCTGCTCGCCTTCCCGCTCCTCCAGTGTTTCGCCGATGCAGAGCAGCGGCAGCAGCTCGGCTTCCCAGGCGGCCTGGAGCTTGGCCGCGAGCATGTCATCCGTCTCGCCGGAGAGGCGTCGCCGTTCGCTATGGCCCAGGATCACCCCGGCGCAGCCCGCGTCCTTCAGCATGCCCATGCTGATGTCGCCGGTGTAGGCGCCTTCGGCCTCCGCCCGGGCATTCTGGCCGAACACCGAAATGCGCCGTCCCCGCAGCGATTCGGACACCTGCTTGAGCAGCGTGAAGGGCGGGGCGATGCCCAACTGGCACCCCGAGCTGCCCGCGAGGGCGTTGTCCGCGAGCAGGGCGTCGCAGAAGGCCGCCGCGCTGCCCGCGAGCAGGTTCATCTTCCAGTTGGCGACGAGACAGCGCATGGGAAGCTCCCGCTCCAGCCTACCGCTCCAGCGCCGCGACGCCAGGCAGGGTGAGGCCCGACAGGAACTCCAGGCTCGCGCCGCCGCCGGTGCTCACATGGCTCATGCGGGAGGCCAGCTCCGCCTGATTCACCGCCGCCACGCTGTCGCCGCCGCCCACGAGGACGAAGGCGCCGCCATCCGCCGCCTTCGCCAACTCTTCGGCGATGCTCAAGGTGCCGCTGGCGAAGGGCGCCATCTCGAAGACGCCCATGGGTCCGTTCCAGAGCAGCGTCTTCGCCGAACGGATCTCATCCGCGTAGAGCGCGACCGTTTCCGGGCCGATGTCCAGGCCCATCTGGCCGTCGGGGATGGCCTGGCCATCCGTCACGATGCAGGGCGCGTCCGCGCGGAACTCGGCCGCGGCCACATGGTCCACCGGCAGCATCAGCTTCGTGCCCTTGGCTTCGGCCTGCTTGAGCAGATCCGACGCCAGCTCCACCTTGTCCACCTCGCAGAGGCTCGTACCGATGGGCTGGCCGAGCGCCTTGAGGAAGGTGTAACTCATGGCGCCGCCGATGAGGATGGCCTTGGCCTTGCCGAGGAAGTTCTGGATGAGCTCGATCTTGTCGCTCACCTTGGAGCCGCCGAAGATCACGACGAGGGGTTGCTCGGGGTTGTCGAGCACGCGGGAAAGGGCCTTCAGCTCCTTTTCCATGAGGAAGCCCGCGGCCACGGCCTCCTTGGGGAAGTCCGCCACCATCCCCGCCACCGACGCGTGCGCGCGGTGCGCGGCGCCGAAGGCGTCGTCCACATACACATCCGCCAGCTTGGCCAGGGCCGCGGCGAATTCCGGCTTGTTCTTCGTCTCGCCCTTGTCGAAGCGGAGATTCTCCAGGAGCAGCACCTGCCCAGGCTTCAGGGCCTTGGCCGCCGCTTCCACGGCCTCGCCCGTCACGCCCGGCGCGAGGATCGCGTCATAGCCCTTGGCTTTGAGCCAAGCCGCCACCGGCTTGAGGGAGAAGGGCTCTTCGAAGCCCGTCCCGGCTGGGCGGCCCAGGTGGGAGGCCATCACGACGGAAGCGCCCGCCTTCAGCAGGAAATCCAGCGTCGGCAGCGTCGCTTCGATGCGCGTGGCGTCCGTGATCGCGCCATCCTTCAGCGGCACATTCAGGTCCGCGCGGAGGAAGACCCTTTTGCCCGACACCGAGAGATCCCGCACCGACTGGAAGGCCATGGACGCTCCTGAATGAACCTTTCATTCTGGCAAAGGAAAGAAGAAGTTCAAACCACGGAGACTCGGGGGCGCGGGAAAAAGCACGATAACGCCGGTTTAGAAGTTTTCCTGCTCCGCGTCTCTGGGCCGCTATGGTTCAACTTTTCTGGAACAACGCGATCCACCGTGGACTCGTTTCGTTGAAGGCCGCGCCAGCGTAAGTGCCCATCGCCTTTCGGAGCCGCAGGTCGGCCCGAGCGGCCATGGCTTCGATCTCACCCGGCTCGTAGACGCGCACGCTCTCCCGCGCCTTTCGCGTCTCGCCGGTTTCGAGGCGGAACAGGTTCATCTCCTTGATGACGCGGTCGCCTTCCAGGCGACGGCGGCTCGTGACGCGGATGCCGCCGCGTTCGAGCGTGTCCTCCGCCACCAAGGCGCGCCGAAGGTCGGCGGCGTTCAGGTAGTCCATGAGCAGCACGCCGCCCGGTCGGAGCAGGCCTGAAAGCGAGCGGAGCAGGGCCTCGTTCTCTGGGTCGGAGAAGTAACCGAAGGGTGTGAACCAGAGGGTGATGCCCGCGAGGCCGGGCTTCACGGGCAGCTTCCGCATATCCGCACGCAGCAGCCAGGGGCGGAGGGTTTCCGGGGCGAGACCCAGCAGCATCGGGCTCAAATCAATGCCGAACGCCTGGGGATTCGTTTTCCGCAACTCCGCCAGATGCCGTCCCCCGCCGCAGGCCAGGTCCAGCACGGGGCCGTGGGCCAGCTCGGGCGCTTCCCGCAACGCGGTGGCCACGGCGAGCGCGGCTTCGCCCGCGTTCCGGTGCGCGTAGAGCGCGGCGTAATCCGCGTCGAACCAGTCCTCGAACCACTCGGTCATGGGGGCCATGATGGCACGCGCGGTAGACTGCTAGGATGCAACGGCCTGAACGCCTCGAAGACCAAGTCCTTTTCATCCTGGGCACCCTCGTCCACCGCGAGTTGAGGGACCCCGACCTGGGGTTCGTCACGCTCACCGCCGTGCGTCTTTCTGGCGATCGGGGCGTGGCGCGGGTCTACTTCACCGTGCTGCCCGCGACCGGCGTGGCCCAGGCGGATCAGGACGCCAAGACCTTGAAGGCGCTCCAACGGGCGACCGGCTTCCTCCGCACCGAGCTGGGCAAGCGCCTGCACCTGAAGCGCGCGCCCGAGTTGCGCTTCTTCCAGGACGCGGTGGTGGGCGAAGGCAACAAGATGGAGTCGCTCTTCGCGGAGATCGAAGCCGAGCGCAAAGCCCGGCCTGAGGACGCGGAAGAGGACCACGCTTGATCGAATCCTGCGTCCACCTCGTCCACAAGCCGGTGGGCGGGACCAGCTTCGCCCTCGTCAAGGACTTCATGCGCGCCGCGCGGGAGGCGGGGCAGGGCAAGCTCGCCATCGGCCACGGCGGCACGCTGGATCCCTTCGCGGATGGGCTGCTCCTCATCCTCGCGGGCCAGGCGACGCGGCTCATGGAATTGATGCACCCGCTGCCGAAGACCTACGAGGCCACGGTGGTGTGGGGCGTGGAGACCGAGACCTGCGATCACATGGGGGTCGTGGTCTCCGAAGGCGACGCCTCCACCCTCACGCCAACGCGGCTTGATGCCGCGTTGCAAGGTTTCCTGGGTTGGCGCGACCAGATCCCGCCCGCCACCAGCGCCAAGAAGATCGGCGGCGAAGCGGCGTACAAGAAGGCCCATCGTGGCGAGGAAGTCGTCCTTCCTCCCAGCCGCGTCTACCTGCATGAGGCCGCGTGGATCTCCCATGACCTGCCGCGCCAGAGCGTCCTGCGCATCACCTGCCGCGGCGGGTTCTATGTGCGAAGCCTCGCGCGGGATCTGGGCCGGGCCCTGGGCTGCGGCGCGCATCTGTCCGCCCTGCATCGCACCGCCATCGGGCCGTGGGCGGATCCTGGACCGGATGCCGCGAGGGTCATCACCGGCGATGACCTGCTTCCCTGGTGTCGCACCCGAAGCCTGGATGACGACGAGGCGCGCCGACTCGGTATGGGCCAAGTCATCGGCCTCGGCGAGGTCAAAGCGCCCACCTGGCAGCTTCCGGAAGGCTTTCCCGATCCCGCCGCGCCCATCCGCGCTCTGCACGATGGCAAACTCGTCGCGCTGCTCAAGGAGGCCGACGGCGGCTTGCGGACGAGGGCGAACCTGCGGGGCGGGTTGTAGGTTCTCAGCGCACCTGTCTACCTGGCAAATCCCAAACAGGCCTTGGAATTCCTTTTCCTTTTGTGGACAAATGGATCTTTGAGGTGAGGCATGGGCAGTCTGAAGAAGGGTTGGGGGATCGTGGTCCATTCCCTCTCCGTGTTCCGGGCCTACCCCGTGTTCCTCCTGCCCCTGCTCGCGGTCTGGGCTGTCTACGCCACGGGCGTCCTTTATCTGCGCTATTCCTTCGATTGGAAGGCCTATGGCGTGAAGGGCGACATCGGCATCCTCTTCGCGTTCCTGTTCCTCCTCTCCTTCCTGATCCTGATGGCCTTCGCCACGGTGCTGGAGATGATCCGTCAGGCGGAAGAGGGGAAGCCGTCCCTGATGCGAGCGATCGCGAGGGTGGTTGGCCGCGATCTCATCAGCGTGGTGCCGCTGGCGCTGGTATGGGCCGTCATCTGGCTGGTGCTGACCCTGCTCGAAATGGCATTGTCGTCGAACGACAAGGAAAGCGACAGCGATCGCGCGTTGAACGCCCATCAGGCGGCCGAGACGCTCGCGAATTTCAACTCCTTCTCGTTCAGCGAAGCCTTCATCGGCGCCCTGGAGAAGGGTGTGCGCATGGTGATTTTCCTCATCCTCCCGGCGATCGCCTGGGAGCACCTTGGCTTCTTCAAGGGCGTCAAGAAGGGACTGACGGTGCTGCGGGCGCATATGAGGTTGTTCGCCAGTGGGTACGCGTTGACTTACGCGGCGGCGTTCGTGGCCTTCCTGCCAGCGGCGATCGCGCTGACGGTCGGCACGGGTCGTCATGGGCATCCGCCGCTCGTGCAATTCCCAGACTATGTCTGGGTCGCGATCATCATCTACATGGGATGCGCGTGGAGCCTGTCCCTCTACCTTGAGCAGATGTTCATGGCTCAGCTCTACCAATGGCACATGGCGTGGCAACAGGCCGCGGCTAAGGCAGCTGTGGCGGGTCAGCGGGTGCCGCGATTCGACGAGATTCCGCGGCCGGAGATCCTCTCAAAGACCCCAGGGCTGTTTGAGGAATCGCCCACGCCAGGATGATCCAACTCGCGGTACCCCTCAGCGGTCGCCCCAATGGAGCTTCTGCTGGAGCAGGCCGTAGTGGTTGTGGTCGGGGCGTTGGAGGAGGATGACGCTGCCTTCCGCGCGACGCAGCACCACGGCGTCGCCGGGCTGGAGGGCCTGGCCGACCTGGCCATCGAGCGTGAGGTAGGCATCCTCGGCCTCGCCCACGGTGATGGTGATCTCCCGGTCGCTGGGCACGACGCTCGCGCGGAGCGTCAGCGTGTGTGGGCAGATGGGCGTGATGACGAGCGCCTCCAGCGCCGGGTGCAGGATGGGGCCGCCGGCGGAGAGCGAGTAGGCCGTGGATCCCGTGGGCGTGGCGACGATGAGGCCATCGGCCTTGAGCACGCCCGCGTCCTCAAGGCCGATGCGCAGGCGCAGATCCATGATCCGGGCGAGGGCGCCCTTGGCGAGGACGGCGTCGTTGAGCACGGCTTGGGAAAGCAGGGTCGCGCCATTCCGGCGGAGCTCGGCCTGGAGCAACAGGCGGCGCTCAGGAACCAGCGTTCCCGCGAGGTAGGCCTCCACCGCCGCCTTCGCGCCGGAGGCGGGATGGGCCGTGAGGAAGCCGAGGGATCCCAGGTTGATCCCCAGCAGCGGCGTACCCGCGCGGCCCACGAGCCGCGCGGCGGCGAGCAGGGTTCCGTCGCCGCCAAGGACGAGGCCGAGGTCCGGTTTCGAGCCTTCCATTGGACGGAGATCCAGGCTGCTTTTCGCCAAGCCCGCCTCGCCCCAGGCAAGGGCGAGATCCGCGTCGCCGCGGACGGTCCAGCCGCGTTCCAGGAAGGGCGGCAGCGCCTCGGCGAGGGTCCGCGCCAGGAGCGGGGATTTGGCCTTGGCGACAATGGCGACACTGGGCATGGGCAGAGTCTACCTGCAGCCGGTATTCTCTAATACATGGCTTCGAAACGGCTCTTCTCCCGCCCCTGGTTCAAGTGGGGCCTGATCGGGCTCGCCACACTCGCGATCGCGGGCGCGGCCACGCTCGGCATCTCCTGGTATGTGCTGAGCCGCGACACGGACAGCTTCCTCACGCTCTTCGCCCTGCGCGTGCCCAAGACCATCACCAAGGTGCTGGACAAGGACGGTAATGTGATCGGCATCTTCGCCGAGGAGCACCGGGTGGTGATCCCCTACGGGGATATTCCCAAAGCCTTCACCAACGGGCTTGTGGCGACGGAAGACTCCAATTTCTGGGGTCATTCCGGAGTAGACCCTAGAGGCTTCCTGCGCGCGGGCGTGAATGCCATCACCACCTTTGGCCACCGCATGGAAGGCGCCTCCACGCTGGAGATGCAGCTCGTCCGCACGGTGACCGCCAAGCGCAAGGTGGAGATGAAGCGCAAACTGAAGGAGATCATCCTCGCCCGCGCCCTGGATAAGCACTACACGAAGCAGGAGATCCTGGAGAAGTACGCCAACGAGGTCTACTTCGGTGGCGGGCGCTACGGCCTGGAAGCCGCCGCAGAGTATTACTTCGGCAAGAGCGCCCCCCAGCTCACGGTGGACGAGTGCGCGATGATCGTCGGCCTCGTGAAGAACCCCAACGGCTACAACCCGTACAACGGCCCCAAGGCCCGCGCGCTGGCCGTGGACCGTCGCAATCATGTGCTGCGCCGCATGGCCGCCGAAAACTACATCAAGGACGCGGACGCCGACGCGCTTTCCAAGAAGCCGCTCAAGCTGGCGAAGGAGCAGGGCCGGGACAACGCCATCGCCGCCTACGCGGTGGAGGAGGTCCGCAAGTACCTCTACGACAAGTACGGCAGCGAGGCCGTGTTGAACGGCGGCCTGGAGGTTTGGACGACGCTGGACGCCTCCTGGCAGGCGGCGGCGGAACAAGCGGTGCAAAAGGGCGTCCGCGCCGTGGATCGCCGGCGGGGCTTCCGCAAGGATGCGCTGGAGTTCGTGCAGGATCCTGACAAGGCCAAGGTCGCGGGGTGGAACCAGTACTTCGAGCCCGGCGACACCGTGCGCGGCGTCGTGATGGGGTGGAGCGACGACAAGCAGGCCACCGCCACCATCCGCATCGCCACCGCGCGCATCGAGGTGCCCATCGCCGCCTTCTCCTGGGCGGGCAAAGATCCCAAGTCCCTCATGCCGCGCGGCAGCGTGCCGCTCTTCGATGTGGTGGAGACGGATGACGGCGTGCCCACCAAGCTGGCGTTGGATCAGGAGCCGCAGGTGCAGGGCGCTCTGCTCGCCACCGATCCGAAGACCGGCGAGATCCGCGCCCTGGTGGGCGGCTACGACTTCGGCAGGTCCAAGTTCGACCGCGCGCTCCAGGCCAAGCGGCAGGTGGGCTCCACGATGAAGGCCTTCGTCTACGGCGCGGCCTTCGAGAAGGGCGGCATGACCCCCGCCACCATCGTGCAGGATGTGCCCACCCGCTTCCTCGACTCCGCCAGCTTCGCCGTCACCACCTTCGCCGATGGCCGCACGGACGCGATTCCCATCAAGCCCGGCGCGAAACCCTACGAGCCCAAGGACTACGAGCACGACTTCTGGGGCCCCATCACGATCTGGGAAGCCCTGCGCGATTCGCGCAATGTGCCCGCTGTGCGGACCCTGGAGCAGGTGGGCGTGTCCAATGTCATTGACTACGCGCACCGCGCGGGGCTCACGAGCGACATCCCACCTTATCCGAGCCTCGCGCTCGGATCGCCGGACCTGTCGCTTTCGGAGATGACGCGCGCCTACGGGACGATCTGCAATGGCGGGCTCCAATCGCCCGAACCCTTCCTCATCAAGAAGGTGGTGGATCGCCAGGGCCGCACGCTGGAAGAGCACCAGGGTCGCGCCACGGACCAGGTGCTGGATCCGCAGA
>CAZKIM010000014.1:25161-26261 GCA_964552855.1 uncultured Solibacteraceae bacterium | reverse complement strand
TACCTACAATGTAGGGATGAGCTCGGGACTGCGATTCGAATGGGACGCCGACAAAAGCCGCTTGAACGAGCGGAAGCACAAGGTCTCATTCGAGGAAGCTGCCACCGCATTCCAGGATGAGAACGCGCTCCTGATAGATGATCCGGACCATTCCGAAGAGGAGGAGCGGTTCGTCCTCCTGGGATTGAGCGCTTCGCTCCATCTGCTGATCGTATGCCACTGCTACCGGGCAAAGGGCGGCGTTGTCCGGATCATCTCCGCCCGGAAGGCGGGGCGCACGGAAAACCGTGCCTACTTCGAGAGGTTCAGACCATGAAGAAGCAATACGATTTCTCCAAGGCCCGCCCCAACCCCTACGCCAAGCTGCTCAAGAAGCAGGTGACGCTCCGCCTGGACGAACCGACGATCGCCTACTTCCGGGCGATGGCCGCTGAGACCGTCATTCCGTACCAGACCCTCATCAACCTCTATCTCCGGGAATGCGCGGCTTCCCAGAAGCAGCTCAAGCTGTCTTGGGTTCCGCCCAAAGGCTCAAAATCGGCCTGACTCCGAGCTTCCCGCCGATGCCTGGTACACCTCGTCTCCACCTCCGCCCCTTCATACTCGACGACGCGCCCTTCATCCTCCGCCTGCTGAACGAGCCGTCCTTCCTCCAGCACATCGGCGACAAGGGCGTGCGGGATCTGGAGGGGGCGAAGGGCTATCTGACGAACGGGCCGATGGTCAGCTACGCGCGGCACGGGCATGGGCTCATGGCGGTGGAGCTGAAGGAAACCTGCGAGCCCATCGGCATGTGCGGGTTGCTGAAGCGCGACAACCTGGACCACCCGGACCTGGGCTACGCGTTTCTGCCGGCGTTCTGGTCGAAGGGCTACGCACTGGAAGCGGCGCGGGCCGTGTTGGAGGACGCCAAGCGCGAGCGAGTGCTCGCCATCGTGTCGCAGGGCAATGCGGCATCCATCCGACTGCTGGAAAAACTGGGATTCGGTTTTGTACGGCTTGAGGCCATGTCCCCGGACGAACCGAAGGTGGCGGTATATGCGCGGGAAAACAAAATTGAACTGTGATGAACGCTGATGCACGCTGATCAGCGTTCATCA
>CAZKIM010000014.1:14913-25061 GCA_964552855.1 uncultured Solibacteraceae bacterium | reverse complement strand
TGCGTGGCGCCCAGCTTCACGGCGGCGTCGGTGTGAACGGTGATGCAGCCGTCGCAGCGCAGCGAGACGGCCACGGCGAGCGCGATGAGCTCCCGGGTCTTGGCGCCGAGGTGCGTGGTCTTGAGACCCGCTTCGCCCAGCATCCGGTAGCCTCGCACGGTGTCGAGGCTCAGCTTCGCCATGCCCGTGACCCTCTCACCGATCTGTTTCCGGTATCCGTTCCAGTCAAGCATCATGGCGCGCCTCCCCAAGTCCCATCGGACAGGGGAAGGCTAGACCAGGACAAGCATGAACCAAAGGGCGGAGTTCAGCCCTTCTGAGCCTCCACCACCGTGAGCGCGGTCAGGTGCAGGATGTCGTTGAGGTCGCTGTGCCGCTGGAGCACATGGACGGGCTGCTTCATGCCGCAGGTGATGGGGCCGATGACTTCGGCGTCCGCCAGGCGCTGCACGAGCTTGTAGCCGATGTTGCCGCTGGCGAGGTCCGGGAAGATGAGCACATTGGCGCCGCCTTGGATATCGGCCCAGGGGTAGTTCTCGGCGAGGATCTCCGCGGACAGGGCGGCATCGGCCTGGATCTCGCCATCGCAATGGAGACCCGGCCGCGCGGCCTTCACCAGCTCCACGGCGCGCTTCACCTTGCGGCACTCGGCGTTCTCGATGCTGCCGAAGTTGCTGTAGGACAGCATGGCGACCTTCGGCTCGATGCCGAAGCGGTCCTTGGCGAGGTCGGCGGTGAGCAGCGCGATCTCGGCCAGCTCCTCGCTGCTCGGGTCCATCACCATCGTCGTGTCCGCGAAGAAGATGACGCGGTTCTTGAGGACCATCACATAGACGCCGCAGGCGCGACGGACGCCTTCCCGCGTGCCGATGATCTCCAGGCAGGGTCGGATCGTCTCCGGGTAGTAGCTGGTGAGGCCGCTCACCAAACCATCGGCGTGACCGAGCTTGCACATCATCGCGCCGAAGTAGATGCGGCTCCGCATCCGGCGCAGGGCCTCGTCATGGCTTACGCCGCGGCGCTTGCGAGCTTCGTGGTAGGCGTGGATCGCCTCTTCCTTGAACGGCGCCGTCTCGGGATCCACGATCTCCACCGAACCCAGGTCCAGGCCCATTTCGGCGATGCGCGCGCCGACGCGGTCCGCGCGGCCCAGGAGCACGGGCTTGCAGATGCCTTCATCCACCATGGTCTGCACGGCGCGGAGGATGAGCGGGTGGTCGCCTTCGGGAAAGACGACGCGCTTGGGGTCGGCCTTGGCGCGGTGGATGACGGTGCGGATCACATCCTTGCTGCGGCCCTGGAGCGCTTCGAGCTGCTCGCGGTACTGGGCGAAATCCTGGATGGGCGCCTTCGCCACGCCGGAGTCCATCGCGGCTTTGGCGATGGCGGGCGCGACCCAGAGCAGCACGCGGGAGTCGAAGGGCTTGGGGATGATGTAGTCGGCACCGAAGGAGAACTTCTGGCCGCCGTAGGCCTTGGCGACGCTCTCGGGCACATCCTCCTTCGCCAGCGCCGCGAGCGCCTTGGCGGCGGCGAGCTTCATGGCCTCGTTGATCTCCGTGGCCCGTACATCCAGCGCGCCGCGGAAGATGAAGGGAAAGCCCAGCACATTGTTCACCTGGTTCGGGTAATCGCTGCGCCCCGTGGCGAGGATGATGTCCGGCCGCGCGGCCTTGGCCGTGGGGTAGTCAATCTCGGGATCGGGGTTGGCCAACGCGAAGACGATGGGCTTCGTCGCCATGCTCCGCACCATATCCGGCGTGAGCAGGCCCTTGGCGCTGCACCCCACGAACACATCCGCCCCCGCGATGACTTCTTCCAGCGTGCGCAGGTCCGACTTCTTACTGAACTTCGCCTTGTAGGCGTTGATGCCTTCCGTGCGGCCATCGTAGACGAGGCCCTTGGTGTCGCAGAGCCAGAGGTTCTCCAGCCGCACCCCGGCCTCGATGAACATGTTGGCGCAGGCGATGGCGCTGGCCCCCGCGCCGCTGAACACGACCTTCACCTTGGACGCGTCCTTGCCCGCGATCTCCAACGCGTTGAAGAGCCCGGCGGTGGCGATGATGGCCGTGCCGTGCTGATCGTCGTGAAAGACGGGGATCTTCATTTCGGCCTTGAGGCGCTTCTCGATCTCGAAGCATTCGGGCGCCTTCACATCCTCCAGGTTGATGCCCCCGAAGGTGGGCTCCAGGGCGCGGACGACTTGGCAGAAGCGGTCAATGTCCGTCTCGTCCACCTCGATGTCGAACACATCAATGTCCGCGAAGCGCTTGAAGAGGACGCCCTTGCCTTCCATCACCGGCTTGCCCGCGAGCGCGCCGATGTTGCCTAGGCCCAGCACCGCCGTGCCGTTGCTGATGACCGCGACGAGGTTGCCCTTGGCAGTGTAGCGGTAGGCGTCCTCGGGATTCTTCTCGATCTCCAGGCAGGGCTCCGCGACGCCGGGGGAGTAGGCCAACGACAGATCCCGCGCGGTGCTCGTGGCCTTGGTCGGAACGACCTCGATCTTGCCCTTGCGGCCGTGCGAGTGGTAATCGAGGGCTTCCTGCTTGCGGATCATCGCATCTCCAGGTCGCCCAGTTTACACCTTCGCTAGCTGCGCTCCGCGAGCTGGCTCTCCATCTGGCGCTGGGCGCGCTGGGTGGACCAGAAACCCCAGAGCGCGCCGAGCGCGCCGGTGGCCGCGCCCACGGAGACGAGGAGCGCGAGACTCTTGGGCGAGAAGAATCCGAGCCGGGCCAGCTCCACCAGCAGCGGCGGAAGGCCCAGCACTCCGCGGGACAAAGGCAGCCACAGCGCGTAGAGCGCCGCCACGGCGAGCAGGCTTCCGAGCAGACCCAGCAAGGCGCCGACCATCAGGAGCGGCGTGCGGATGAAGGCTTCGCTCGCGCCGACGAGGCGCATGATGCCGATCTCTTCTTCCCGCGCGAGGATGCTCATGCGAATCACATTGCCCGTGGAGAAGCCTGCGGCCAGCAGCAGGAGGAGGCCCAACGCGCCCAGGGCCTGACGCAGCAGGTGGCCCACGCGCAGCAGGCCCGCGAGGCGTTCCTGATCCACCAGCACATCCACGACGCCGGGCAGCGTCTTGAGGCTCGCGCCCACGGCCATGGCCTTCTCGGGCGAGCGGAGATCGGGGCGCAGGCTCAACTCAAGGCTCTCCGGGAGCGCGTCCTGGCCGACGCTTTCCAGCAGCAGGCCGGCCTCTTGGGTCGTCTCCTTGAAGCGGTTGGCGTTCTCCTGCGCGCTGACGCGCTCCACGGCGATGAAGCGCGGGTCCTGCTTCAGCTGGGCTTCGGCCTGGGCGAGGCTGCCGCCGGGCGCGGCCCACACGGTCACCTTGGCGAGCCCTTCCAGCTGGCCCGCGAGACGGTCCAGTCCTTCCACCGCGAGGAGCCCGCCCCCGGCGAGGAGCAGGCCTGAGGCGAGCGTGAGCACGGCGAGGAGGTGCTGGCCCCGCTGGCGGAGAAGGTCCCTCAGCGCGTCGCCGAGGAGCAGCCCCAGCAGCCGCAGCGCCTGCATCAGGCGCCCGTCCCGTCCATGGCCACCGCGACGAATTGCGAGGTGGAGGGACCGAGCGCCAAGGTCTGCGCCGCGACGCCCGAGGCGGGTTGCTTCCACACGAGGATGGACTGGGTGCCGACGCTGCCGCTCGCCTGCAGCGCCACCAACCACGCCTTCGTGCCGGGGTGGGAAAGGACTTTGATCGCGCCGGTGGACGAAGTGCCCAGGACGAAGTTGGGCGCTTGGTTGGCCGAAAGGCCGAACTGGCCGGTCTGGAAGGCGAGCACCGTCGCGCCGCCCGTGGACCCGGCGGTGGAGCCTGCATCCAGCCCCACATAGACGCGGGTGTTGGCGGTGTCCAACGCGAGCGATCCGGTCTGGCTCAGGTCAATGCCCGTGGCGGGACCGATGATCACCTTGGTGGGATCGAAGAGCGCGCTGGTGCCCGTGCGGAGGCGCGGACCCGTGTAGGTGGTGGTGCCGGAGGTCACCGAGGAGCCACCGGTGAAGTAGGCGTAGGCCTTGCCCTGACCGGCCGCGACGCCCGTGCTGCCGGTGGGGCTCATTGTGTCCGTGATGGCCGCGAGGCTGACGGTGCTGTTGTTGGCCTGCGCGTCCGGCGTGGCGACCGTCCAGATCCGCGGCGCGCCGCTGGTGCCGCTTTCGCAGGCATAGAGCGTGTCGGTCTGGGAATCGAAGCCGAGCTGGCCGAAGACGCTGCCCGTGAGCCGCTGGGAGCTGTCCAGGGTGAAGCTGACGAGGTTGGTGGACTGGACGGTCCCGCTCTGGGAGCGGAGCTGATCCACGCGGATGACGACGCCATCCTGATAGAGCAGGTAGAGGTGGTTGCGCTGCGTGTCCAGCGCCATGCCCCCCCACGCCACGGCGGCGGAGCGTGTGAACGAAGGGCTCGTGAGCGTCAGGTCCGCGGACGGCGGCGTGGCGGCCGAAGCGGTCGCGTCGAGATCCTTCCAGACCAGGACCTGCTGCGTGTTGGCGTCGTAGAGGTAGAGCGCCGTCCCGCTGGTGGAACCGCCGGAATCATTCTTGGTGCAGCCCAGCAGGAGCAGCGGCAACGCCGCCACGAGGCCGAGGAACAGGGTGCGAGGTGCGCGAAGGATCATGCTGAATGGCTCCGGGAGCGAAGGCCCATCCGATGGCCTTTGCCGTGGATGCGCCCTAGCCTCGTCTGGTTCCTCGGCTCACTTAGCGAAGATCGCCTTGAGCTGGGCGTTCAGGTTGCGGATGGTGTCGCCATCCACGCCCGCGTCCACCGCGCCCTTGGAGATGGCGAGGGCGAGGTTCTTGACCGCGTCCGGGCCTTCGCCGCCGAGCAGGGCCTGGGTGGCCGAGGCCTGGAGCTGGTCCACCATCTGGTGATTGCCGGAAGGGAGGACGCCCTTGGCGGTGCTGGCGATGCGCTGGGTGTAGGCGGTGAGCTTGGCAAGGCGGAGCGGGTCAATGCCCGCGGCGGCCGCTACGGGAGCGGGCGCGGCAGGAGCGGAGACCGGCGCGGTTCCCGCCACGCCGCCGCCCACGGTTTCGAGCAGCGGCTCGGGCGCGGCGGCCGGAATGGCCTGGGGTGGAGGCGGCGCCAGCTTGACGATGGCGGTCTCCTCCATGGGCGGGGCCTGCTGGAAGGTCGGCGCCGGAGCGGCGGGCGGCAGCGGTGCGGGGGTCGCCGGAGCGGGCGCGCCTTCGATCTTGGGAGCGCGGCCGGAGCGCACGCCCTTCATGGTCACATGATTGGCCATGACGAGCCCGTAGAGGTCCTTCGCCACCTTCATCAGGGGCCGCTGCATGACTTCCGCCAGCTCCGCCACGGTGTAGTAGCCCGTGAGGGTCTGGAGCAGCTTCGCTTCGCGCGGGTTCACGCCCTTGGGTTCATCCCCGGGCAGCACGGTCGAAAGCGGGTAGAGGTCCACGCTCGGGATCTTCTGGCTGATGACGCGCCACTCGTCCATCCGCATGCCCAGTTCGCTCAACACGGCGGGTGTGCTCTTGGTGATGGTGGCCGCCATGTCCTGGGGGCCTTCTTCGAAGCGGTAGGTGCCATCCAGCCAGAACGCCACTTCCAGGAGGGCGTCCATGCCTTCGTGGCCGCCGCTGCTCACGGCGTGGATGATGCGGCCATCCTTCAGGTGGATGCGCGCGCGATGGGTGTCCTGCTCCACCTGGAACACGCCCGACTTGTTGCCGCCGCAGACAAGCTGGATGATGTCCGCGATCGGCGTATCGCGCATGTTTCCCTGAATGCCGCCCTGGCTCATGCCGGACCTTCCTTCCTTCGGAGATCTGGTTGTATGGCCTGATGCTAGCACGATCCCCTTCCCACGCCTGGACTTGTGGATGATCCTGGAAGCCATGGACGGCCACCCGGATCTCCCCACGCCAGAGCGCCCCTTCGCGCCCATCGAGGCCGCCATCGAGGCCATCCGCCAGGGCCGGATGGTGGTCGTGGTGGACGACGAGGACCGCGAGAACGAGGGCGACCTGACCATGGCCGCCTCCGCCTGCACTCCGGAAGCCATCGCCTTCATGGCCACCCACGGTCGCGGGCTGATCTGCGTGACCCTGGAGGGGGAAGTCCTGGACCGGGTCCAGATCCCCATGATGGTCCGGGACAACACCAGCCCCTTCGAGACCGCCTTCTGCATCTCGGTGGAGGCCCGTCACGGCACCACCACCGGGATCAGCGCCCAGGACCGCGCCCGGACCGTGCAGGCGCTCATTGACCCCAGTTCCAAGCCCCATGACTTCGTGAAGCCCGGCCATATGTTCCCCCTGCGGGCCAGGTCCGGCGGCGTCCTGACCCGCACGGGGCAGACGGAGGCTTCGGTGGATCTGGCCCGCCTGGCGGGGCTCCATCCCAGTGGCGTCATCTGCGAAATCATGAAGGACGACGGCACCATGGCGCGGGTGCCGGATCTGGTCGAGTTCTGCCGGACGCACGGCCTGCTCCTGGTGACGGTGGCCGACCTGGTGGCCTACCGGCTCCGGAAGGAACCGCTGGTGCAGCCGCTTGGCGCGGAGTCCCGAACCACCGCCTGGGGCGCGCTCCAGGTCCACCGCTTCAAAAGCCTCCTGGATGGCGGAACCCACCTGGCCTTCGTGCTGGGCGATCTGGGCGGGAAGGAGCCGCCCCTCGTGCGGGTCCACCTGGAGACGCTCCCGGAGGATCTGCTGGGCTTTGGTCCACAATCCGGCGCCTTCCAGGCGGCCATGGACGCCCTCGCCAAGGAAGGCCGCGGCGTCCTCGTCTACCTGCGCCGCCACGGGCGCACCGAAGGCGTGCTGGATGAAGGCGCGCCAGCCCCCGCCGCCATGGGGGATCGCGAGTTCGGAGTGGGAGCCCAGATCCTCCGGGAATTGGGGATTGGCGAGATGCGCCTCCTCAGCAGGCATGAAACTCGCTATGTTGGCCTCCGGGGTTTCGGACTCGACATCCGGGCCCATGTCCCGCTCCAGGTCCCCACGCCCTAGCGAGTTACGCAAGAGGCCCATGCCGTGATCAGCACCGTCTTCCTGACCAAGTCGCCGCTCTTCCGGAATCTGGATGAGCAGGAACGGGCCCAGATCCTCATCGCGGGTCAGGTGAAGCAGTTCAAGGCCGGCCAGCGCATCTTCGCCGAAGGCGATGACGGCGACGGCATGTTCGTCGTCATGAAGGGCGCCGTGCGCATCTCCAAGCGCGCGCCCAGCGGCGAGGAGGCGCTCGCGGTGCTGGAGCCCCACTCCTTCTTCGGCGAAATGTCGCTCATTGACAGCAGCCCCCGCGCGGCCGACGCCATCGCGCACGAGGATTCCGAGCTCTTCTTCATCCCATTGAAGGAACTGCGGAATCTCATCGAGTCCCATCACCAGCTTGCCTTGAAAATCCTATTCGCCCTCTCGGAAACGCTGGCCGCGCGCCTGCGCGAGACGAACGAGCGCTACATGAGCATCTTCACCATCGCGCAGTGGGGGAACTCCGGCGCCGGAAGCCCTGGTATTCTGCCTCTTCCGTAGGAGCTTCCATGTCCGATCTCGTCGCCCACATCACCGATTCCGAATTCCCCACCGCCGTGCAGAGTGGCGTGACCTTGGTGGACTTCTGGGCCCCCTGGTGCGGCCCTTGCAAGGCCATCGCCCCCATGCTGGACGAGCTGGCCGGCGAGCTGGGCGGCAAGGCCAAGATCGTGAAGATGAATGTGGATGAGAACCCGGAAGTGGCCGGCTCCTTCGGCATCATGTCCATCCCGACCCTGATCCTGTTCAAGGACGGCAAGCCCGTGAACAAGCTCGTGGGCGGCCAGCCCAAGCCCCAGCTCAAGGCCTTCATCGAAAGCGCGATGTAAAGACAGGCTGAAGACTTCCAAACGGTTCGGGCCCCTTTCGGGGCCCGTGCTTTTTCTCCGGTCTCCCGCCTAGCTTTTCCGTTTCAGCGCCATGCGGATCTGGTTGCCCTTCTCGTTGAAGAGCACTTCGTCCATGACCAGCTGGATGAGCGGCAGGCCGCGTCCGCAGTGGCGCGCCTGGTGGGCGGCATCCTCCGGCGAGACGAGCTGGTGGGCCTGGAAGCCGGGGCCGCCATCGGTGATGAGCACTTCGTAGACCTCATCCGAGAGGTGGGTCTCCACCTCGATGGCCCGGTCCGAGTACTTGGGATCCTGGAGCCGCTCGCGGCGGAGCGCCTCGTAGGGATCCTCGTCCGAGAAGAGATCCGCCTTGAGATCGGATTCCAGTTCCAGGTTGCCGTGCTCCAGGGCGTTCACCAGCGCCTCGTGATAGGCCATGGCCACCACATCAATGTTCTGGTCCGTGGCAAAGCCCATGGGCACGAGCCGCTCCACCAGATGTCGCATGAGTCCGGGGATGTCCAGTTCATCGGAGCGGAAGAAGAAGTGGCGCTGTTCTTCGATCAGGCCCTTGAGGCCTTCCTGCGCCAGGCGGAATTCCCGATGGGTCTCCACCAGGTGGAAGACGCTCTTCACCATTTCCCGCAAGGGAACGGGCTTCATGAAGAAGTTCGCGGCGCCCATCCGCATGGCGCGGATCGCGTAATCCACCGAACTTTCCGCCGTCATCAACACCACCGGAAGGTGGGGGCGGATGGACTTCACGCGGTGGATGACATCGAAGCCATCCATGCCGTCCATGTTGATGTCGGACACCACGAGGTCGAAGGCCGGGCCATCGGCGTGATCCAGCAGTCCCAGCGCCCGACGCCCGTCGTTGAAGGGATGGACGACCATCCCGTGCGACTTGAGGGCCTCTTCCACCATCTCCAGCACCGAACGGTCGTCGTCAATGAGCAGAACCTGGGGTGGCGCGCTCGTCATGCCGGTTCTCCGTTCGGGGTTCCAAGCATCCTAGTCGCGCCGGGGCTGGCGTGGAAGCAGAGGTTCCAGCAGAGTCCAGGTGCGATCCAAGGCCCCGAGCAGGCCGTTGAGGTGGGCCGGCGGGTGCTCCGGGGAGAAGGTCGGTCGGAGCGGGGCCGTCTTCAGCTCCGCGAGGATCGCCTCCGCGAGCGCGGGTTCCGGCACGACCTGGACGCTTCCCGTTTCCAGCAGCGGTCCAACCAGGTCCTCGAAGTTGGAATAGCCCGGCCCCAGCAGCACCGGCATGCCGAAACGCGCGGGCTCCAGCGGATTGTGGCCGCCCTGCGCGCGCCAGCCGCCGCCGACCAGCGCCACCGTGCCTTCGCCGTAGGCCCGGGGCAGTTCGCCGAGCGTGTCCAGTAGCAGCGCCTCCACGCCGTCCCAGTCCCCGGCCGCCTCCGGCCACGCGTCGGACCTGCGGCGGAAGGCCACGCCCCGCGCCTCCAGGAGCTTCGCCACCTCCTCGAAGCGCCGGGGCTGGCGCGGCGCGAGGATGAGCTTCACGGTCGGCTGCGCCACCTTGGCCGCGGTCAGGCCATCCAGGATGAGATCCTCCTCGCCCTCCACCGTGTTCCCGGCCACCAGCACCGGATTCGGACGCCAGGCGCTCCGAAGCGGCTCCCAGCCCGCGTGCAGCGGCGGCGGCGGCGGCAGATCCGCCTTGAGGTTGCCGCCCAGCACGACCTTGGAAGCGCCCAGGCGCCGGAAGGCCGCCGCGCTCGCCTCGTCCCGCGCGGCCACGAGCGTCAGGTCCCGGATCGCCGAGGCCACGAAGACGCCTCGGCTCTTCGCGGTGAGGCGTCCGTTCACCACGGCCGAAGGGATGCCCCGCAGGCGCAAGCTCCGCAACAGGTTGGGCCAAAGCTCCGTCTCCAAAGCGATGAAGAGGCCCGGCGGCGCGGCGAAGAAGGGCTGGAGGCCTCGGCCGTCATCCACGGGAAAGGCCCCGCCGCTCAAGCGCCCGGTGCCGCCATCCCAGCGCGCCAGACGCTCCTTCAGGATTCCCAGTCCGGCCGGGGTTCCGGTGGTGACATGCACCCGGTGGCCCGCCGTGAGCAACCGCCCCAGGAGGCCTTCCGCCAACAGCAGCTCGCCCACGCTCACCGCGTGCAGCCAGATCCATTCCCCCGCCGGGAGGTTCTCCGGCACCGTGGCTTCCAATCGCAGCCGCCACCCTTCAGGCAACGAGCGACGAAACGCGCGGGCCGCGCCCCCAGCCAGGTTGATGAGGGCCGCATAGCTCGCGTGGGTGAAGTCCATGAGGTCAGTGTTGCAGGCTGGAGG
>CAZKIM010000014.1:0-14813 GCA_964552855.1 uncultured Solibacteraceae bacterium | reverse complement strand
TGGGCGCGGGCAAGACCACCGCCGTGAACCGGCTGCTCAAGGCTGAAGTCGCCGAGGGCCGCCGCGTGGCCGTGCTCATCAACGAATTCGGCGCGGTGAGCGTGGATGGCGCGCTCGTGAACGCGGAAAGGCCCGAACTCGCGGGCGTGGCGGATCTGGTGGGCGGCTGCGCCTGCTGCTCGCTCCGCGAGGATGTGGTGAAGACGCTTCAAGCCTGGTGCGACCAGCCGGAAGCCACCCGGCCTCATCGCATCGTCCTGGAGACGACGGGCCTGGCGGACCCTTCGGATCTGGTGGACCTGGAACTGGAGCCAGCCCTCGCCGGGAAGCTCCAGGTCGCGGGCGTGCTCACGGTGATTTCCGCCCTCACGCCCTTGCACCACCTCGCCGAGCGCACCCTGCTGCGGCGGCAAGCCGCCATGGCGAGCCTCGTCCACCTCAGCAAGGGCGACCTCGACCCCTCCGCCGCGATGGCCTGGGAGTCCCAGCTCCGCGCGACCCACGCGGCGCTTCCGCTCGTCCGACTGTGGAACGGAGCCGCGCCCGCGGACGCGCCCGATCCTTGGCGAGGCGGCGTGAAGGAACGCGTCGCATCGTCCGAAGGGCCGAGCTTCGGCTCCGCCCGGGCCTTTCATGTGGGCTTCGATCACCCGGTGGATCCGGAAGCCCTGGAGGCGCTCTTCCAGAGTCCCGGCCCCGGCGGCGAGCTGCTGCGCGCGAAAGGCGTCGTGCGCTTTGACGGCTGGCCCGCGCGAAGCGACGGCAGCGACCGCTGGAGCTTCCAGGTCGCCGATGGCCGCCTGGAAATCGCGCCCCTGCCCCATCCTCCGGGCCTCGCCTTGCCGCCCACCCTGGCCGTCGTCATCGGTTTGGGACTTGATGGCACCGCCTGGAAGCGGGCGCTGCGGGATCTGGAGCGGGCGCCAGGCGGCAGCCGAAAAAAGGTCGTCCTGAACGGCGATTAAGGCTGGACATCCCCGGACCCGGCGGCACAATCGGCGCGCTCCCCGGGAGGAGCCATGCGACTTGTCTGCCCAGCGGCTTTCAAGGGGACGCTCAGCCCCCTGGAAGCGGCGCGGTTGCTCATGGAGCCCGGGGACCGCCTGCTGCCGCTCTCGGATGGCGGCGACGGCTTCCTGGATTGCCTGCATTCGGGCCTGGGCGGCCAATGGCGCGAAGCCGAAGCCAGCGATCCCTTCGGGCGGCGGCGTCCGGTGCCCTGGCTGCGGCTCGACGACGGCACCGCCTGCGTGGAAAGCGCGAAGGTCATCGGCCTCGCGGGGCTCGACAAGCTCGATCCCATGGCGGCCACCAGCCTCGGCCTCGCGGAGTTGCTTCAGGCGGTGCTCCTCTCGAAACCACGACGGCTCTGGGTCGGCCTCGGCGGCACGGCCACGGTGGATGGCGGCGCGGGCTGGCCCGATCTGAAGCTGCCGCCCACCATCGCCTTCTGCGATGTGACGACGGACTTGGCGGACGCCGCCCGCGTCTTCGGACCGCAGAAGGGCGCGTCCAAGGCGGACATCCCCCTCCTCACGGAACGCCTGCTCGGCCTCTGCCTTCCCCACGGGCCACGCACCGGCGCGGCGGGCGGCCTGGGGGCGCGCTTCGCGGCCCTGGGCGCGCACTTGGCGGACGGCGCGGAGGAGATGCTCCGCGTGCTCCAGTTCGACGCGGCGCTGCAAGGCTGCGAGGCCGTCGTCACCGGCGAAGGCCGCCTGGACGCCTCCACCCTGGAAGGCAAGCTGCCCTGGTGCGTGGCCCTCCGCGCCCACGCCTTCGGCCTGCCCGTGCTCGGTCGCTTCGGCAGCTACGGCCCCGGCTGGGAAGCCGCCGCCGAAGCCTTCGACGAACTCCACTTCGGCGACCCCCGCCACGAGGACCGCGCCGTGCCGATGATCTGAGGCTGGAGGCTGGAGACCGGAGGCTGGAGAAAATGAGGGCGCGGCCGCAGGCCGCATCCTCTTAAACCTCCAGTCTCCGGCCTCCATCCTGTACAATGGAGGGTTCGGAGAAGCCATGCTCGCTGTTCAAAATGTCACCATGCGCTACGGCGCGAAGATCCTCTTCGAGGATGTGACGACGACCTTCAACCCCGGCAACCGCTATGGCCTCACGGGCCCCAACGGCGCGGGGAAGTCCACCTTCATGAAGATCCTCGCCGGCGAGATGGAGCAACAGACCGGCCTCGTGCAGCGGCCCCGCAAAATGGGCATCCTGCGCCAGGACCAGTTCGCCTTCGACGCCTTCCGGGTCATTGACACCGTCATCATGGGCAACAAGGGGCTCTGGGAGGCGCTGCAGGAGCGCGACGCCATTTACGCCAAGGCCGAGATGAGCGACGAGGACGGCATCCGAGCCGCGGAGCTGGAGGGCGTCGTCGCCGATGAGGACGGCTACACCGCCGAAGCCGACGCCGCCGTGCTGCTGGACGGCCTCGACATCCCCGAGGCGCTGCACGAGCGCAAGATGAGCGAGCTCCAGGGCGGCCAGAAGGTGCGCGTGCTGCTGGCCCAGGCTCTATTCGGAAACCCCGCGGCGCTGCTGCTGGATGAGCCCACCAACCACCTGGACCTGGAATCCATCCACTGGCTGGAGAACTTCCTCAACCACTACGACGGCACGGTCATCGTCATCTCCCACGACCGCCATTTCCTGAACAATGTCTGCACCCACATCGCCGACATTGATTACCAGACCATCATTCCCTACACCGGCGGCTACGACGACATGGTGATGGCGAAGACGCAAGTGCGCTCGCGCATCGAAAGCGAGAACGCCCAGCGCGAGAAGAAGATCGCCCAGCTCAACGAATTCATCCAGCGCTTCGCCGCGGGCACCCGCTCCAGCCAGGTGAACAGCCGCCGCAAGGAAGTCGAGCGGCTCCAGCCCAGCGACCTGGCCCGCTCCAACATCCAGCGCCCCTTCATCAAGTTCGAATTGAAGAAGCCCGGCGGGCGCTACGCCCTCGAATTCGAAGGCGTGAAGAAGGGCTACGACGGCCTCGAAGTCATCAAGGGCTTCTCCGCCATGATCCAGCGCGGCGAGAAGATCGCCCTCATGGGCCGAAACGGCGCGGGCAAGACCTCTTTGCTCAACGCGATCCTCGCCAACGCGCCCCAGGTGACCGAGACCGGCCTCAAGCTGGACGCGGGCGAGGTGAAGTGGGGCCACGAGGCCGCGGTGGGTTACTTCGCGCAGGACTTCCGCGAAAGCATCCCCAGCGGCTGGACCATGGTGGACTGGCTGCGCCAGTTCGACCCGGACGCCACCATCGAGCAGATCCGAGGCGTGCTGGGGCAGATGCTCTTCCGCGGCGAAGAGGGCACGAAGAAGACGGAAGTGCTCTCCGGCGGCGAGGCCTGCCGCTTGATGTTCTGTAAGCTCATGCTCCAGAAGCCCAACATCCTCGTGCTGGATGAGCCCACGAACCACCTGGACCTGGAAGCGGTCATCGCCCTCAACACCTGCCTCCAGTCCTATCCCGGCACGCTGCTGCTCGTCACCCACGACGAAGACCTCATTGACGAAGTCGCCACCCGCATCTGGGACTTCCGCGACGGCGGCATCACGGACTTCCAGGGCGTGTATTCGGAGTATCTGACGAAGGCGTAGCGAGGCCACAGGCTTCAGGCTTCACGGCTGGGCGAGGCGTAGCCGTCGGTTCGCAAGCCTCCGATAAGGTGTGAACCGATTCGAAGGCTGACGATTCCTCCGCGTGTGTCGGCGCCAACCGCGTAGCCCGGAGCCCGAGGTCCGAGGCCCGGAGTATCATCGCCCATGGCGCAATCCTCCCCCACGCCCGAGGAACTGGACCGGCTCCATCTCCTCCTGGAAATCACGAACCTGCTCGTGAGCCACCGGGATCTCGGCGACCTCTTCGCGACGCTCAGCTCCGCGCTGCGGGGGCGCTTGGGCCACGATCTGTTGATCCTCTCGCTCTGGAACCCGGAGAGCGACACGGTCCGGCTGCTCTACCTGGACTTTCCGACTTCGCGCGGGGCCTTCCCTTCCGCGCCCACGGGCCACGAGAAGCCCTTGTCCCGCCTGCCCTGGGCCCCGGCCATCCGCGAACGGCGCACCATGCTGCTTCACGCGGCGGATTATGAAACCGCGGATCCGGAAGTCTGCGCCAAGGTGCGGGGCGAAGGACTCCAGACTTCGGTCAGCGTGCCGCTCCAATCCCGGGATCGGGTGCTCGGCGTGCTCAACTTCGCCAGCCGCCGGGAGGACGCCTTCGCGCCGGAGGACATCCACCTCATGGAGCGCGTCGCGGCCCAGGTGGCGCTCGCGCTGGACAACGCCCTCGCCTACCAGGAGATCCAGGCGCTGAAGGACCGGCTCTCGGAGGAGAAGCTCTACCTGGAATCCGAAGTGGGCGAGGACTTCGCGCCTGATGAGGTGATCGGCGACAGCCCGGCGATCCAGGCGGTGCTGCGGCAGGTGCGCGCCGTGGCGCCCTCGGACGCCACCGTGCTTCTGCAGGGGGAGACGGGCACGGGCAAGGAGCTGATGGCGCGGCTGGTGCACGAGCAGAGCCGCCGCCGGGATCGCACCTTCGTGAAGCTCAACTGCGCCGCGATCCCGTTCGGGCTCCTGGAAAGCGAGCTCTTCGGTCACGAGAAGGGCGCCTTCACGGGCGCCATCCAGCAGAAGAAAGGCCGTCTCGAATTGGCCGATGGCGGCACGCTTTTCCTGGATGAGATCGGCGAACTCCCGCTGGAGCTCCAACCCAAACTGCTTCGGGCCTTGCAGGAGCGCGAATTCGAGCGCCTCGGTGGCACGAAGACCATTTCGGTGGATGTGCGGCTCGTCGCGGCCACCAACCGCGATCTCGAACGGATGGTGGCCGAAGGCCGCTTCCGCGCGGACCTCTACTACCGGCTCCATGTGTTCCCGGTCCATGTGCCGCCGCTGCGGGAGCGCCGGGAAGACATCCCCGCCCTCGCGCGCTACTTCACGCAGAAGCACGCGCGGCGCCTGGGCCGCGCCATCGAACGCATCCCGCCCGCGGTGATGGCGGCGCTCCAGGCGGGCGCGTGGCCCGGCAATGTCCGGGAGCTGGAGAACTTCATCGAGCGTTCCGCCATCCTCAGCACCGGGCCGGACTTGAAGGCGCCGCTATCGGAACTGCGTGGCGCGGAGCCCGCGCTGCCCGTCGGCGGGAGCCTCACTTTGGATGAAGCGGAACGCCAGGCCATCCTGCACGCCCTGCGGGATTCCAAGGGCCGGGTGGCCGGTCCCATGGGCGCGGCGGCCAAGCTGGGTTTGAAGCGCACCACGCTTCAAAGCCGGATGAAAAAGCTGGGGCTGGCTCCTGCCGATATTTAGGCATTTGCCGATATTTCGGCACAATCTTCTTCGGCACTTCGAGCTTCAGCTTCATCCAAGCCGTTTTATTCATCTACTTGAATGATTGGCACAGCCTTGGCACTAAGGTGATCCGAGGTGCTTATGCTGCGCATCACCCCGAGCGAGGAAGGCACGGTGCTGGTCCTTCGCCTGGAAGGCAAGTTGGTGGGTCCGTGGGTGGAAGCCGGAGCCCAGTCCTGGTCCCAGTTCCGCGCCGGGCGGCCTGATGGCGCGATCCGCGCCGACCTTTCGGGCCTCGTCTTCGTGGATGACGCGGGCCGAGCCCTGCTCCGGCGCATGCACGCCGAAGGCTGCACCTTCTCCGGCGACAACTGCTATGTGGAGCCCATCGTGAAGGACATCACCGGCCAGTCCGGTTTCGCCCGCCCCCGCCTGCTCTCGGCGCTCACGATTCTGACCTTGGCGCTCGCGGCCTCGGCCGCACAAGCGAGCGAGCCCATCGCGCCCATGCCGCTGACGCTCAAGCAGGCGCTCCAGATCGCCCTCAAGCAAAGCCCTCAGATCCAACTCGGCGCGCTGGACCAGGCGAAGGCCCAAGAGGACGCCGACGCCGCGCGCGGTGGGCTGCTTCCCTCCTTCTCCGCCAACGCGCAGGGCACGCGCACCAAGCAGAACCTCGACGCGTTCCTCGGCAAGCCCACGCCGGGCGGGCCGCTGGTGGTGGGCCCCTTCAACGCGGGCAGCATCGGCGTGAGCGCGGAAGTGCCGCTGCTCGACTTGAGCCTCTGGCACCGCTGGAAGGCCGCGAAGGCCGATGCGGGCGCGGCCCAGGCCCAGGCCATGGGCATCCGCGAGCAGGTGACGGCTCTCGTCGTCGGCCAGTATTTCAACGCCCAGCGGGCGGAAGCCGCCGTGGAGGCCTCCCAGTTCCGCGTGCAATTGGCGACGGCGCTGGGTCAGCTCGCGGAGGACCAGCAGAAGGCCGGCGTGGGCACCGGCATTGACACGCTCCGCGCCAAGGTCCAGCTCCAGAGCGAGCGGCAGCGACTCATCCAGGCGCAGACCCAGCTCAAGACCGCCTCCTACGCCCTCGTGCGCCTGCTGGCGCTGGATCCCACCACGGAGATCGCCGTCACCGATCCGCTCGCCGCGCCCGCGATTCCCGAACTGAATTTCGACACCGCCTACCGTCAGGGCCTCGATCAGCGCCCCGAAATGGCGGAGCTCCGCGCCGAAGCCGCTTCGGCGGAACAGAAGCGCTCCGAAGCCCGATCCATGCGCCTGCCGAGCCTCGTCGCCACGGGCAGCTACGCCTCCAACGGCCTCCAGGGCCAGCCTTGGGTGCCCGTCTACCAGATCGGCATCGGCGTGAAAGTGCCGCTCTTCGTGGGCGGACGCATCTCCTCCGAAGTGGCGAAGGCCAAGCTCAAGGAGCAGATGGTCGCTCAGCGCGAGAAGGCGTTGGAGGCCCAGGTCGGACAGGAGATCCGCACCGCCCAGGCCCGGCTCGATTCCGCGAAAAACGAAGTGGATGTGGCCGGGGAGGCCGTGGACCTCTCCAAGCAGGAGCTGGAGCAGGCCCGCCACCGATTCGAGGCGGGCGTCACCAGCAACATCGAGGTCGTCCAGGCCCAGGCCGCGCTGGCCGAAGCCAACGATCACCAGATTGACGCGCTCTATCGGCTGAACCAGGCCCGCGCGGACCTCGCCCAGGCGACGGGCCGACTCGAATCCTTCTACGCGAATTGAACGGAGATCCCCATGGCGGATGAAACCACCCCCCAAGTCGGCAGCGAAGGCGGCCGCGCGCTGCGCGCGAAGCTGAAGCGCATCTTCACCATCGGCGGCATCGTCGTCCTCATCGCAGGCGCCGCGCTCGCCCTCTACACGCACAATCGCGTGAGCACGGACGACGCGCAGGTGAACGGCCACATCGCGCCCATCAGCGCGCGGGTGGGCGGTTCCGTCGCCGAGATCCTCGTCCTGGACAACCAGGCCGTGAAGGCCGGGGATGTGCTGGTGCGCCTCGATCCCCGCGATCTGGAAGCCGAGGTGGCTCAGGCCCAGGCCGCGCTCGACGCGGCGCAGGCCGATGCCCGCAAGGCGCAGCTCTCCGCCGTGCAGGGCCGCACCTCGGATATCGCCCGGGCGCAGGCCCTGGTGGATGCCCAGGCCGCGCTGGCCGACAAGGCGAAGACGGACCTCGCGCGGCTCGCGCCCCTCGCGCAGCGCGCCGAGATCAGCCAGCAGCAGTTCGACGCCGCCACGGCCGAATCCAAGGTCGCCGAAAGCCAGCTCTCCGCCGCGAAGCAGCAGCTCGACGCCGTCCGCCAGGACGCGGGTTCCCGCGCCGCCGGCGCCCAGGCTCAGGACGCCAAGGTGGAGAAGGCCAAGGCCGACCTGGAGGCGCTGAAGCTGAAGCTCTCCTACTGCACCATCACCGCGCCGGTGGAAGGCATCGTCACCCGCAAGACCGTCCAGGTGGGCCAGGTGCTCCAGCCCGGCCAGGCGTTGATGACGCTCGTGCCCTCGGAGAACTTCGTCATCGCCAACTTCAAGGAAACCCAGCTCGCCAAGATGCGCCCCGGTCAGAAGGCGGAAGTGGATGTGGACATGAACGGCCACACCCTCGAAGGCGTGGTGGATTCCATCGCCGCCGCCACCGGCGCGAGCATGAGCCTGCTGCCGCCCGAGAACGCCACGGGCAACTTCGTGAAGGTCGTCCAGCGCATCCCCGTGAAGATCACCTTCGATCCGAAGGATGCCGAGAAGGCGGGCCTCCGTCCGGGCATGAATGTGACCGTCACCGTCTTCACCAAGTAACGGACGAAACCCGAGGAATCAGCCATGGAAGCCGCAGCGGGCCGCCCGCGCATCAGCCCCTGGGTCATCGCGATGACCGTGATGCTGGCCACCTTCATGGAGGTGCTCGACACCTCCGTGGCCAATGTGGCCCTGCCCCACATCGCGGGCAACCTCTCCAGCACCATTGACGAGACCACCTGGGTGCTGACGAGCTACCTGGTGGCCAACGCCGTGATCCTGCCCATGAACGGCTGGTTCAACAGCCTCATGGGCCGCAAGAAGTTCTACCTGACCTGCGTGACCATCTTCACGGTCGCTTCCTTCCTCTGCGGCATGGCGCCGTCGCTCGGCTGGCTGATCTTCTTCCGCATCCTCCAAGGGCTCGGCGGCGGCGGCCTCCAGCCCACGGCCCAGGCGATCATCGTCGAGAGCTTCCCCCATGAGAAGCAGGGCGCGGCCATGGCCTTCTACGGCATCGGCGTCGTCTTCGCGCCCATCATCGGCCCCGTGCTGGGCGGATGGCTCACCGACAACTATTCCTGGCACTGGATCTTCCTCATCAACATCCCCGTGGGCATCCTCGCTTTCACCCTCGTGACGGCGCTCATCCACGACCCGCCGTACTTGAAGCGGATGAAGAAGGGTGAAGGTCGGCAGATTGACTTCATCGGCTTCGGCCTCATCGCCCTCGGGCTCGGCTCGCTGGAGATCGTCATGGACGAGGGCCAGCGCCACGACTGGTTCGCATCCAACTTCATCATCTTCTTCGCGATCGTGGCGGTGGTCGCCATCGTCTCGATGATCATCTACGAGCTGAACCACGAGCACCCGGTGGTGAATCTGCGGCTCCTGAAGAACAAGAGCTTCGCCGTCTCCTCGCTCATGCTCTTCACCCTCGGCTTCGTGCTCTACGGCTCCACCTTCACCATCCCGGTCTTCCTCCAGACCATGCTCGGCTACGACGCGACGCTGGCGGGCCTCGTGCTCAGCCCGGGCGGCCTCGTCATCCTCGTGTCCATGCCCATCGTGGGCCAGCTCATGCGGAAGGTGGACGCGCGCTACCTCATCGCCTACGGCCTCACCATGACGGGCGTCGGCCTGATGATGATGTCGAAGTTCAGCCTCGACACCGGCTTCAACAACGCGGTCCTCGCCCGTTGCGTGCAGTGCATGGGCCTCGCCGCGCTCTTCATCCCCATCAATGTGAGCGCCTATGTCGGCCTGCCCAAGGAACAGATCAACCAGGCTTCGGGCCTTTTGAACCTCTTCCGCAACCTGGGCGGCAGCGTGGGCATCGCCATCCTCTCCACGATCCTCGCGCGGCGCTCGCAGTTCCATCAGGCGCGGCTGGTGGATCAGATGGTGCCGGGCAATCCCGCCTACGACGGCTTCATGCAGCACGCCATCGCCATGTTCCACGCGCAGGGCATGGCCATGGCCGACGCCGCCCACGCCGCCACCGGCGCGATCTACGGCAAGCTCGTGCAGCAGGCCTCCCTGCTCGGCATGATGGACACCTTCCTCGTCGCCGGAGTCATCACCTTCGCCGTGCTGCCCATGCTCTTCCTCATGAAGCGCCCGGCCCCACCGCCCAAAGGCGAAGCGATGCACATGGAGTGAAGCGGCACCCCCTCGCGGCGAGGCATCCCTGCGTTGCGGCTGAACACCACCGACGCCGAGGTTCAGGCCTGCCGGGCCTTCATGCCAGAATGAACCCTGAAGGTTCCGTAGCTCAGCTGGATAGAGCGGTCGCCTCCTAAGCGACAGGTCGGTGGTTCAAATCCACTCGGAGCCACCACTCCCAGGGGTCCAGCGCACGCCGGAGGCGCTCCGGACGCCCGGCAGGCCCGCCACCGCTTCGATCGCGCGACGGAGCGGGGCTTCGCCGCGTTCTTCCAGCGTGATCTCCGCTTGCTGGAGCGAGGCCTCCTCGTCCTTCACGACGCTGAGGCGCAAGGGATGGAGGCCCGCGGCCTTCAGCGCCTCGACAAGGCTTTCCAGCGTGCCTTCGCGGGGGTTGTAGCGCGTGAGGAAGGTCTGCCGCCGCCAGCGCCGGTCCATGCGCCGCTCCACGGGCCGCAGCAGCGCCAGCAGCGCGAGCGCGAGCAGCGTCGCGATGCTGGCCGCGGCGTAGAGCCCGCCGCCCACCGCGAGGCCGATGGCGGCCACGGACCACACGCTCGCGGCGGTGGTGAGCCCGCGCACGAAGCTGCCCCGCGCCATGATCGTGCCCGCGCCCAGGAAGCCGATGCCCGTGACGATCTGCGCGGCGACCCGGGAGGGATCCAGCGTCACATTCGGCGTACCCAGGATGTCGGCGAAGCCGAAGGCGGAGGCGATCATGAGCAGGCAGGAGGACATGCCCACCAGCGCGTGGGTGCGCAGGCCCGCGGAACTCTCGTTGCGCTCCCGGTCGAAGCCCACCAACCCGGCCAGCAGGGTGGCGAGCACGAGGCGAAGGGCGATCTCCTTCCAAGGCAGCATGGGGACTCCGTGGGTTGAGGGTAGCCCGGCTTTATACAAACGGAAGGGCTTGCGAAATAAAAGCGAAAGTCTAAACTTGGGAGCATGGCCAAGCCCTCGCCCCTCTTCGAATGCACCGCCTGCGGCGCCCGCTACTCCGCGCCCCTCGGGAAATGCTCGTCCTGCAACGCCTGGGGCACGGTGGAGGAGGCGCGGGGCGCGCTGCGGAAGGATCTCGTCCGCGCGGGCAGCGCTTTCTCCGTGAGTGGGCACGCCGGGCCGGTGCGCCTCGCCGAAGTGGAGATGACCGAGACCGAGCGGACGCCCACGGGGGTGGAGGAACTGGACCGCGTCCTGGGCGGCGGCGTGGTGCCGGGCATGGTGGTGTTGCTGGGCGGCGAGCCGGGCATCGGCAAGAGCACGCTGCTGCTCCAATGGGCGGCGAAAACGAGCGGCGCGGTGCTGTACGCCAGCGGCGAGGAGAGCGAACGGCAGATCAAGCTCCGCGCCCAGCGCCTCGGGGCGGAAGCGCCGGACCTGCACCTGCTCGCCGAGACGGATGTGCGTCGCATCCTCGAAGCGGCGGATCGCATGAAACCCGCGCTCCTGCTCATTGACTCCATCCAGACCCTCTTCGACCCCGAATTCGAAAGCGGCGCCGGCAGCGTGAGCCAGGTGCGGGGCTGCGCGCAGATGCTCGCCCGCTGGGCCAAGGGCACGGGCACGCCGCTGGTGCTCGTGGGCCATGTCACCAAGGATGGCGGCCTCGCGGGGCCGAAGGTGCTGGAGCATCTGGTGGACACCGTGCTCAGTTTCGAAGGCGACCGGCACCATCATCACCGCCTGCTGCGTTCCCTCAAGAACCGCTTCGGCGCGGCCTTCGAATTGGGCGTCTTCGCCATGACCGAGAAGGGCCTCACCGCCGCCGAAGGCAATCCCTTCTTCCTGGACGCCGCGCCGCGCCCCGGCTGCGCCGCCACGGTGATCCTCAGCGGCACGCGGCCCATGGTGGTGGAGATCCAGGCGCTGGTGGCGAGCGCGGGCCTCGGCATCCCCCGCCGCACGGCGCTGGGCATTGATGGCCCTCGCCTCGGCATGCTTTGCGCCGTGGCCGAACGCCGGGGCGGCATCCAACTCCACGACCGGGATGTGTACCTGAATGTGGCGGGCGGTCTGGAGATCGAGGATCCCGCCGCCGATCTCGCCGTCCTCGCCGCCCTCGCCAGCAGCGCGACGGGGCGACTGCTCGCGCCGAAATGCCTCTTCATGGGCGAGGTCGGCCTCACCGGCGAAGTGCGGCCTGTCGCCCAACTTCCGTTGCGCCTCCAGGAAGGCGCGCGCCTGGGCTTCAGCGCCGCCGCCGCGCCCCGCCTCGGCCTGGAAGGCAAGCAGCCCCTCGACCTCTACGCCGAAGCAAGCGTCGAACGCCTGCGCGGCAAAGCCTGGATGAAGGAGGCGGTGGAAGAAGGTTGAACCGCAGATTTCGCAGATGACGCAGATTCGAGCGCCGGACTTCATCTGCGGAATCTGCGTAATCTGCGGTTGAAGGAACTCCCATGCGATCCATGACCGCCTACGCCGAACTCATCCGCCCGCATGGTTCCGGCCGTCTGCGGCTTTCGTTGCGGAGCGTGAACGGCAAGGGGCTCGACCTTTCCGTGCGGTTGCATCCCTCCTTGTTCCCGCTGGAGACGGCGATCCGGGCGCAGGTTCAGGCCGCCGCCAAACGCGGGAAGCTGGATCTCGCCGTTGAGCTTCAGGACACGGCGGAGTTGGAGCCTCAGGTGAATCGCGCCCTGCTCCGCAGCCTCGCCAAAGCCTGGCAGGAGGACGCGGAATGGCTGACGCTGCCGCCCCTCACCGCCGAGGCCTTCTTCCGGGTGCCCGGAGCCTTCCTGCCGCCGGAGACGGATCTCGCGGCCCGCGCGGAAAGCCCTCTGCGCGACGCGCTCGACGCACTGCTCGCGGATTGGAACGGGAAGCGCGCCCAGGAGGCGGCGCGTCTCCGCCCTTTCTTCGAGGAGGCTTTGGGCAAACTCCGTTCCCTGCTCACGGTCCTGAAGAGCGAGGCTGAAGCCCAGGCCGCCGAACTTCCCGCTCTCTACGCGACGCGGCTCGAGCAGGTGCTCAAGGATGCCAAGCTCGAAGGTCATCTTCCGGCGGAGCGCGTCATCGCCGAGGCCGGCGCCCTCGCCGAGCGGCAGGATGTGCGGGAAGAGCTCGTGCGTCTCTCGGCTCACCTGGACGACTTCGACTCACGCCTCGGCAAGGACGCGCTCGAAGGAAAGTGGACCGATGTGTGGGCGCAGGAAGTCCTGCGCGAACTCAACACCTGCGGCTCCAAGTGCAAGCGCCTCGCCATGACGCGCACCGTCATGGACGCCAAGGGCGCGTTGGATCAGCTCCGCGAGCAGGCCGCGAACCTGGAGTGATCCGCGCGGATCAACGCGGGTCGTAGGGCAGATCCATGTCCGCCCGCCAGGCGCCGAAGAGCGGCGTCCGCGTCCAATCCGCGAGATCGGGGTGCAGGCGGCGCATGCGGCGGGAGATGAACCAGACGGCGCCGTCCTTCATGCGAATCTGGTCGTAGGACGCGCTCCGCACCTTCGCCATGTCTTCCGGCGGAACATTGCCGGGGTAGACCGCGAGGGCGTAGCGGCCCGCGACGATGTCCGTGGCCCACTGGTGGCCTCCAAGAAGCGCGGGGTCTTCGGGCAGGTGGACTTCCGCGATGGCGGCGTTCCCATGACGGTAGCCGTCAAACCGGGCGAGGTAGGTTTCGCCGCTGGGCGAAGTGGCCAGCCGGAAGGGGCCGCTTCCGATCGCGTGGGGGCCGCTCCCCGTCAACAGCACGGCGGAAGGGGAGGAGAGGCGCTGCAAGGCTTCCCACGGCTCCGGGAAATCCAGGTCGAAGGTGCGGTCGTCCACCACCGTGCCTTTGGCCCCGGCCTGGAAGGGGCCTTCCGCCATGTGGCGCAACGCCGCCAGGGCCCAGCGCGGTTCCAGCAGGTGCCCATCGTGGAGCCGCACGGCCTGCCGCAGGCGCACCCGCCAATGACGGTGGTTGGGGCTGGCCCACAGGGCTTCCGCCAGCAGGCCCGTCCAGCCGCCATCAGCGCCCGCATTCGTGGAAGGCGTGAAGAGCGGCTCGCCCACCTGGCGGATGACGAAGGCGTGAAGGCCCGGGCCGCTGGGCACGAGCATCTGCACGCTCGCCTGATCCTGACCCGGGTCGGGGTTGGGAGCCACGAAGAGAGAGGCGTCGGAGGCGAGCGCCACGGGCAGCAGGCGGTTGCGGCTCCACCAGAAGCCGCCCGCGGCGAGCGCCACGACCACCAGAATGAGGATGGCGACGAGCCCCTTCTTCATGCCTTCCTCCTTCAACCCGCGTGGAGCCAGGATGCCATGGGCTCAAGCCGCGTGAGCGCTTCCGTGATGTCCGCTTCCGCCAGGTCCCGGTGCGCGATGAAGCGGATGGCCGCGCCCACGGGCACCGCGAGCACGCCTGCTTCCGCCATCCGCGCGAGGACGGGGCCAGGCTCGGCCACCGGCACCAGCAGGATGTTCGTCTCCGGTTCCGGGGCGGCGATGCCCAGCTTCCGCAGGCCCGCCGCGAGGCGCTTCATCTTGGCGTGGTCCTCCGAAACGCGGGGCAGGTAATCCAGGGCCACGAGGCCTGCCGCCGCCACCACGCCGCCCTGGCGCACGCCGCCGCCGAGCATCTTGCGGACGCGGCGGGCGTCCTCGATGAAGGGTTTTGAGCCGCAGACCAGCGAACCCATGGGCGCGCCGAGCCCCTTGCTGAGGCAGACCTGCACCGAATCCACGCCCGCGGTCAGCGCGCGCAGGTCCACGCCCAACGCGGCCGCGGCGTGCCAGATGCGCGCGCCATCCAAATGCACTTTCAGATTCGAGGCTCTCGCCGCCGCCACGAGCGCGTCGTGTTCGCCTTTCGGGATGACGGCTCCGCCCGCGAAGTTGTGCGTGTTCTCCAGGCAGAGCAGCGTCGTGCGCAGGTTGAAGTAAGGCCCAGGCCTCCCCGCCGCTGCCGTGACGGTCGCGGCCTTCGGCCGCCCTGGGCCGCCATCCCACGGCAGCGCCTCGGGCATGCCCTCCGCCAGCCACGCCGCCGTACCGAGCTCCGAGCCGAGCACATGGGACTTCTCCGGCGCCAGGAAGCGGTCGCCGCGCCGCAGGTGCAGCATCAGCGCGATGAGGTTCGCCATGCAGCC
>CAZKIM010000013.1:15140-26980 GCA_964552855.1 uncultured Solibacteraceae bacterium | reverse complement strand
CCGATCCTCGTGCAGCGCACCTCGATGCGAACCTGGTCCTCCAAGAGGATGGGAATCTTGTAGTCGGCCTCCACCCGGGCGATGAGGAAGCCTTCGGCCTCGAAGGGACGCCCGGCCAGGAAGCCTCGCCACCAATGAAAGCGGGCCTGCTCCAGGAAGGTGACGAGCACGGCGTTGTTCACATGGCCGAGCGCGTCCAGGTCCCGGAAGCGGGGGTGGATCTCGTGGATGAAGGGCATGGGGAAAGCCTACTCCTCGGTCGGGCTCCTGCGGGCATCCTAAAGGGATGCGCGAACCGCTCAAGCTCACCAAGGCCGTTGATCCGCTGATCGCCCTGCTCGGGCTCCTCGCGCTGCTGGGCGTGAGCCTGACGCTCGGCATGCGGATGAAGCCCAAGCCGACGCCGCCGGGCACCACCCGTGCGCTCACGGCGATGGAACTGCAATTGGAACTCGGCCAGAAGGTCGAGGCCTTGCAGCCGGGCATCACGAAGAAGTACCTCGCGGCGGGCAGGGATCTCACCGCGCCCTGGGACCGGGCCGCGTGGGCGGTGGACGCGCGGGAAGCGGGCGACGCCAAGCTCGCGGACGCCCTCCGAAACCCCGCGCCAGAAGGCAAGGAAGGCGAAGCCTTCACGGCGGCCTGGTCCGCCGCCTACGAAGACGGTCCCTTGCCCGCCGCCGTGCCCACGCCAATGAAGGGGACCCGCGCGGCCGCCCGGCTGGAGAACAAGCTCCGAGCCCGCCAGGGCCTGAGCCCCCTGCCCATCCCTGAGCCGAACTTCGCCTTGCTGATCGGATTCGGCGGTCTCGTCTCGTTGCTCTTCTTCGGCGGCGCGGCGTTGGCGATCTTCCTGCTCATCACCGCCAAGCGTCCGGCCCCACCCCAGCCCCAGTGGCGGATGGGCGGGCGCGGCGCGCTGCTCGTGCTGCTGGGCTGGCTCGTGGGCTTCTTCATCCTCAACAATGTGGCGGCGCTGGCGCTTCACCGGGTGCCCCAGGGACGGCTCTGGGCGCTGCCTCTGGGCTACGCGGCCCATGCGGCGTTCGGCGTGTGGCTGCTGCTGAAGGTCGAGGGGCTCACCTTCCGCGAGCTCCTGGCCCGTGTCGCGCCCGAGACACGCCTGAAGCCCGCTCTGACCTGGGCGCCCGCGTTCATCGGCCTCGCCGTGTTCACGATGGTCTGCGTGGCGCTGCTTTGGGCGCCGTTCATGAAGGGCCAGCCCAACCCCCAGCAGGAGGTGCAGGACCTCGTGGCGGGCGCGCACGGATGGCCCGTGCAGGTGGCGCTCTTCGCGACGATCGCCGTGCTCGCGCCCTGCTTCGAGGAGACACTGTTCCGCGGCTTCCTGCTTCCCTGGGCGGGCGAGCGCTGGGGCGTGGCCTGGGGCCTCGCGGTGTCCAGCCTGCTCTTCGGCTTCATCCACCTCCAGCCCATGGCCCTGCCGCTGCTGGCCTCCTTGGGCTTCGTGTTCGGCCTCGCGGTGCGGAAGGGCGGCAGCCTCTGGACCTCCATCGCCGTCCACGCCTGCTGGAACGGCGCCATCTTCTTCGTGATGAAGCTGGTCTGAGCCGGAGCCTTAGCCAGCGTGGTGGAAGATCCAGTAGGCCTGGAGCAGGACGCCGCCCGCGAGCAGCCAGAGGATGGCCTTGAGCCAAGGGAAGCCCGCGTCCTGGACGGGCGGGCGGTAGGCGGGCACCTTGCCCGTCTTCCACCGCGCGGCGAGCTTGGGATCCTCGTTGAGTTGGATCTTCGCGCCCGCTTTCCGCTTCCCCTTGGCTTCGGGGCGGGGTGGGGCCTGGAAAGGTCCGGAGTCGTGCAAGTAGCGACCGGGCGGCGGCGCGAAGACGCCGGTGTTCTCATCCTGGTTCAGGAAGGCGAAGAGGCGGGAGCGCAGCGCGACGGGCTGGGGCAGCGCGTCAATGAGCTCCTCCATGAAGTCCATGAGCGTCGCCTGGCGGTGGTCGGGGTCCGTGGCGAGGGCGCGGTCGAAGACATCCCTCAAGGCGCCTTGCAACTCCGGGGGCAGGATGGGCGGCTCGCTCAGGGCGTGGGAGAGGATGGCCGGAAGGGTCGTCCCGGGGTGGGGCACGCGGCCGGTCATGAGCTCCATGGCCGTGGCGGCGAAGGAATAGCGGTCCGAGGCCGGGGTGGGCTGCCGCCCCTTCAGGATTTCCGGCGCGGTGTAGATGGGTGAGCCGAGGAACTCCCCGGTGCTGGTGAGGCGCAGGAGCTGGGTGTCCTGGCTGTCGTCCATCTCCGAAGGATTCACGGCGCCGCCATCCGGCGAGCCGTCCCAGGTGAAGCTCTTCGCGATGCCGAAGTCCATGAGCTTCGCGCGCCCGTCCAGGCCCAGAAGGATGTTCTCCGGCTTCACATCCCGGTGGACGATCGCCGCGCGGTGGGCGGCCCGGAGCGCGCGCATGGCCTGGATGAGCGTCCGGATCTGGGTCTCGATGTCCAGGTCCTTCTTCTGAATGTGGTGGGCGAGGCTCTGGCCTTCCACATACTCCATCGCGAGGAAAGGGCCGACCTCCGGGTCCACGCCCACATCGAAGATCATCACCACATTGGGGTGGTTGAACTGGGCGGCGATCTCCGCCTCGCGCTGGAAGCGGCGGAGGGCCAGGTGGCGCTCCTCCTCGTCCCCCGAGGCGCGGACGACCTTGATGGCGAGCCGCCGCTTCAGGAGCGGGTCCTCCACCAGGAACACGGACCCCATGCCCCCGTGCCCGAGGGCGCGGGCCACCTGGTAGCGGCCGATCTGCTTGGGGAGGGCTGGGCTCACGCCCCTATCATCGGCTGGAATGCCTCTCCGCGTTAAGATCTAAGGTTTGCTGAGGAATCCCCATGGCCTCCCTGATGGAAGCGATTGATATCAAGCGCAAGATGTTCTTCGAATTCGAGAACGCGCCCTACCACTGCCTGGATGTGGAGATCTCCACGCCCACGGCCCGGGGCGGCCAGACCCTCGTGCGGCTCAAGATGCGCAACCTGCTCACCAAGGCGGTCTTCGACAAGACCTTCAAGGCCGGGGACAAGTTCAAGGAGCCAGATCTGGCCGTGGTGCCCGCCAGCTTCCTCTACGCGGATGGCAACGGCGGCCACTTCATGGATCAGGAGAGCTACGAGACCCACGAATTCGGCGCCGAGATGCTCGGCGACGCGCTGGACTTCCTCACCGAAGGCATGATGATCCAGATCCAGAAGTTCAACGGCAACCCCATCGCCATCCAGCTCCCCCAGCATGTGGACCTGGCCGTCACCTACACGGAGCCCGGCGCCCGGGGCGACACCGCCAGCGGCAATGTCACCAAGCCCGCCAAGCTGGAGACGGGCATCGAGGTCCGCGTGCCGCTCTTCATCAAGGAAGGCGAGAAGGTGAAGGTCAACACCGAGACCCGCGAGTTCGTGAGCCGGTCCTGATGAAGAAATTCCGGCTGGGCCAGAGCCGCGGGGCGGAGGACCTCGACCGCGGCACGGACGCCAGCCGGGAAGGCCGGAGCCAATCCAAGCGCCGCCAGCGGCGGGCCGAGCGGCTGGAGACGGACATCGAGCGCCACGACGCGGAAGGGATGTTGCGCCTTCCGGACGCCTCGCCCTGGGCGCACCTGCCCGAGGCCACCCTCGTCCAGCGCCATAGCCAGTGGGTGGATCTGGAGTTGGCGGATCGTAGCCTCGTCGTCGCGACGCTCTCCGGAAAGTTGAAGGGCGTGAAACTCTGCTGCGGCGACCGGGTGCGCTACAGCGCCCAGCCCTTGGAAGCGGTGGATCCCAAGCTGCCCCAGGCCCAGGTCGTCGCCGTGTCGCCGCGCCGCAGCCTGCTCAAACGCGGCGGCATTGACGACCGGGAACCCTGGCAGCTCATGGCCGCCAACGCCGATGAGCTGTGGATCTGCGCCGCGGTGGTGGACCCGCCCCTGCGTCCCGGCCTGCTGGAACGCGCCCAGGTGCTGGCCCTGGACGCCGGCCTGCCCCTTCGCGTCATCGTCACGAAACGGGATCGCGCCGCGAAGGACGACCCGCTGCCCGAACTGGATCCCCTGAGGGCGCAGGGCGTCGCCATCCACGAAACCTCGGCGCTGAAGGGCGAAGGCGTCGCCGCGCTGAAAGCGGCGCTCGGCCATCGCATCGCCGTGCTCATCGGCCACAGCGGAGTGGGCAAGAGCACCCTCGTGAACGCCTTCCACCCCGAAGCCGATCTTCGCACCGGCGGCCTCACGAAGTTCGGCACGGGCCGCCAGACCACCACCGCCGCGCGATGGCTGCCCTTGGAAGACGGCGGCACGCTCATAGACACGCCCGGCATCCGCACCTTGAGCGTGCGGGGCTTCAATCGGGACCTGCTCGCGACCGTCTTCCCCGAGTTCCCTCCTGAGTGGCTCGAAGATCCGATGGCCCTCGATCCCGAGGACGAGGACCTGGATCTCGACTACCCCGAGCGCCTCCAGAGCCTTCAGCGGCTCTGGCTCGAGATGGAAGAGCGCAACCCCAACCAGCGGGGGGCGTGATGAACTCCACGATGATCGTCTTCTCAAGTTTTAAAGAAGGGACACAGAGGGCACAGAGAAAGCACAGAGGACACAGAGAAAAATTGTTTTGCAGTTCTCTGTGCTCTCTGCGCTCCTCTGTGCCCTCTGCGTTCCGTTTTTTCTAAGGGCCCGCGATGCAAGACCGCATGCAGGGCGATTCAAAGGTGCTGGAACTGCTTTACGCCGGCGTCTTCGGCACGCTCTTTCCGCTCTTCCTCTTCGCGGCGCGGACCTTCGGGCGGCGCAGTCGCGGCCACGAAATCGCCGACCAGGTTTCCAACGCGTTCATGGCCCTGCGGCCCAAGTACCTCGAGGCCGTGAGGGCCAACATGGCCCAGGTGACGGGCCACGCCATCACGCACCCAGAAGTGGACCGCCTCGCGCGGCGCATGGTCCGCCAGCACGCCCGCTCGTGGGTGGACTTCTTCTATTACGGCCAGCGCGCGTCCGCCGAAGTCATGGCCCAGGTGGGCTCCTTTCAGGGCATGGACCGCCTCGAAGCCGCGCGGTCGAAGGGGTCGGGCGCCATCCTGCTCACCGCCCACGCGGGCAATTTCGAAGTGGGCGGCCTCTTCCTCCGCGCGCTCAACCTCACCATCCACGCGGTCTTCAAGCCCGATCGCTTCGCGGCGGTGGAACGCCTGCGTTCCACCCTTCGCGCCCAGTGCGGCGTCCAGGGCGTCCCGGTGGATGGCAAGGGCTTCTCCACGCTGCCGCTCGTGAAGCTGCTCCGCGAAGGCCAGCTCGTGGGCATGCAAGGGGATCGGGATTTCAGCCTCAACGGCCTGCCCATTCCCTTCTTTGGGCGAGAGGTCTACTTCCCACGCGGCCCCTGGGAACTGGCGGCCATGACCGGCGCGCCCATCCTCACCACCTTCATCTGGGTGGACCAGGATGGCCTCTTCCACGCGGAGTTCAGCGAGCCCATCTGGATTTCCGGTGCCCGCGGCGAGCGCAAGGCCGCCATCGAAGACGGCATGCGCCGCTACGCCGCCGAGCTCGAAACCCTCATCCGTCGAGATCCAAGCCAGTGGTACTGCTTCTATCCCTTCTGGGATGACCCGGCGCGGGCGAAGAAATAAACCACGGAGACCCAGAGAAAGCACTCAAGGCTCCCTTCTCTGGGTCTCCGTGTCTCCGTGGTTCAAATGCTCTTCACGCTTCCCCGTAGCCGAATTCGCCTTCGGCGCCGTGCACTTTCAGGATCTCGAAGTTCGGCGAGAGGTCGAAGTCGCGGGGCATGATGTAGCTGGGATGGCGCGCGGCCCAGTGGCGCTTCTGGCCGTTTTCAGGCGCCCGCACCGGTGTGATCGGGTAGTTCACCTTGTAGAAGGCCTTGGCCAGCAGGGCCGAGCAGATGATCTCACGGCTGGTGGAACTGCCCAGGTAGAGGGGCTTGCGACGCCACCGCGCGGGGATGAGATGGAAGGGCGTGAGGTAGCGCCCCAGGTCGAAGATGTTGCGTTTGTCGTATCGGATGCCCAAGTGCCGCATCGCCTCCGCCAGCACACGGTCGCGATCTTCCGGCTTCAACCCGAAGGGACGACAGTGGCGCAGGTTGTGCTGCGCGTACCACGCCACGGGCACCACCCGCACGCCATCGCGCATATCGCTTTCGAGCCCGAGGAAGGCCGCCTCCGCGCCGAACCGCTCCACCGCCTTCTCGGCCTCCGGCCCGCCCCAGCGCAACAGCGCGTCGCCCAGATAGAGGAACGCGTGGCTCCAGCTGCTTTGGCTGAGGGTCATGATGATGCGGCTGATGCGCGCGCGACCTTCCACCAGCACCACATCGCCCGGGCGCAGCGCGCGCTTGAAGCGGTCCATGTCCATGGGCACGCGCCGCTCGTGGCCCGGTTGCTCCGCCGTGAGGTAGCGGACCACCCAGTTGGCGACTTGGTCGTGGAGGAACAATTCAGGCTCCGGACTTCAGGCTCCAGGCTACCTTGCTGGTCCAGACAGGGACTGAAGCAGGTCTTAATCTAATCCTCATTTCTCTTGGTGCTCATCCAGCAATGGTTTTCTGACGAACCCCATTACTCGCGTCTCGCAAGCGCCGAAGCGTTCAAAATTCGATCTGGCTTCAAGTAGAGAAACCTCATTCGCTCCGCCGGCGAAAGAGGGATCGGTCAGTTGAACCGGATCATCTTCCCAAAAGCAGACTGGGCAAATTTCATATGTCCCAGATGCGGGCTGAGGAAGAGTCAAGAATCCGCAACAAGGACAGGAATGTTTCATGCATGGAAGATTACCCCAGTGATTTAGGGCCATACCATCCAACAGCGAGCCTCAACAACGCAGCCCGGAGCCTGGGGCCAGAAGCCCACTCAACGGCTTCCCCGCCGAAATCGGCGCTCGTCCCGCTTGAGCGCGAACCACGCGGCGAACCGCGCCACGCCCGGAAATCGCAGGAACGGCGCGAGGAGCTTCCACCGCGGCAGGCGCGAGAGCAGTTCGGGCAGCAGCTCCGGGCCTCGGTAGACGCGGCGGGCAGTGAGATCGAGGCCGTGCAGCTCGCCGTGGAGGAAGCGTCCCGCCAACTCCGGCGCAATCTGGGCGAGGTCGGGGTGCTGGAGCGGGAAGACCTCGATGAGCCCCGCCGCGTCCCGCTCCCGCACCCAATCCGCCTTCTTGCGGCAGTGGGTGCACTCCGCGTCGTAGGCGACGAGGAGGCGGGATCGCATCAGACCGCCGCGGCCACCGGCATCAGCGCCTTGGCCCAGGCGGCGGCGGTCTTCGCGCCCTTGGGCGGCTCGATCGCCTTCTGGTAGCGGCGCAGCTCGCCATCGTGATTGACGATGAAATCGCTTTCCTCGGCGTGATTGGTGAGCGGGAGCCAAGCCGTGCAGGCCTTGCCCAGCTCGGACGCCTCGACTTCGAGCATCAGGCTGAAGGCGGCGGAGGCGGCGATCTCCTTCAGCAGCGCCGTCTCCTTCTCACCGGAGAAGAAGGCGTCGTGGAGGAACACAACGGACGCCACCGCGCCGGACTTCACGGCCGCGAGCAGCTCGTCGAGGGCCTGGAAGCGGAAGCCCCGCTCCATGAAGCCCCGGCGATTGATCACGCCATCCGTGCTCTTCTGCGCGGCGATCTGGATGGGCCAGGTCTTGTCACCGCTGGCGTAGCGCAGCTCCACGCTGGAGGCCAGCTCACCGAAGCGCTGGGCCGCGTCGCAGCCGAACACGCCCTGGCCGATGACGGCGACCTTGCCCTGGAACCCCTCCCGGATGGCGTCCACGGTGGATGCCGCGCCGCGCAACCTCGACGCGACCGGACGCTCCGGCGTGTTCAAGGCGGCGTAGGCGTAGCGGGCCTCGTCGCTGATGAAGTGGGTGTCGTTGCGGCCTTCCAGCGGGCGGGGCCGGAAGCGGTAGAGGGTGTTGGCCTCGTGGTCCATCCAGATGGGATCGCCCATCGCGGAATGGCGGCTGATGGAGGGCGTGGATTTCAGGTACCACACGCGCTTGCGGAAGCGGAAGTCGCGGCTCGTGAGCGCGCCCACGGGGCAGAGATCCACCACATTCCCCGCGAAGGGGTTCTGATCCAGGGTCTTCCCACTGAAGGTCGTCACCTCCAGCTCCGCGCCGCGCTGGGCGACGGTGAGTTCCGAACCGCCCGAAACCTCCTTGGTGAAGCGGACGCAGCGGGTGCAGTGGATGCAGCGGTTCTTATCAATGACGATCTTCGCGCCCAGATCCTCGTAGCGGTAGCGGCGCTTCACCTCGCGCATACGGCTGTCGCCGCTGCCGTACTGGAAGCTGTAGTCCTGGAGCTTGCACTCGCCCGCCTGATCGCAGATGGGGCAGTCCAGCGGGTGGTTCATGAGCAGGAAGTCCATGACGCCCGCGCGGGCATCCGCCACCTGAGCCGTGTTCGTGAAGATCTCCATGGCGAGACCTTCGGGGTTGTCTTTCGGCGCGGGTCCCACGGTCGTCGTGCAGCTCGTCGCCAGCTTCGGCATGCCCTTGATCTCCACCATGCACATGCGGCAGGTGGCCACGGGCGTGAGGGCCGGGTGGTAGCAGTAGTGGGGGATGTCAATGCCCGCCTGCTTGCAGGCGTCCAGCACCAAGGTGCCGATGGGCACCTCGCGCTCCATTCCGTTGATGGCGATCTTGGGCATGGCAACCGCTCCGGCCTTCCAGGATCGCGCCTCGGGGGCCTTCCCGGCAAGCGAGCCTTCCAAGGGCAGAAGCCCCATGAGAAACTTGAGGTTTCGGGGGATGCCCATGCCGACCGCGCTGCTCTCGGTGCACGACAAGACGGGGCTGGTGGACCTGGGCCGCGGCCTTTCAGCCCTTGGCTGGCGGCTGCTGGCCACGGGCGGCACGCTCCGGGCCCTTCAGGAGGCCGGGCTCCCGGCCCAGGAAGTGGCCGAGTTCACCGGCGCGCCGGAATGCTTCGACGGCCGCGTGAAGACGCTCCATCCCAAGATCCACGGCGGCCTCCTCTTCCGCCGGGACCAGGAATCCCACCGCGCCGACGCGGAGAAGCTCGGCATCGAGCCCATTGACCTTGTTGTGGTGAATCTCTACCCCTTCGAGGCCACCATCGCCCGGGAAGGCGTCACCTGGGCGGAGGCCATCGAGCAGATTGATATCGGCGGGCCGAGCATGATCCGCTCGGCGGCCAAGAACCACGCCTCCGTGACGGTGCTCTCGCACCCGGACCAGTACGCGACCTTCGTGGAGAAGCTGAAGGCGGGTGCCTGGACCGAGGCCGATCGCCGCCGCTGCGCGCTGGAAGCCTTCCAGCGCACGGCCGCCTACGACGCGGCCATCAGCGCGTGGGTGGAGAAGCAGCTCGCCCACGAGGACGCGGGCAGCGCCCTGCCCAGCCGCCTCAGCCTCATCCTCGTCCAGGAACAGACCCTCCGCTACGGCGAGAACCCGCACCAGCAGGCCGCCTTCTACACGCGGCCCGGCTCGCAGAAGGAGGGCATCGCCGCCTCCAAGCAGCACCAGGGCAAGGAGCTGAGCTTCAACAACCTGCTGGATTCGGACGCCGCCGCCCAGCTCGTGTGGCAGTTCCAGCAACCCGCCTGCGTCATCGTCAAGCACAACAATCCCTGCGGCGTCGCCTACGGCGCCCACGCGCTGGAAGCCTTCCTCCGCGCCCAGGCGGGCGATCCGCTCTCCAGCTTCGGCGGCATCGTCGCCTTCAATCGCCCCCTCGGCGTCGAGGTCGCCAAGGCCATGACGCAGAGCTTCTTCGAAGTCATCCTCGCCCCCGGCTTCACCGGCGAGGCGCTGGAGGTCTTCGCGACGAAGAAGCAGCTCCGCGTGCTGGAGACGCCCAACCGCTGGCCCCTCGCCGCGGGCGGCATGGACCTGCGCACGCTCGGCGGCGGCTACCTGGCCCAGGGCGCGGACGCCTCCTTCCAGCCCTTCGAGCGCTGGGAGGTGAAGGCCACCGGCACCGGGCCGAAGCCCCTCGCCGAGGATCTGATGCTCGCCCAGCGGGTGGCGAAGGCCGTGAAGTCCAACGCCATCGTCCTCGCCAAGGACGGCGCGACGGTGGGCATCGGCGCGGGCCAGATGAGCCGCGTGGATTCGGTGGAGATCGCCGTGCGCAAGGCGGGCGAGCGCGCCAAGGGCGCGGTGCTCGGCTCCGACGCCTTCTTCCCCTTCGCCGACGGCCTCGAAGTCGCGGCCATGGCGGGCGTGAGCGCCTTCGTCCAGCCCGGCGGCAGCCTCCGCGACGCCGAAGTCATCGCCGCCGCGCAGAAACTCGGCGTGTGGCTCTACTTCACCGGCATGCGGCACTTCCGGCATTAAAAATCACCACGGAGGACACGGAGAACACGGAGTCAAGTTCCCTGTTTTCTCCGTGCCCTCCGTGATCTCCGTGGTGAATTCATGAAAACTTCCGAACTCCGTCAGCGCTTCCTCGCCTACTTCGAGCAGAACGGCCATCGGCGCGTGGCCTCCAGCTCGGTCGTCGGCCCGGCGGACGACCCGACGGTGATGTGGACGAACTCGGGGATGATCCAGTTCAAGGATGTCTTCCTGGGCAAGGAGAAGCGCGACTACACGCGGGCCACAACCTCGCAGAAGTGCCTGCGCGCGGGCGGCAAGCACAACGACCTGGACAATGTGGGCTTCACGGCGCGGCACCACACCTTCTTCGAGATGCTGGGCAACTTCTCCTTCGGCGATTACTTCAAGGCGGACGCCATTCGCTTCGCCTGGGACTTCGTCACGAAGGAGCTGCAGCTGGACCCGAGCCGTCTCTGGGTGACGGTCTTCGAAGGCGCCGATGGCGTGTCCGCGGACACCGAGGCCGAGGAGCTGTGGAAGCAGATGGGCGTCGGCCCCGACCGCATCCTCCGCTTCGGCAAGAAGGACAACTTCTGGCAGATGGGCGATACCGGCCCCTGCGGCCCCTGCTCCGAGATCTTCTACGACCGGGGCGCCCAAGTGCCCGGCGACGACCGCCCCAACGGCGAAGGCGACCGGGTCATGGAGATCTGGAACCTCGTCTTCATGCAGTACGAGCGCGACGCCAAGGGCGTTCTCAGCCCCCTCCCCAAGCCCAGCATTGACACGGGCATGGGTCTGGAGCGCACGGCTTCCGTCCTGCAGGGCGTGGACAGCAACTACGACATTGATCTCTTCGCGCCCATCTTCGAGGCCATCTGGAAGGTGGCGAAGGTGAAGCCGGAGGACCGGGTCGAGCACGCGAACCGCACGGCGAGCCAGGTCATCGCGGACCACATCCGCGCGGCCACCTTCATGACCTTCGACGGCGTCGTGCCCAGCAACGAGGGCCGCGGCTATGTGCTGCGCAAGATCGTGCGCCGCGCGCTGCGCTTCGGAAAGAAGCTGGGCATCGAGGGCGCTTTCTTCGCCGGGCTCGCGCCCGCCGTCGTCGCGGCCATGGGCGACGCCTACCCCGAACTCGCGCCTGAGCTACCGCGCATCCAGAAGGTGCTCGCCCGTGAGGAGCAGCAGTTCAGCGTGACGCTCAACGCGGGGCTCAAGCAGCTCGAAGGCATGGATACCGCGAAGGGCGTGAAGGGCGCGGACATCTTCAAGCTCTACGACACCTTCGGCTTCCCGGTGGATCTGGTGGAGGACTGGGCCAAGGAACGCGGCCTGCCCTGCGACCTGGACGGCTTCCAGAAGGAGCTCGCCGAGCAGAAGGCCAAGGGCCGCGCAGCCATGAAGACGCACGATCAGCGCCTCAGCGGTGACTTCGCGGTGCTCGCGAACCTGCCTGCGACGGACTTCCTCGGGTACGCGACCACCGAGGCCGACGCCAAGGTGCTGGCCCTCTTCGACGCGCAGAACAAGCGAGTGGTTTCGCTGA
>CAZKIM010000013.1:12071-15040 GCA_964552855.1 uncultured Solibacteraceae bacterium | reverse complement strand
GACGCCAAGGTGCTGGCCCTCTTCGACGCGCAGAACAAGCGAGTGGTTTCGCTGAGCGGTGAGGGTTCCGCCCTGCTGGACCGCACGCCCTTCTACGCCATGGGCGGCGGCCAGGTGGGCGACACGGGCCGCATCAGCTTTGAGGGCGGCAGCGCCGAGGTGCTCGACACCACGGCGCCCGCGGCCAAGCGAAGCCTGCACACAGTGAAGGTCACGGGCGAACTGAAGGAGAGCATGACCATTCACGCCGCCGTGGACGCCGAGCGCCGCGCGCGCATCCGCGCGCACCACACGGCCACGCACCTGCTGCACGCGGCCCTGCGCGAGGTGCTGGGCACCCATGTGAAGCAGGCGGGTTCTGTCGTTGATGCCGACCGGCTGCGCTTCGACTTCACGCACTTCGCGCCCATCGAGCCGGAGCAGCTCGCGGAGATCGAGCGGCTCGTGAACGAGCAGACGCTGCACGCGGCCCGAACGGAAACGAACGAGATGGCCATTGACGAGGCCCTCGCCGCCGGGGCCATGGCCCTCTTCGGCGAGAAGTACGGCGAGCGCGTGCGCGTCATGGCGGTCCCTGGTTTCTCCGTCGAGCTCTGCGGCGGCACCCATGTGGCGAATACGGGCGAGATCGGCCTCGTGAAGGTTGTGTCCGAGTCCGCCGTGGCCAGCGGCGTGCGCCGCATCGAGGCCGTGGCGGGCGCGGCGGCGCTGGAATGGTTCCAGAAGGACGAAGCCCAGCTCAGCGCCCTCGCCCGCAAGGCCAACGCGCCGCGCGAAGCGCTGGGGGATCTGATCACCGCCAAGGACACCCGCATCGCCCAGCTCGAACGGGAGTTGAAAGAAGCCAAGCTCAAAGCCACCTCCGGCGGGGGTGCCGCCGAAACCGTGGAGCAGGTGAACGGCCACACGCTCGTGACGGCGGCCGTGGAAGGCCTCGAAGGCAACGCCCTCCGTGAGCTCATGGACCAGGTCCGCACGCGCCACAAGGATGCCGTCATCGCGCTGGCCTCCAAGGTGGACGAGGCCAAGGTCGCCGTCCTCGTCGCCGCCTCAGGCTCCGCCGACGCGGGCGCGCTCCTCAAGGCGATGGCCCCCGCCCTGGATGGTCGTGGCGGCGGAAAGAAGGATCTCGCTCAGGGCGGCGGCACCAAACCCGGCGGCATCCCCGCCGCCTTCGCCGCGCTGAAGGCCGCGCTTAGCTGAAACATGCGGATCCCCTTCTGGATTCCAAGCCTCTGGATCGCGGGTTCTTTGCTGGCATGGCCGAGGCACATCTGGCTCACGATCATGGGTTATCACGCTCTTTGCTTGATCGGCTCGGTCCAGCCTGGCATTTGGAGACCTGGGCGGTCTAATCGCATTGGATGGATCTCCGCCGGACTTAGCCTCCCTCTTCTCGCCATCCCGTTCGCGCTGCCATTACTACCCGGCTTCCCTCATGCGGCGATCTCGTCGGTTCTCAACCAGTGGCCTGGCGGCCTCTGGGGCCATGCCGTTTACGCATTGCTTGTGAATGTCCCGGTTGAGGAAGCCTACTGGCGGGGCGCTATCGCAGGCCGATATCCCGAGTGGTCTCCTGTTCAGCATGGCGCGGCTTTCGGCCTCCATCACGCCGTTGCAGCTGCGATCGTGCTTCCCTGGCCTTGGGTGCTTCCAGCATTTGCCGGAACCGCCACCGCAGGCGCGCTCTGGACCTGGCTTGCGCGAAAATCAGATGGCATCGCCTTTCCCGTTTTCAGCCACGCTATCGCGGATTTCGCCTTGATTCTTCTCGTAGCGCGCCAGCTCAGCTGAAGCTTTCCACCGTCTCCAGCACTTCCCGGGTGACGGCGCAGCCTTCGGGGCAATGCACCATGAAGTCGGCGCGGAAGTGGGCGGCGTGGTGCTCCAGGTAGCGGTCCAGATCGGCGCGGGAGATCGCCTCGTAGCGGGTGCGGTAGACGCAGGCCTCCGCCCGCTCGAAGCGGATGACCTGGAAGCAGCCCGTGGCGAGGATCTCCGGCAGGTGCTTGCGCCGCATGTAGCGCTGAAAGGTCTCGGCCACATCCTCGCGGACGGCCACGCGCACTTCATAGGCGATCATCGGCGTTCCCCCGCTAGCATCGTCCCATGGGACGCCTGCTGCTGGTCGAGGACCATCCGTTCAACGCCGAGGCGATGCAGCGGCTCATCTCCAAGAAGGGCGGGCATGAGGTGCGCGTCGCCCACGATGGGCCCGAGGCGATCATCTCCGCCGCGGCCTGGCTTCCGGACCTCGTCCTGCTGGATCTGGGCCTGCCCGGCATGAGCGGCGTGGACCTGGCCAAGCGCCTGAAGGCCGATCCGCGCACCGCCAAGCTCACCCTCGTGGCCCTCACCGCCTCGGCGGACGCGCGGGACCACGCCGCGGCCCTGGCCGCGGGCTGCGTGGCGGTGGAGACGAAACCGCTGGAACTGGAGCGTCTCCTTCCGCTGCTGGCGAAGCTGCTCAGCTCCGGAAGGTGAAGAACACCGCGCCCACGAGACAGATCGCCGCCCAGAGGTGGTTGAGGCTGAGCTTGGCCTTGAACCAGACCACGGCGAAGACGGCGAACACGGCCAGCGTGACCACCTCCTGGATCACCTTGAGCTGGGGCAGGGTGAAGCGGCCATAACCCATGCGGTTGGCGGGCACGGCGAGGCAGTATTCGAAGAAGGCGATGCCCCAGCTGGTGAGGATGGCGATCCACAGCGGCGCGTTGTGCTCGGCCTTCAGGTGGCGATACCACGCGAAGGTCATAAAGATGTTCGAAAGGATCAGAAGCAGGACGGTGCGCATGGATTCCTCCGCCTCGCTCAGCTGGACGCGAGCAGCGCCTGCACCTTCGCCAGAAGATCCCTCGGCCCGTAGGGCTTGGGCAGGAAATGATCTCGCCCCAGTTCGGGAAAACGGTGCAGCGTCGCCTGCTCGTCGTAACCGGAACTGAGGAGGACCGGCAGCCCGGGGCGAA
>CAZKIM010000013.1:0-11971 GCA_964552855.1 uncultured Solibacteraceae bacterium | reverse complement strand
AGCGTCGCCTGCTCGTCGTAACCGGAACTGAGGAGGACCGGCAGCCCGGGGCGAAGGTCGCGGAGTTCGCGGAGGGTGCTTTCGCCGCTCATGTTGGGCATGGTGGCGTCCAGCACGACAAGGGCGACGCGGGGGCCGCGCACGCGGATTTCATCCAGCGCCTCGGCGCCGTCGCCCGCCTCGACGACTTGGTAGCCGCGCATTTCGAGGGTCTGCCGCGCCACATTCCGCACGGCCGAATCGTCATCCACCACGAGGATGAGGCCCGCGCCGTTCGCGGATGCGGAAGCCGCGTTCGAAGCCTTGGCTTCGGCGGCGTCGGCCTGGCCATCCACCGCGCCGTCCGCCTTCGGGAAATAGACCGTGAACACCGTGCCATCGCCCGGCTGGGATTTCACGCACAGCCCCGCCTGATGGCCACGGGCGATGCCGAGGAGGGCGGGTAGGCCAAGGCCTCGGCCCGTGAACTTGGTGGTGAAGAAGGGTTCGAAGATGCGCGCGAGGGTGGCCTCGTCCATGCCGCTGCCGGTGTCCGCCACGCGCAGGGCCACATAGCGCCCGGGCGCGAGCACCGTGCCCTGGGTGGCGACGCCATCTTCCAACATTTCCATCGCGGTCGTGATGCGGACGGTGCCTTCGCTTTCCCCCATGGATTCGGCGGCGTTGATGACGAGGTTCATGAGCACCTGGCGGAGTTGCGAGGGATCGCCCTGGATGGGCGGCAGGCTCTTGCCCAAATCCAGGCGCAGGCTCACGGCCTTGGGCACGCTCACATCCAGCAGCTTCACGGTGTCGGTCACGAGGGCCGAAAGATCCACGCGCCGCAATTCGAAGACGCCCTTGCCGGAGTAGGCGAGCAGTTGCCGGGTCAGCTCGGAGGCCCGCAGCGCCGAATCACGCACCGCCTCCAAGTGCTTCTTCAGCGAAGGCCCCTCGGCGGTCATGGCCATGGCCAGGTCGGCGTGGCCGAGGATGCCCGTGAGCAGGTTGTTGAAGTCGTGGGCCACGCCGCCCGCCATGACGCCGAGGCTCTCCAGCTTCTGGGCCTGGAAGAGCTGGCGCTCCAGCGCCTCCCGTTCCGAATGCGCGCGGCGTTCCTTCGTCACATCCCGCAGGATGAGCTGGTACAGCGCGCGCCCTTCGTCCTTCATGCGGACCAGGTGCGCTTCGGATTCCACCTCGCTCCCATCCGGCCTCAGGTTCACCCAGTCGAACCACTGGGGCTCACCCTGCGCGGCGGCGGCCAGCACGCGCCGCGCGCGGTCCAGGCTCGGTTCCCCATCCCGCTGGAGCGGCGGACTCAAGGTGCCGGGCGTGACGCCGACGATCTGGTTCGCGGGCCGCCCCAGCAGGACCGTGGCCGCGCGATTGACGAGGGTGTAGCCCTTGGCGGGATCAATGAGGAGGATCGCCTCCGGCGAATCATCGAAGAGCTGGCGGAAGCGGGTCTCGCTCGCTTCCAGGTCCTGGGCCGCGCGCTGCTGGTCGGTCACATCCATCAGCACGCCCAGCACCGCCGGGCGGCCATCTTTCTGCACGGTGCTGCCGTGGACTTCCACGAGGATCTCTCGTCCGTCCTTGCGCTGGGCGCGGAAGGTGTAATGGATGCTCTGGATCTGCCCCACGACCCGCTTGCGGATGTTGTTGAGCACGGTCTCCCGGTCAGAAGACGCGACGAGGGAGCCGACGGGCATGCCCTTCATCTCCGCCTCGGAGTAGCCGAAGATGCCGCAGAAGGCCGGGTTCGCGTATTGAAAGACGCCATCCTGGATGAGGTAGACGCCCGAGAGGCTTTCTTCCACGAGCGTGCGGTAGAGCTGTTCGGATTCCTTGCGCTGATCCAGCTCTTTCTGCAGACGGTCCCAGAGCCGAGTGCGCTCCATTGCGAGCGTCGCCAGGTCCGCCACGAAGCGCATCTGGGAGAGATCGGTCTCGGTCGGTTTGCCCCTGTGCGCCCCGAGTCCCGTGAGGACACCGAAGAGTTCCCCGCTGCGGCCCTTGAGGGGGAGAGACACCGCCGCGCGCGCGTTGAGCTCATGGACGAGCGTCTGGTGCGCCTGGCTGGCGGGATCCTGGCGCAGATCCTCCACCACCACCAGCTCTCCCGTCGCCGCCGCGCGGCCGCCCACTCCGGCATTCGGCCCGCCAATGGGCAAGGGCGCCGTGGACGAGAAGGCCAAGCTGGGCGCGCCCGATTGCACGAGGGTGTGGAGCGCGGTCTTCTCTTCCGTGACCGCGTGGATCGCCCACTTTCCATAGGAGGTGACTTCGCCAAGGCCATCGAGAAGGGTCCGCAGCGCGCCTTCGAGATCCGGCTTGCCCGCCACCTCCGCCAAGGTCGTCTGGAAGACCCGCATGCGCTCATTCAGGCTGGAGGCCGATTCGAGCTGATGGGCCAGCTCGGAGTGGGTCCGCATGCGGTCCAGGGCCAGGGCCGCCACGCGGCAGAGGTTCTGCAGGCCGCTTTCCTGGAAGGGGCTCATGATGAGCGGATCGTCCTGCATGAAGGCCAGGCCGTAGAGCACGCCCACCAGCTGGCCGCTCTGGACCAGGGGCACGCCCATGAGGGAGCGCAGGCCGAAACGCTGAGCGGCCACCGGGTCGAACTGCTCGGGATGCTTGGGACAGTCCTCCACGACCACGGTGCGGTGTTCGAAGTAGAGCATCCGCGAAAAACCCGTGGCCATGATCGGCAATCGCAGACCCTTGAGCACTTCACCGAGCTGGGCGTAGACGGGAGGTGTCCAGGCCTGGAGCTCGAATTCCTGCTCGCCATCCGCGGCGTCGGTGAGGCGGCCCACCGCCCATTGGGTGCTCGGATAGATCTTCCCGGCGCGGCCCATGAGCACGCCGAAGATCTCCTCTTCGGTGCGGCAGAGGCTCAAGGCCAGGATGCCTTCCGCCAGCGCCCGGTACTGCTCCGCCTCCTCCAGCGCCCGCTGGAGGGAAAGGGGCCGCTCGTCGGCGCGGGTCGGCTCGCTCATGTCAGGGGATGATCCTCACCGAGCCTCACCGGGCGAATTCCACCGCGCGGGTCTCGCGCATCACGGTCACCTTGATCTGGCCGGGGTACTGCATCTCATCCTCGATGCGGCGCGACACATCCTTGGCGAGCCAGTAGGCCTTGTCGTCGTTCACCTGGCCCGCGTCCACCATGATGCGGATCTCGCGGCCCGCCTGGAGCGCGTAGCTCTTCTGCACGCCGTCGTAGCTGTTGGCGATCTCCTCCAGCTTCTCCAGGCGCTTCACATAGGTTTCCATCATTTCGCGGCGAGCACCGGGACGCGCGGCGGAGATGGCGTCCGCCGCCGTGATGAGCATGGCTTCCACCGTGCGCGGCTCGAAGTCGCCGTGGTGGCAGCTCATGGCGTGGATGACTTCTTCCTTCTCCCCGAAGCGGCGCATGAGTTCCATGCCCAGCTCGATGTGGGTGCCTTCCACTTCGCGGTCAATGGCCTTGCCGATGTCGTGGAAGAGCCCGGCGCGGCGCGCGACCTTCGCGTCCGCTCCCATCTCCACCGCCATGTACTCGGCCACGCGCGCGACCTCCTTGGTGTGCTCCAGCACATTCTGCCCGTAACTGTGCCGGTAGTTGAGCCTTCCCACCAGCTTGTGGAGCTTGGGGTGCACATCGGGGAAGCCCAGCTCCACGCAGGCGGCCTCGCCGATCTCCTTGAGGTGCTGGTCCAGATCCACCTTCACCTTCTCCACCACCTCCTCGATGCGGGCGGGATGGATGCGGCCATCGGCGAGCAGGCGCTGGATGGCCTGGCGCGCCACCTCGCGGCGGATGGGGTCGAAGCTGGAGACGACGATGGCCTCCGGCGTCTCGTCCACGATGAGGTCGCAGCCCGTGGCCTTCTCCAGCGCGCGGATGTTGCGGCCTTCGCGGCCGATGATGCGACCCTTCAGATCGTCGCTGGGGAGCTGGACCGAAGACACCGCCGCCTCGCACACCGTGTCGGACGCCAGGCGCTGGATCGCCGCGCCGATGGCCCAGCGGGCGCGCTTCTGGGCTTCCTCGTTGGCCTCGTCCTCGATGCGGCGCACGGTCTTCGCGGCGTCCATCTTCGCCTGATGCTCCAGGGAGCCGATGAGCTCCTTGCGGGCGTCTTCGCGGGTGAGGTTGGCGATGGCCTCCAGCTTCTGGTTCTGCGCCTCGACGAGCGCCTTGGCTTCCGCCTGGCGGGCTTCCAGCTTCTCCAGCTCGGCCTTGCGCTTTTCGGAGAGGCCGTCGAGATCCTTCTGTTTCTCCTCGACCTGCTGGACCTTCTTGTCCAGGCTCTCTTCCCGCGCCTGGAGCTTCTGCTCCTGCTTCTCCACCTGGGCCTGGCGTTCCTTCACCTCGGCTTCGGCCTTCTGCCGCGCCGCGAGGGCCTGTTCCTTCGCCTGGAGTTCGGCTTCCTTCTTCAGCGCCTCCGCGGCGCGTTGGCCCTGTTCGCGGAGCTGGGTCGCCTCGGCCTTGGCGTCCTCCATCGTGCGGGCGGCCTTGGCCTGCAATTCCTGCTCGGCCTTCGCCCGCGCCGCGCTGCCATCCACTTGGGCCTTCGCGGCCTTCTGGGCCATCAGCCAAGCCACGGCTCCGGCGACGAGCACCAGGGCCAGCAAAATCCAATTCATCGTGTTCATGGGGGCTCTCCGGCAAAGGGCCGGGAAGCCGCGCAGCAAGAATCCCCGCTCAGCCGTGGAGGCTTGCCGAGTTCCCTAGGTCATAGGGGGGTGTCCAGAATCCCGCTTTCAGGCGCGCCGCGGCGCGGAACGCACAAGGGCGGGGGAAGGACTCCCGGCAGTCAATACGGAACCAGCGCTTGGCCATCATCACGGGCCTCGCAGGGACGATCAGGAAAGGTCTCCCTCGAATAGGGATGAGGGACGGTTGGGAATGTCATCCGGAACGGACTCGAGGAGCTTGAGGGTCTGTTCCAGGTCCTGGGTGTGCTGGGTGGCTTCCCGCTCAAGGCGCGCCACGCGGTGCGCCAGGTTCAGGGCGCCCAGGATCAGCCAAGTGGACGAGTCCGCGGCTGGCCGGGCGTGCCCCCATTCTACCGCGCAGGCCGAGTCCATGTCCTGGAAGGTGGCCTCCAGGGTCTGAATGGCGGCCCGGAGCTCGGGTTCCGGCACGGCGGAACGCAGGTCCAGGCTCCGCCCCAGGACTTCGACCTGGACGGGATGGGCCGTCTTCCGGGCCTTCATCCGGCGGCCTCAAGGGTGGCGAGGAGCCGCTCCAGGCGCTCCCGGACCTCTTCCCGCTCCCGCTGGAAGGCTTCGCAGGTTTCCTTGGATTGGGCCAACTCCGCGCGCAGCTCGTCCACATCGCCCGCGCCCTTGGCCTTCAGCGCCTCCAACTCGGCGAGGAGCTGGGTCCGCTGCTGGACGAGGGTCTGGAGCTTGGCTTCGAGCTGCTTGAGGAGGTCCATTCCAGGATTCTACCCCCGGAGTTTGGCTCCCGTGGATTCGGCGGCGGTGAGCGCGGCCTTGATCCAGCCCTCCACTTCATCCGAAGTGAGCGTGCGGTCCGCCTGGAACGCCACGCGGACCAGCCAGGCCTGCTGGCCTGGCTCCAGGCCCTTGCCCCGGTAGATGTCCACGCAGCGCAGATCACAGCATTCGGGCGGCAACGCCTTGCGCATCGCCGCCTCCAGCGGACCGTAAGCCTGCCCGGCGGCCACGAGCAGCGAGAGGTCGCGGGACACGGCGGGGAAGCGGGAGAAGGCGCGGAACGCCGGGATCACCCGCTCTTCCGGCGCGGGCAGGGTGTCCAGATTCACTTCCAGGCCGAAGAGGCCGTCGCCAAGATCCTGCACGGCGCCGTGACCCCCGAGATCGCTGGCCACTGCCACCGCATCCAAGGGATGGACGGGGCGCGCGGGCGTCCACGGATCCTCGCCGCCGCGTTGGCCAGACCAGACGAGGCCCACGCGACCGGACGCGACCGGACCCGCGGGCGACGACGCGTAGACCGGCGCCACCTCGAAGAGCCGCACCTCCCGCGCGCCGTTGCGCTGGTTGTGCTTGGCGGTCGCCGCGAGGCTTGGCAGGAGGCTGCCGCGCATCACCGAGTATTCGACCCCCAGCGGATTGCCCAACGCGCGCCCCTCGGGCGCTTCCGCGAAGGCGGCGTCCATCTCCGGGCTCACGAAACCGTAGGAGACGGTCTGGTGGAAGCCGAGGTTCGCGAGGCGCCGCGCCAGGCGTTGGCGCTTCTGATAGTCCGGCGACAGCGGCTCGGGCTCGGATTGCACCGGCGGCAGGGCTTCGGGCAAGCGGTCGTAGCCGCGCAGGCGCAGGACTTCTTCGGCGAGGTCTTCGGCAATCGTCAGATCGTGGCGCCAGGTGGGCGGCACGGCTCCGGAAGCCGTCATCTCACATCCGAGGCGCGTCAACAGATCGGCGATTTCGTCAGCGGGAATGGGTTCACCCGCCATGCGCGCGATCATCGCCTCGTCCACGGGGATGGGCGCGGGGCGGGGGGGAACCGCGCCCACCGTCCAAGCCGTTTCCAGCTTCGCGCCGCACCAGGCCTGGAGCCGCGCCGCGAGCAGATCGCGGGCGACCGTCGCCATGGCCGGATCCGCGCCGCGCCCGAAGCGCGCGGAGGCGTCCGTGTGCAGTCCATGACGACGCGCCATCAGCCGTACCGTGCGCGGATCGAAGTAGGCGCTCTCCAGCAGCACACGCCGCGTGGCTTCCGTCACCTTGGTCGCGTCGCCGCCCATGAGGCCCGCGAGGGCGATGGGGCCGGATTCGTCGGCGATGATCAGGTCTTCATTCGTGAGTTTTCGTTCGACGCCATCGAGCGTGACGAGCGATTCTCCCGGCTTCGCCAACCGCGCGGTGATCGCGCCTTTCAGCCGGTCCGCGTCGAAGGCGTGGGTGGGGTGGCCAGTGCGGTGCAACAGTTCGTTGGAAGCATCCACCGCCGGAAGCCCTTTGGCGGTCGCACCGAGGGCCGCGAGAAAAATCTTCACCGATTCCGGCGTGGCGCCAGCGCCGAGCGTCAGCGCGGCCGTCGCGTAGAGCGCGCAGAGGGGCGTCTCGATGCGAATGGGGCGTTCTGCCGCGCCTTCTGGAAGCGACACCGAATCCAACGGCTTCAACGCCACGCCCACCTTCGCGGCGAGATCCCGGGCCACGCCGCGCGCGCTCATCATGTCGCCGCGGTTAGCAGTGATGTCCACATCGAGGACGACCGTGCCGTCCTTCTCCTCGATCCCATCAATGGGAAAGCCGAGCATGGGCAGGAGCGTGATGGCCTGCTCGCGGAAAAGCGGCGCGGTCAGTTCGGACTGGAGGGCGTTCAGCGTGACGAGCATCAATCCAGCCCTCCCATGGCCGCGAGGAAGCGTTGGTCGTTCTCGAAGAAGAGGCGCAGATCCGGCGTCTGACTCACCATCATGGCCGTGCGCTCCACGCCCATGCCGAAGGCGAAGCCGCTCCAGACCTTCGCATCCATGCCCGCGTGCGCGAGCACGGCCGGATGGATGAGCCCCGCGCCAAGGATCTCCACCCAGCCGCTGCCCTTGCAGACGCGGCAGCCCTTGCCGCCGCAGAGTGGGCAGCTCACATCCATCTCGCAGCCGGGCTCCACGAAGGGGAAGTAGCTCGGGCGGAAGCGCGCCTTCGTGTCCGGGCCAAAGAGCGCGCGCATGGCGTAGCTCAGCGTGCCCTTGAGGTGATGGAGGCCGATGCCCTTGCCCACGAGCATGCCTTCGATCTGGTGGAACATCGGCGAGTGGGTGGGATCAATCTCGTCCTTGCGATAGACGCGGCCGGGCGCGAGGAAGCGCAAGCCCCCCTTCCGCTCCAGCAGGCTCGTGCCGTCCTCGCCCTTCGCGCCGTAGCGCGCGAGGACGCGCACCTGCACGGGGCTCGTGTGCGTGCGCAACAACAGCTCGGGGTGCTCGGCGAGGTAGAAGGTATCGCTGGAGCCGCGCGCGGGATGGTCCTCGGGAATGTTGAGGCCGTCGAAATTGTTCGCGGCCGTCTCGATCTCGGGGCCTTCCTCGATGTGATAGCCGAGCGGGCGGAAGGCCTCCACCATGCGCCCCATGAGGCGATCCAGCGGATGCAGCGCGCCGCGCGCGGGCATGGGGGGCGTCATGGTGGGATCCCAGGACGACGCCTTCTTCGCCGAGGCGAGGTCGGCCTGCCTGACCTTGAGGCCTTCTTCCCACGCGCTCTTCAGCGTGTTGATGGCCGCGCCGAGCTCGCGCTTCTGCTCCTTCGGCGCGGCCTTGAGCAGATCCATCATCCGCGCGGCGTGACTGCCTTCGCGACCTGTGTAGGCGCCTTTCAGGCGGTTGAGCGCGTCCAGGTCGGCGCAGGCCGCGAGCGCGGCCGGGAAGGCAGCCTGGGCTTCGGCGATTTCAGGCGGAAGCAGGGCGAGGTCCATGCTGAAACCTTAAACAAAGAAAGGCCGCTTGCGCGGCCTTTCGAGCGTCATTCGAATGGAACCGAATCAGCCCTTGGCCACGGCCACGAGCTTGGTAAACGCCTCCGGGTTGCGGACGGCGAGATCGGCCAGCACCTTGCGGTCCAGGCACACGGAGGCCTTCTTCAGGCCACCCATGAACTTCGAGTAGGACACGCCGTTCTGGGCGCAGGCGGCGGAGATGCGGACGATCCAGAGGCGGCGGAAGTCGCGCTTCTTCTCCTTGCGGCCGCGGTAGGCGTAGCCGAGGGCCTTCTCGACGGCTTCCTTGGCGGAACGGTAGAGACGGGACTTGGCGCCGTAGAAGCCCTTGGCGAACTTCATCATCCGCTTGCGGCGTTGGGCGCGCTTCGGACCGCGTTTGACACGAGACATCGGAATCTCCTCGGGGCAGCCGCCTCATCAGCGGACTTTAAGCCCTGTTGGGGGCGGTCCTCAGACCGCCGGGGTTCAGAAAAGCGCGGAGCAGGCTTGGCCCGCGGAGCGCGCGGGGGTCCGGGGGTATGTGCGCAGCACGGAACCCCCGGAGAACTTAGGCGTACGGCAGCATTTCCTTGATGGCGAAGTTGTCGGCCTTGCTCGCCGTGGTGGCGATGTCCAGCTGACGCTTCCGCTTGGGGGACTTGCTGGTGAGGATGTGGCGCTGGTGGGACTGCCCGCGCTTATAGTTGCCGCTGGCGGTCTTCTTGAAGCGCTTCTGGGCGCCCTTGTGGGTCTTGAGCTTCAGCTTCTTCATGACAACCTCTGGGAGAGTGCGGGTCAGGCTTGGGTGGCGTCTCAGGCTTGCTTCACTTCAGGAGCGGCTTCCACCGACTCCGCTTTCGGGGCATTCTCGGCGCCTGCGGGCTTGGCGGCCTTGGGCTTCTTTTCAACGGGCTTCTTCTCGACGGGCTTGGGGGCGATGAAGGCGTGCATGTCGCGGCCTTCGATGCTGGCGCCCTTGTCCACCTTGGCCTTGTCGGCCACGCGGTTGAGCACCTCCTCGATGATCCGGTACCCGATGTCGCGGTGGACGACTTCGCGCCCGCGGAACATGACGACCACCTTCACATTGAAGCCATCCTCGAGAAACCGCTCGATGTGCCGGACCTTGAACTCGAAATCGTGATCGTCGGTCTTGGGACGGAACTTCACTTCCTTGACGACGATGGACTTCTGCTTGGCCCTCGCGGCGTGTTCCCGCTTCGCTTCCATGAACTTGTACTTGCCGTAGTCCATGATGCGGCAGACGGGCGGGTTCGCGCCGCCTGCGACTTCCACGAGGTCGAGGCCGCGGGATTCCGCGATCCGGATGGCCTCGTGGGGCGGCATCAGGCCCAGCTGCTCACCGTCCTCCGCGATGACGCGGACTTCGGCGGCCCGGATGCCGTCGTTGATGCGGGTCTCGTTCGGACGAATGGATACACCCCCGGAAAACAGGAACTGAAAGTCTATCAACGCCTGGGCTTCCAGCCAAGCATAATTCCAGCGAATAAACCTACTGGGCGCGGGTCCGGACTTCCGTCTGGAGCGCCTCCAGGAAGGCATCCAGACTCTGGACGCCCAGATCCCCCTTGGAGCGGTGCCGCACGGAGACGGTCCCGGCCTCGGCCTCGCGGTCCCCAATCACGAGCATGTAGGGCACCTTCTGCAATTGGGCCTCGCGGATCTTGGCGTTGACCTTCTCGTTCCGCAGGTCCAGTTCCGGCCGCAGCCCCGCCGCCCGCAGGCGGTCCGCCACCTGAGTGGCGAAGGGATGGACCCGGTCTGTGATGGGCAGGACGGCCGCCTGGACGGGCGCCAGCCAGGCCGGAAAGGCCCCGCCGCAATGCTCCACCAGGATGCCGAAGAAGCGCTCCAGGCTGCCCAGGATGGCCCGGTGCAGCATGACGGGGCGCGCCTCCGTGCCATCCGCCTGGGTGTAGTGGAGCTGGAAGCGCTCCGGGAGCATGTAGTCCACCTGGAGCGTGCCCAACTGCCAGGGGCGCTTGAGCGCATCCAGCACCTGGAATTCGATCTTGGGGCCGTAGAAGGCGCCTTCGCCGGGGTTCAGCTTGAAGGCGAGGCCCTTCTCCGTCATGGCTTCCGCGAGCGCGCCTTCGGCCTGGTCCCAGATCTCATCCGACCCCAGACGCTTCTCGGGCCGCGTGGAGAGCGCCACGCGGATTTCGCCGAAGCCGAAGGTGGCGTACACCTCGTAGAAGAGGTCGAGGAACGCGGCCATCTCGCTCTTGATCTGATCCTGCGCGCAGAACAGGTGGGCGTCGTCCTGACAGAAGGTGCGCACGCGCGTGAGCCCGTGCGTGACGCCGCTGCGCTCGAAGCGGTGGAGGCGGCCGAAGTCCGCGATGCGCATGGGCAGGTCGCGGTAGCTGTGTTTGCCCGTGGCGAAATAGACGCAGTGGCCGGGGCAGTTCATGGGCTTCACCGCGTACTCGCGCTCCTCCGCGGTGGTGAAGTACATGTTGTCCGCGTAGTTCTCGTAGTGGCCGCTGGTCTTCCACAGCTCCACATCCATGATCTGCGGCGTGATGACTTCGCTGTAGCCGTACTTGTGATAGAGCTCGCGGATGTAGGCCACGAGCTCGTTGTAGACGATGGTGCCCTTGGGATGGAAGAAGGGCGAAGCCGGCGCTTCGGGATGGAAGCTGTAGAGATCCAGTTCACGCCCGAGCTTGCGGTGGTCGCGCAGGCGCGCCTCCTCCAGGCGCTGGATGTGCTCATCCACTTCCTTCTGGGTCGCGAAGGCGGTGCCGTAGATGCGGCTGAGCATGGCGTTCTTCTCGTCCCCGCGCCAGTAGGCGCCGGCGACGCTGAGCAGCTTGAAGGCCTTCAGCTTGCCGGTGTTCGGCACATGGGGGCCGCGGCAGAGATCATAAAAATCGCCCTGGCGATAGCCGCTGATGATTTCGCCTTGGGGGATGCTTTCGACGATCTCGACCTTCAGGGATTCGCCTTCGGAACGGAAGAGCTTCGCGGCGTCATCGCGCGGCAGCTCTTCGCGCGTGACTTCGATGCCTTCGGCGACGATCTTCTTCATCTCCGCTTCGATGGCGGGCAGATCCTCGGCGGTGAAGGGTTTCTCCACCTGGAAGTCGTAGTAAAAGCCGTCCTCGATGACCGGACCGATGCCCACCTTGGCATTCGGATAGAGGCGCTTCACGGCGTGGGCCAGCAAATGCGCGGTGGAATGACGAAGCAAATCCAGGCCTTCGGCATCCTTGCCCGTGAGGATGGCGACTTTCTCACCGTCCTTTAGCGGCGCCTTCAGATCCTGAGGTTTGCCATCCACGCGCACCGCCAAGGCGGCCTCGGCCAAACGGGGACCGATGCTCAGCGCCAGGTCAGTCCCCGTGGCCCCATCCGGCAATTGGCGGACGGAGTCGTCGGGAAGGCGGACGGAAAGGGACATGGGCTCCTCGCGCGCGGCGTGGCCGCGAAACATCCAGTGTAGCGATGGGCTTCGTTCGGAAAAAGAAAAGGGCTCCCAGTTGCCTGGGAGCCCTTGGTATTAACGTCGCAGCGACCTACTTTTCCGCCTCTGTGCGAGGGAGTATCATC
>CAZKIM010000012.1:17861-29830 GCA_964552855.1 uncultured Solibacteraceae bacterium | reverse complement strand
GGACTGCGTTGCGCTGGAGGTTATGGCGGCCCGGGCGGTGGCGCAAGGGGCTTCCCGCTTTTCCCTTTCGGTCCCCTCTGAGACACTGGAGGGCTGGAGGTCGGCATGGCCGTCGCCTGTGGCATCGTCGGGCTGCCCAATGTGGGCAAGTCCACCCTGTTCAACGCCCTCACCCGGGCGGGCGCGGCGAGCGCCAACTACCCGTTCTGCACCATCGAGCCCAACACGGGCGTCGTGGATGTGCCGGATGAGCGCCTGGAGAAGCTGGCCGCCATCGTGAAGCCCCAGCGCATCCTCCCCGCCGCCCAGGAATTCGTGGACATCGCCGGACTCGTGCGCGGCGCTTCAAAAGGCGAAGGGCTCGGCAACGCCTTCCTCGCCAACATCCGCGACACGGACGCCATCGTCCAGGTCTGCCGCTGCTTCGAGGATGGGGACATCACCCATGTGGAAGGCAGCGTGGACCCGGCCCGCGATGTGGCGATCATCGAGACCGAGCTGATCCTCAAGGATCTCGATTCCGTCGAGAAGGCCCTGGACCGCAACCGCAAGGCCGCCAAGAGCGGCGCCAACAAGGAGGCGACCGCCCTCGTGGCCGTGCTGGAGAAGGCCTTCGCCGTCCTCAACGAAGGCCGCTGGGCCTCCACCGCCGGACTCTCGAAGGATGAGATCGCGCTGCTGAAATCCTTCGGCCTCATCACGCTGAAGCCCGTCCTCTTCGTCGGCAACATCGGCGAAGGCGATATCGCGAACCCGGGCGCGAACCCCCACTTCGTGAAACTCCAGGCCCTCGCCGCCGAGCGTGGCGCCCCGGCCATCCCCATCTGCTCCAAGCTGGAGGCCGAGATCCAGGAACTGCCCGAAGAGGAGCGCCCCATGTTCCTCGAAGAGGCGGGCCTCACGGAACCGGGCCTCAACACCCTCATCCGCGCCAGCTTCAAGCTGCTGGGCCTCCAGACCTACTTCACCGCCGGCGTGAAGGAGGTCCGCGCCTGGACCATCCCCATCGGCGCCACCGGGCCGCAGGCCGCCGGCGTCATCCACACCGACTTCGAGAAGGGCTTCATCCGCGCCCAGACCATCGCCTACAGCGACTTCATCGCCTGCAACGGCGAGCAGGGCGCCAAGGACGCGGGCAAGATGCGCACCGAGGGCAAGGAGTACATCGTGCAAGACGGCGATGTCATGCACTTCCTGTTCAATGTGTAGGGCAGGCTGGAGGCTCTAGGCTGGAGGTTGGAGACCTTTTTGCTTGGCGCCCTTCGGGGCGCATCAGATTGAGACTTCGGCTCTAGAGTCCGCGAACCACATTACGATTCACGCTCCAGGAAGAGCTCGCAACCTGATGAATCAGGTATCGCTTTGCCAAACCTTCGGCAAAGCCACTCGATCATCTTTCCAGTCAGGAGATAGGAACCGCACATCTCCTGATTGTCGCTTGGCATGACTGCAGATCGTATCTCTTCAAGGCCAGCCTCTCCCAGGTCCGTGACTGAAAGGAGCCGATCTCCGTCGGCTTCAAAGCACATGATCCTCCAGCCCACCAACAGATCACTCATGGTTTCGTCCGCGACGAACTACCGGTGAGAACCATCTTCATGAAGCTCTGATGCTCATGTGGCTTCAAGTGGTATTTGAACACTTCGGAAAACCCGAGGATTTCCTCCCGGGTCATGAACTCGTGCATCCGAGCCGCGACCTTTGCTTCGGTGGGTAGGTCCTCATAAAAGGAGACGACCGTGAGCGATGCCCAATCCTCGTCAGTACAGCGGTCACCAGAACCCTGATCACCTGTCTCCACTGCCCATTGAGCGAACTCGTAGATCCTGCGGATTCGATCATCATCTGCCGGATCTTCATGAGCCTCGACAAATCGAAACCATAGGTCCGCCCATAGCATACCGATGGATTCGGCTTCCTGAATGTTCCTTTGCAGCTTCGGGAGGAGTTGCACGGCCTTCTTGCGCCATCGCTCCATCAGCTGAACTGCACCGGCATGGCCCGTAGCCGCGCGATGCGGTCCTTGATGGGCGGATGGGTGCTGAACAGGCTCATCATGCCGCCGCCGCTGAGGGGGCTCACGGTCATGAGGTGGGCGGTGGCGGGTTGGGCGCTGCGCATGGGGGCCTGCTGGTTGTAGGCTGCGAGGCGCTCCAGGGCGCTGGCGAGCAGGTCGGGGCGGCCGGTGATGTGGGCGCTGTAGGCGTCCGCTTCGTATTCGCGGGAGCGGCTGATGGCCATCTGCAGCAGCGTCGCGGCGAGGGGGCCGAGGATGGCGATGACGAGCCCGGCGAGCGGGTTCGACCGACCTTCCGAATCCCGCGGGGAAATCCACAGCGCCATGTTGGAGATGAACATGATGGCCTGGGCCAGCACGGCGGCGAGGCTGCCGATGAGGATGTCCCGGTGCTTCACATGGCCCAGCTCGTGGGCGAGGACGCCTTCCAGTTCCGGCCGCGTCATCAGCTTCAGGATGCCTTCGGTGCAGGCGACGACGGCGTGCTCGGGATCGCGGCCCGTGGCGAAGGCGTTGGGCGTCTCATCGGGGATGATGGCGACGCGCGGCATGGGCAGGCCCGCGCGCTGGGTGAGGTTCGCCACGATGGCGTAGAGTTCAGGCGCTTCGGCCTGGGTGACCAGCTTCGCGCCGCTGCTGGCGAGGACGATCTTGTCGCTCCAGAAGTAGCTGACGAAGTTCATCACCAGCGCGATGGCGATGGCGACATAGAGGCCCGTCTTGCCGAAGGCGACTTGGCCGATGACCACCAGCACGGCGGTCATGAGGACGATGAGCAGGAAGGTCTTGGCGGCGTTCATGGGGGGGTGTTGCCTCCATCTATTAGTTTACGGAGGCGTGCAAGGAGGCTGGCTTCGTTGGGCCGGGCGTCAGGCATCGGGCTTCAGGCGTCGGGTCGTATGCGGACCTCTTGGCCATGAACCCTCCGTGCGACGCGCATAGAGGCCCGAAGCCTGAAGCCCGACGCCTCACGCCGACCGCTTGACCACCACCAGCGTCACATCGTCCCGGAAGCTGCCTTCGCCCAGGTGCTGGAAGGCGGCGATGAGAAACTGCTCCAGCAGGTCGTCGGCGTGGGCGGTGGGGAAGGCCGCCACGACGCGGGCCAGGGCCTCGTCGCCCAGTTCTTCTCCGGCGGCGTTCTCGGCTTCCACGAGGCCATCCGTGAAGGCGACGAGCACATCACCGGGGTCCATCTGGGCGCGGCCCTGCTCCCAGGACGCGCCGGGCAGCAGGCCCACCATGGGGCCCGTGGGATCGAGGCGGCGGAAGGTGCCATCGGGCTTCACGAGCAGCGGCGGGTTGTGGCCACCATTCACGAAGCGCAGATCGCCGCTTTCGGGATTGATGGAGCCCGCGACGAGCGTCGCGTAGCGCTGGCGGTCGCGCACCTCGTTCATGCGCGTGTTGAGGCGCGTGGCGAGGCGGCCCCAGTTCTTCACGCGCCGATCCGCGCGGGCGCGCAGGTAGGCGCTGAGCTGGGTCATCATCAGGCTCGCGGGCAGGCCCTTGCCGCTGATGTCGGCGATGGTGAAGTGGAGCCGCTCGCCTTCCTGCTCGTCATCCCAGCCGCCCGCCGGAGGATCGCTGGCCATCCATAGATCGTAGAGGTCGCCGCCCACGGCCTGGTAAGGCAGATTCGCCGCGGCGCATTCCCATCCCGGCGGCTCGGGCAGCCGCTTGGGCAGGATCTGGCGTTGGATGTTGCGGGCCAGGTCGAGATCCTTTTCAAGCCGCTCCTTCAAGATGCGCTCCCGGCGCATCTCCAGGCTGGAGAGCTGGCCCGCCGCGAGGTTCATGAGCGTCTGGAGGAAGGTGTCGTCGTCCTCATCCAGTTTCCCGATGGTCGGGTCGGCGGCGTAGGCGAAGCCATGGCTGTGGGTGGCGTCTCTCAGCTCCAGCGCGTGGACGAGGTGCTTGCCTTCCACCAGCGCGCGCAATTCGTCGCCCGCGAGGAAGGGCGGCACGGTGCCGAGGCCGCGCGCCACCAGCACGGTGCCGTCCCCATCCAGCACGAGCAGACGCGGAATGCGGAACTCGCCCATGATGGTCGCGGCCATGAGGGCGATGAGTTCCTGCTTCGTCTCCACCTCGCCCAAGGAGCGCGTCAGGTCGAAGACGGTGTTGAGGCGCGAGAGCTGCAAGGCCAACGCGCGGTTCTGATCGCTCCGCAGGTGCTCCATGCGCCGCCACATGAGCAGGGGCGCGGCGACGGAGAGCAGCAGCGGCAGCGCCTGGGGCACGGAGTCCGATTTCAGCGCGACGGTGCCCAGCTCCTCTTCCTGCCAGACCCAGCCGAAGCTGCTCCAGCCCTTGCCGGGGTTCGTCGGGAAGGCCGGCGCCTGCCCCCGCAGGAAGATCCACTTCTGCCCATCCCAGATGCCGCCTTGGGAGGCCCGCGCGATGCCGAGCGCCGTCACGCCGACGAGATGGACGAGGTCTTCCTCCGTGCCCTGTTGCGGGAAGGCTTCGAGGAAATCAATGAGCGGCAGCAGCTCGCTCGCGCCCTCGGGGATGCGGAGCGAAAGGCCCCGGAGGCGGTCGAAGGGGGACGCTTCCGGCGCGTTCACGGCGCGCGCCTCCGTCAGGAAATCTTCTTGATGAGGCAGCACTCGTTGCGGCCGGACGCTTCCCCGAAGCGGACCTCGTCCATGAAGCGGGTCATGAGCAGGAGGCCCAGCCCGCCCTTGCGGGGGTGCATCACATACTCCTTCGGATCCGGCAGCACCACCTGGTCTCCGCGAAGGCCCTGACCCGTGTGGAAGATGTGGACTTCCAGCGCCTGGTCCGTGAAGCGCAGTTGCAGTTCGACCTGATGCGCGGGCTCGCCGTTGTAGGCGTGCAGGATCACATTGGTGACGGCCTCATCCACGGCGATGCTCACCTTGGCGGCGGCCGCGTCATCCAGGCCCGCCACCAGCGCGGCGCGCTTGGCGAGGCCCGTGACGAGGTTGAGGTACTTCGTCTCGCTCGGAATGACGAGCTGGAACTCCGCCGTGCCGGCGCTTGCCGTCGGGGCGGCCATCCTAGGCTCCCAGCCCAGGGCCGGACGCGGCGGCGAGCGCCTCGTCCTCCCGCTTGTAGACGCGGTAGAGCTGGGTGAAGCCCAGCGTGTCGAAGATGGCGAAGACATTCTCGGACAGGTCTGAGAGCAGGATGTCGCCACCGTTCTCGCGCACCGTCTCGATGAGGCCCATGATCGCGCCGAGGCCCGCCGAGGAGATGTAGCTGAGCCGCTCGCAGTTCAGGAGGATGAGGAAGCGCCGCTCGGAGACGAGCTTCTCCAGCGCGCATTCGAAGTCCCGCACGGTGTGGGCGTTGATGAAGCCCGCAGGCAGGACGACCGCCACGCCATCCGCGTCCCGAACTTCAATGGAAAGATCTGGCATCCGACCGCTCCCGGGGGTGTCCATCCCCATCCTATACGCGCGAAGCCCCTGTTCCAATGAGTCATCCTCGGCTTTACACTCGTATTTACAAGCCCTACCCAGGTGAGACACATGCCCACCAACCCCATGGACCTCGACGCGATCCGGGACACTCTGGCCGCCTGGCTGGAGGGCCGGCGGCAGGTGGTGCAGGAGGAACTGGCGGCCACGATCCAGATGAGCCTGGAGCGCCTGGAGCCCGATGACACGCTGCTGGCGCGGCTGGCGGAGGCCATGCCCGAACCCGGCGCCTCCAGCACCGAGGGCGAAGCGGCCATCGGAACCGCCCTGGACGCCATGGCGAGCGCCACGAGCCAGGCGGAATGCCTTCAGCGCATGCTGGACGGCCTCGCCCTGCTCACGCCCCGCTGCGCGGTGTTCATCGTCAAGCAGGGGATCCTGAACCTCTACGCCTGGCGCGGTTTCGCCAACGAGAATCCCAAGAGCGGCACGCCGGTGATGCCGCCGCCCGAGTTGCTGGACCTCGTCCAGGGTCGCGGCGAAGGGCTTGAAGCGCCCGGACCGGGCTATCAGGCCCTCCTCGCCCCCCTCAGCCCTTTGCGCGCCCCGGCCGTGCGAGTCCTGCCCCTGCGCCTCAAGCGCCGCACGGTGGCGGTGGTGCTGGCGGATTCGGGCACCCATTCCGGCCTGCCCCATCCCCAACTCGTCCGCGCCCTCGTCCAGTGCGGGGCCGCCGCGCTCGGCAACCTGGGCACCGCCGCGCCCGAGGATCGCGTCTCGGTGACGCAGCAGACGCCGGAAATCCCCGCCGCCGCGCCAACCATGCCCATCCCGCTTCCACCGCTGCCGCCTCCGCCGCCCCCTCCACCGGTGGCCGCTCCCCCGGCCGCGCCTCTGACCGCGATGGACGCGCCCATTCCCATGGCCGCGCCGGATCTGCCAGCCCCTCCTCCCCCCCGAGCTGCGCCGCCCCCGCCGCCCGTCACGATGCCGGCGAGCCCCATGGAGATCACCAACCCCGGCCTCACCATCGGCCTGGACCCCAAGGTCCGTTCCGCCGCGGAGCGACTGGCGCGGGTGCTCACGGGCGACATCGAGCTCTACTTCCCCGCCAAGGTCGCCCAGGCCCGCACGACCGGCAACCTCTATGGCCTGCTCCGGGAAGAACTGGAGCGGAGCCGCCAGACCTTCCTGGATCGCTTCGGCGCCCAGCTGGAATCGGATCACGGGATTTTCAAAGCGACGGTCGTGGCCCTGTTGTGCGATGGCGATGCTTCCAAGTTGGGAACCACGCCCTGGAAGTGACCCTTCCGGGAATTCCTGGTGACATCGCGGCGCGGATCTGGTATTTCCCTACCCTTGGACATGTGAGGGGACCGGATGCCGGCCGATCTGGGGAAAAAATACATCTGCTTCAACTGCGGGACGAAGTTCTACGACTTCAAGAAGCCCGAGGCGATCTGCCCGAAGTGCAACGCCAATCAGAAGGCGGCGCCCACCAAGGTGAAGGCGCCGAAGAAGGAGAAGAGCGTCCATGTCATCGAGGATGACGAGACGCCCGAAGGCGAGCAGGCGGAGCAGGCCGAGGAGTTCAGCCCGGACGCCGTGGGCCTGGATCACCGCCGCGAAGGCATTGATCCCGGCGATCTGAGAATGGATGACTACGACGAGTAGCCCGGTCGCCGCCCTCCAGCCCACGCTTCGGGTTGATCGGCACTGCCATCTCGAAGGGTCGTTGGATCCGGCGTGGGTGCGCGCGGAAGCGGACACGCGCGGCCTCACCCTGCCGGCGTCCCTGGAGGCGCTGTGGCGGGGCGAGGCCGTCGCCTTCGAGGCCTTCATCGAGGCCTTTCTCTTTGGATCGCGGCTGCTCGATTCGCGAGCCGCCATCCGCGAAGCCGTGAACGCGGCGGCCCGGCGCACGGCGGCGGCTGGCGGCGCGGGCTTCGACCTCTGGATGAGCCCGGCCTTTCTCGTCGCCCACCTCAAGCAGCTCCGCCTGGATGATTTCTGGCGGGGCGTGGAGGACGGCTTCGCGGACGCCGCCGCAGAGGGCGTCCGCGCCTGCGCGGTGGTGGACGCCGTGAACCATTTCGGCCCCACCCACGGCCACGCCGTCCTCGATCTCATCGAAGGAGACCTTCCCCCCTTCGTCGCGGGATTCTCCACCGGCGGCCTGGAGCGGGTGCCCTTCCGGGATTGGGCCCCGGTCTTTGATCGGGCGCGCAAGCTGGGCCTCCGAATCGCCGCCCACGCGGGCGAGAACGGCCCCGGCGCGCATGTGCGCGAAGCGGTGCTCGAAGGCGGCGTGGAGCGCATCGTCCACGGCCTGCGGGCGGATCAGGCCACCTTCGAGCTGCTCGCCGAACGCCGCGTCCCCGTGGATGTCTGCCCCAGCTCCAACGCCGCCCTCGCGGGCGATGTGAGTCCCCATCCCCTGCCCCGGATGCTCGCGGCGGGCGTCCGCTGCGCCCTGGGCACGGACGACCCGGGCCTCATCCCCTGCGATCTGGCGGACGAGCGCCGGAAGGCCGCCGCCCTGGGCTTGACCGAGGCCGACCTCGCCACGCTGGACGCCTTCGGCGCGGCTGACGCATGGTGCTTGGTCCGGTAGTCCGGCTACCGGCTACCGGTCGGGTTGAGGCATTCGATCCCTGAGACAAGCCCCGGCCAAGGCGCAAGTCGTTAGGCAGACGAGAAGAGCTGCCTCGCCCTGCTTTCCGGTGGCCGGCAGCCGGTAGCCTGTAGCCGACAAAAGGCCCCATCCCGGGTAAACTAGCCGTTTCGGAAGCAGCGCACGAACGGCACCCCGAGCGAGCGTGGCGGAATTGGCAGACGCACTGGATTTAGGTTCCAGCGGCTTTACGGCCTTGCCGGTTCGACCCCGGCCGCTCGCACCAGATTGATGGCACTCAAGGCACGACCTCAGGAGCACGACCCCATGAACGCCACCCTCACCCAGCACAGCCCCACCCGCATGAGCCTGGAGTTCCGCGTCCCGGCCAAGGAAGTGACGGACACCTTCAACGAGGTCGTGTCCTCCTTCGCGCCCAAGGTGCGCATCCCCGGCTTCCGCCCCGGCAAGGCGCCGCGCACCGTGCTGATCCAGAAGTTCTCCCGCGAAGTCCACCAGGATGTGGCCGAGCGCCTCGTGCGCGGCCATTTCTGGAACGAGGCCGAGCAGGCCGGCGTGCAGCCCATCTCCAACCCCGCGCTGGAGAAGGTGGAACTGCGCGATGGCACGGACGCCACCATGCGCCTGCTCTTCGATGTGGCGCCCGAGGTGAAGCTGCCCGACTACAAGAAGCTGGATCTCGCCAAGCGCAAGCGCAAGATCGGCGCCGCCGATGTGGATGAACAGCTCGAAGGCCTGCGCCAGCGCGCCACCAAGCTCCTCCCCGTGGATGGCCCCGCCGCCGCCGGTCTCCTCATCACTTGCGACATCAAGGCCAAGATCCAGGGCCGCAAGCCCGAGACCTACCGCGATCAGGTCATCGAACTCGATGGCACGCGCCCCTTCGACCAAGCCATGATCGGCGCCAAGGCCGATGAGACGCGCAGCTTCGATGTGGAGCACGGCGACGACGCCCCCTCGCTGGCGGGCCGCACCGTCCACTACACCGTCACCGTCTCCGATGTGCGCCGCCGCGAAGTGCCCGAAGTGGGCGACGAGCTGGCCAAGGATCTGGGCGAGACCGACCTCAAGGCCCTCAAGGCCAAGGTGGAGTCGGACCTGAACGAGGCCGCCGAGCGCGACGCCGAGTCCCGCATGCACGCCACCATCCTCGACATGCTGCTGGACGCGTCGCCCTTCGAAGTGCCCCGCTCCCTCGTCATCATGCAGTTGGATGACTACTGCAACGAGTTCGCCCGCGCCGCCGCCCAGCAGGGTCTCGACCCCAAGCGCGTGAACTGGAACGCCTACCGCCAGCACCGCCTCAACGACGCCGAGCGCGCCGTCCGCAGCGGCTACCTGCTCCAGGCCATCGGCAACGCCGAGGACATCCAGGTGAACGACGACGAGATTGACGCCGACATCCGCTCGTTCATGGATGAGAACAAGATCCAGACGCCCTTCGAAGCCTTCAAGGCCGATCTGGAGAAGCGCGGCTCCACCACCGAAATCAAGGGCCGCCTGCGCACCGACAAGATCTTCCAGCGCCTGATGGGCTTCGCCACGGTGAAGGAAGAGCTCCTGGACAAGGAGGCCTTCCTCGCCCTCCTCGAACTGGAGCGCAAGCGCGAGGCCGGCGAACCCGTCGCCCGCTTCGACGGCGGCGGCCTGGAAGGCGGCACGCTCGAGCACCAGGAAGGCGGCGAGCCCGCCGCGGCTCTGGAAGCCGGTCATGTCCACGGCCCCGACTGCGATCACGACCACGAGCCCAAGGCGAAGAAGACGGCCAAGAAAGCCGCTGCAAAGGCCGAGAGCGCTGAAGGCGAGGCTGAAGCCAAGCCCGCCAAGAAGGCCGCCAAGAAGAAGGCTGAGTAAGCGTCTCCAGCCACCGCGAAGGGGCGTCTCCGGACGCCCCTTTTGCTATCCTGGCCTTTTCAGCCCTGGAGTTCTCTCATGAAGAAGACAGTCCTGTTCCTCGCATTGGCCGGCCTTCAAGCATTCGCTTCCGATCCCGTCACAGCAGGACTCCAGCCTCAACACTCCGCACTCGGTCGCCTGACAATGGTTGCTCCAGCCGCGTTCAAGCCCTTCAATGAGCCCGGCGCGGGGCGGACGGAAATCGCCAGCCAGAACGCCTTTTTCGTCAACATCACTGCCAGCCCCATGCTGGCTACTCTTTCCGGCGGTAAGGCCCCCTCCAAAGCCCAGGTGGCCCAGATACTCAGCCTCAACGGACCCAGTCCGGATCTGGAATTGACCGAAGCCACCCTGGACGGCCATCCCGGCGTGATGGCCAAGACAACTCGCATGGGCACGCCGAAGCCTCAGTGGACAGTGATCTTCTTCGGAGTGGGAGGGCTTCAGATCGAGGCGCAAGGAGGCGATGCGCTCCCTGTCACCAAGCAACTCTGTGAGCAGGTCCTGGCGTCCGTAAAGTTCGACCACTGAGGCCCCTGGTCATCAGAGAACCCCTGCCCCTTTTGCTATCCTGACCACTCAGGAGTCCCCGATGCCCCGCGACCGCGAATCCAGCTACTACCCGCCCATCGTCATCGAGCAGACGCCGCGGGGCGAGCGGAACTACGACATCTACTCGCGGCTGCTGAAGGACAACATCATCTTCCTGGGCACGGAGATTGACGACTCCGTGGCCAACGCCATCGTGGCGCAGATGCTCTTCCTCGAATCCGAGGACCCGGACAAGGACATCCAGATCTACATCAACAGCCCCGGCGGCAGCGTGACGGCGGGCCTCGCCATCTACGACACGATGCAGTTCGTGAAGAACGACATCGTCACCTACTGCATCGGACAGGCGGCCAGCATGGGCGCCCTGCTCCTCACGGCGGGCACCAAGGGCAAGCGCTTCTCCCTGCCCAACAGCCGCATCATGATCCACCAGCCTTCCGGCGGCGCGCGGGGCCAGGCGACGGAGATCGAGATCGCCTACAAGGAGATCCAGCGCATGAAGGACATGCTCAACGAGATCCTCTCCAAGCACAGCGGCCAGAAGCTCGCCAAGGTCGCCAAGGACGTGGACCGCGACTACTTCATGAGCGCCCAGGAAGCCCTGGACTACGGCCTCATCGACAAGGTGATGACCGAGCGCCCGGCCTAACAAAAAAGATGGGCAATCTTGGGTTCACTGAGCTGGTACTGCTTCTCGTCGGCGTTTTCTACACCCTGTTGCCGGCGTATTTCGCATGGAAGATATGCGATCGAGCCATGCTCCCTCGGTGGTTTGCACTGCTTACCCTCATTCCTGGGTTAGGGCTCCTGATCTTCTTGGGCATCCTCTCCGAGGACCTGCCAGATTTGAGGAACGATGGTAACGGCCGCTGAAGCCCTCTGCCGCGCGGAGGCCACCCGGCGACGGGTGGTCTTCCTGTCCCTGGTGGACGGCCAGCTCAGTCTGGAGGTGCGCGAGCCCGCGGAGTCCCTGGCCCGGGCCCTCTCCGCCAAGGGCTGGGCGGCCGAGGCCGACGCGCCCTTCACCCTGCGCGTCGCGGCCTCCGACTGGGTCGTCTTCTGGGCGGACGCAGGCCCGCTGCTGGAGTGCGGCTGCTGATGGACCTGCAGGCCGAGCTGTCGGAACTGCGCGCGATGCCCGCCGAAGCCCGCGGCGCGCGCCTGGAATCCCTGCGCGCGCTCTACCGCGCGGAGCCCGCGCGCTTCACGCCGGCCGTCCTCGCCGAGCTGAAGAAGCTCGCCGCGCCGGACCTGCGGGAGCGGCTCAAGGCCACCTTCGGCTTCGACGCCTTCCGCCCGGGCCAGGAGGACATCATCCGCGCCGTGCTCGCGGGCCGCGACTGCCTGGGCGTCATGCCCACGGGCGCCGGCAAGTCCCTCACCTACCAGCTGCCCGCGCGGCTGCTGGGCGGCACGACCCTCGTCATCTCGCCGCTCATCGCGCTCATGAAGGACCAGGTGGACGCGCTCACCGATGCGG
>CAZKIM010000012.1:0-17761 GCA_964552855.1 uncultured Solibacteraceae bacterium | reverse complement strand
ATCTCGCCGCTCATCGCGCTCATGAAGGACCAGGTGGACGCGCTCACCGATGCGGGCGTGCGGGCCACCTTCCTCAACTCCAGCCTGGACGCCGAGACGCGCCGCGAGCGCATCCTCGCGCTGAAAGCGGGCGACTACGAACTCGTCTACGCCGCGCCGGAAGGGCTCGACGCCTACATCGCCTCGCTGCTGGAGGGCGTGGATCTGCGGCTCATCGCCGTGGACGAGGCTCACTGCATCAGCCAGTGGGGCCACGATTTCAGGCCCGCCTACCGCAACCTCGCGGGATTGAAGCGCCGTTTCCGCGGCGTGCCCGTGCTGGCGCTCACCGCCACCGCGACGCGGGAAGTCCAGGACGACATCATCGCCCAGCTCGGCATGGAGGCCCCCGCGCGCTTCCAGGGCTCCTTCTTCCGGCCGAATTTGAAACTTCACGCGATCAAAAAAGGCGGAGGCGATGGGGTGCGCGACCTCATCCTCCGCCTCGTGCGCGCCCGAGCGGGCCAGAGCGGCATCGTCTACTGCCTGTCGCGCAAATCCGCTGAAGGCACCGCCGACTTCCTCCGCTCCAAGGGCATCCGCGCCGCGGCCTATCACGCGGGGATGGATGCCGAGGCTCGCGACCGCGCCCAAGAGGCGTTCAAGCGCGATGACATCGAGGTCATCGCCGCCACCATCGCCTTCGGCATGGGCATTGACAAGAGCAACATCCGCTTCGTCATCCACCGCGACATGCCCAAATCCATGGAAGGCTACTACCAGGAGATCGGCCGCGCGGGCCGCGATGGCGCGGACAGCGATTGCATCCTCTTCTATTCCTGGGCCGATGTGATGTCGCTGGAACGCTTCAGCGATGGGCTCGATCCGGCACTGGCCGCGGGCCAGAACCGCCAGGTGCGCGAGATGTTCCGCTTCGCCGAAGACGCCACCTGCCGCCATCAGGCGCTCGCCGCCTACCTGGGCGAACGCATCGCGCCCTGCGGCCGTTCCTGCGACCGCTGCACCGGCGCGGATCTGCTCGCCCTCACGCCGAAAGCGGTCAAGGCGAAGACGAAGGCCGAGGCGAGCCCCGCCCCGCCGCCCGCCGAAGGCGACGAAGCCCTCTACCTCGCCCTCAAGGCCCTGCGCAAACGCCTCGCCGACGCGAAGAACATCCCGGCCTATGTGGTCTTCAGCGACGCCACCTTGCAGCAGATGGTCCGCTTCAAGCCCGGCACCGAAGCCGAGCTCATGGCCATCAGCGGCGTCGGGCCGAAGAAGCTCGTGCAGTACGGGGATGCGTTCCTGGAACTTTTGAAAGACTAAACCACGGAGACACGGAGACTCAGAGCGAATGCCGGGGTTGACTCGGCATTCTCCGCGACTCTGAGCCTCTGTGGTTCCAGCCTTCTCTTTTACCCGATCACATGCTTCGCGATCGCCGCGAGGCTCAAGGTCGCGACGAGGATCCACAGCGTCACGCCCATGAGGAAGGGCCGCAGGCCGACTTTGCGGATCGCTTCGCGGGTGAGGTTGGCGCCGATGAAGAAGAGGGTCAGCACCAGCGCGCGCTGGGCGGCCGTGTAGACCAGATGGCCGGGCTTGTGGAGCGCGGGCACATAGGTGGCGAGGGCCGCGGCGAGGATGAAGCCGAGGATGAACCAGGGCTTCTTGCCCTTTTTGGCGGGTTGGTCCACCGCGACATCCTTCGCGCCGCGATTCCAGAAGAAGCCCACCGCGATGGCCACGGGCACGATCCACAACGCGCGCGCCAGCTTCACCGTCGTCGCCTCCATCAAGGCCTGCGCGCCATAGGCCTGGCCCGCGCCCACCACGGAGCTGGTGTCATGGATGGCGAGCGCGGCCCAGAGTCCGAACTGATGCTGGCTGAGCGCGAGCTTGTGGCCAATGATCGGGAAGAGGATGAGCGCCACGGCATTGAGCAGGAACACCGTCGCCAGCGCCACCGAAGTGTCGTGTTCCTCCGCGTGGATGACGGGCGCGACGGCGGCGATGGCGCTGCCGCCGCAGATGGCCGTGCCCACGGTCACCAGCAAGCCCGCGTCCCGGTTCAGGCGGTAGCGCCGCGACAGCCAGAGGCCGAGGGCGATGGAGAGGCTGATGCTCACCACCGTGTAGCCGAGGCCCTGGAGCCCGGCCTTCGCCACGGCCCGCAGATCCATGCCCGCGCCGAGGCCCACCACGGAGAGCGCCAGCAGCGAGTGCGTCCACTTGCGCGTCAGCGCCTGGAAGGGGTTGCCGAGGATCAGCGCGAGCAGGATGCCCGCCACCAGCGCCATGGCCGCGGAGACGAAGGGGAAGAGGGCCAGCACGGCGCAAAGCGGGACCAGCACTTGGGCGAGGCGAAGGGGAAGACGGCTGCTCATGCCTTCCAGCATCCACTCATGGCATCGGCTGGGATAATCGTATAATTCAATATGGCATCTGAATTCCTGATGGCTGAGGTGCTCGATTCCCGCCGCCTGGCGACCTTCCGCGCCGTGGCGATGGCCGGGCGCATCTCCGAAGCCGCGCGGCGGCTGAACCTCTCCCAACCCGCGGTGACGGCCCAGATGCGGCAATTGGAGGAGGCCGCCGGTCGCCCCCTGCTCACCCGTCACGCCCACGGCATCCGCCTCACCCCAGCCGGCCTGGAGCTGCTGGGGGTGGCCAACCGGCTCCACGATCTGCTGGACGAGGCGGGCGCGCGCCTGGCCGCGCCGGATCGCCCCTCGGGGCCGCTCCGCCTCTGCGCCAGCACCACGCTCGCGGCCTATGTGCTGCCCTCGCTGCTGGCTTCCTTCCAGCGAACGGAACGACCGGCTTCGGTGACGCTGGAAGTCGGCAACACCGAGCAGGTGCTGGCCTGGGTGCGCGAAGGCCGCTTCCCCTTGGGCCTGGTCGAGGGCCTGCGCCGGGCGCCGGGCCTGCGGCTGGAGCTGTTCTTCTCTGACGAGCTGCTTCCGGTCCGCGCCGTGAAGGCGCCCGCCGCCATCCGCCGCGCGCGGAGCCTCCAGGATCTTCGCGAAGTGCCCATCCTCCGGCGCGAATCGGGATCGGGCACGCGGGCCGTGGTGGACGCGGCGCTGCGCAAGGCCGATCCCGGCCTCGTGGCGCGGGATTCGGACCCGGTGCTCGGCCACACGGAAGCCATCAAGACCGCCGTGCTGGAAGGCCTGGGCATCGCCTTCCTCTCCCCCTGGAGCATTCGCGGCGAACTGCGGCGGCGCGAAGTGGAAGTCCTCAGCCTGCCGGGCCTCCGCATCCCCCGCGCCTTTTCCTGGGTGCGACCCAGCGGCGGGCTTCAGGGCGCGCCCGCGCGCTTCCACCGTTTCGCCATGGAGAACCTTCCGGCGCTCTGAGCGACAATGGGGTGATGGACAGGCTTCCCCTCATCGCCCTCGACGGACCCAGCGGGGTCGGCAAATCCACTACGGCCAAGCTGGTGGCGGCGCGCCTGGGCTGGGACTACCTGGACACCGGCGCCATGTACCGCTCGGTGGCCCTCGCCGCGCTTCGGGCGAAACTCACCTTCGCGGATCCCGCCGCGCTGGAAGCGCTGCTTCCCGGGCTGGAGCTGTCCCAGGGCGGCGGACGCTTCGCGTTGAACGGCGAGGATGTGAGCGAGGCGATCCGCGCGCCGGAAGTGACCGCGCTCGTGAGCCCCCTCAGCGCGGACGCGCGGGTGCGCGAGACGCTGGTGGCGCAGCAGCGGCGGATCGGCGGGCGCGGGCGCTTCGTCGTGGATGGCCGCGACATCGGCACCGTGGTGTTCCCTTCCGCCTGCTGCAAGGTCTTTCTCACCGCCAGCGTGGCCGCCCGCGCGCACCGCCGCTTCCTTGAACTCCAAGTCAAGGGCCAGCCCGCGGTGGAGGCCGAAGTGGCTCGCGACTTGGCGGCGCGGGATCTCAACGACAGCACCCGCGCCGTCGCGCCCCTGAAGAAAGCCGACGACGCCTGGGAACTGGATTCCAGCGGCTTGAATCTCGATCAGGTGGTGGAAGCCATCGTCGCGCACCATCACGCGCACGGCTGAATCACTCCGCCAACAGCTCCGCGAGCGCGTCCCGGAGGTCATCCACCAGGTAGGGCTTTCGGAGGAAGCTCAGGAAGTCGGCCCCTTGCAGCGCCTCGGATTCGGAGAAGCCGGAGGTGAGCAGGATGGGCAGGTTCGGGCGCAGGGCGTGGAGGCGCGCGGCGACTTCGCGACCGCCCATGCGGGGCATGGTGAGATCGAGCACCGCGAAGCGGAAGGCCTCGGGTCGCTTCTCGAAGGCCGTCATCGCTTCCCGGCCATCCGCCACGGCCTCGACTTCGAACCCGAGCAGGCGGAGGATCGCGGACGAGCTGGCGCGCACATCGGGCTCGTCCTCGGCCAGCAGCACGAGACCGCCCGCCTTGAGCTCCTTCGCTTCCCGCTCCTGGGCCGCGGCTTCCACCGCGCTCTTGGCCGCGGGGAAGAATAGCTGGAAAGTGGTGCCCTTGCCTTCCTCCGTCTGGAGCAGCAACCCCGCGCGGTGACCGCGGAGGATGCCCTGCATGGCGGCGAGCCCGAGGCCTCGGCCCTTGGTCTTGGTGGTGTAGAAGGGCTCGAAGATCTTCTCGCGCACCTCGGGCGCCATGCCGCACCCCGTGTCCGTCACCTCCAGCGCCACATGCTCGCCGGGGGCGATGTTCTGGCCCGCGAAGCGGGTGGCGATGTCGGAGGCGTCCACGAAACGGCGGCGGGTGGCGATGGTGATGCGGCCTTCCGAATCCCCGATGGCGTCGGCGGCGTTGGCCACCAGGTTCACGAGCACCTGTTGCATCTGGGCGGAATCGGCCTCCACCGCCGGAAGATCCGTGCTCAGGCGGAAATCCAGCCGCGTGTTCTTCGGAATCGTCACGCCGAGGAGCTGCGTGATCTCCTGGACCACGAGGTTGAGGTCGTGGGGCATGACGACGAAGCGACCGCGACCGGAATAGGCGAGCAGCTGCCGCGTGAGGTCGGAGGCGCGCAGCGCGGTGGTCTCCATGCGTTCAAGGTAGGGCGCGCAGGCGGCGGGGTTCTCCTGCGCGAGCCCGAGATTGCCGAGGATGGCCGTGAGCAGGTTGTTGAAGTCATGGGCGATGCCGCCCGCCAGCAGACCGAGGCTTTCCAGCTTCTGGGCCTCGCGGAGTCGCTCCTCGGCGCGGCGGGACTCGGTCATGTCCCGGCACACGCCCGCGATGCGGACGACCTTGCCTTGAGCGTCCTTGATGGGGACGAGGGAGGTGCTGAACATGGATGGGCCGGTGGGCAGTTCCACCGATTCGTCGTAGGTGATGGCGCGGCCCGCGGCGATGGTCTCCTTGCAGCGGCTCACATAGTAGGAGCAGAGCGGTTCCGGCAGCAGGTCGCGGAAGTAGCGGCCCTGGACCTCCGCCTTCTTCACGCGGAGAAAGCGTTCGGCCTCGGGATTCAGGTCGTCGTAGGTGAAGCCATCCGCGTGGACGCCCACGAGGAAGACCGCGTCGCCGGAGTTCTCGAAGATGCCGCGGAAGCGCGCTTCGCTTTCCTTCAGCGCCTGCTCCGCCTGACGGCGTTCCTGGCGCGACAGACGGTCCTTCAGTTCCCGGCGCACCGCCGCCGCGAGCCGCGTGAGGTTGTGCTTCAGCACATAGTCGTTGGCCCCGGCCTTCATGGTCTCCACGGCCACATCCTCGCCCACCACGCCGGAGACGATGATGAAGGGCAGATCCGGGTCCAGGTTGCGGAGGATCTTCAGCGCGTCCTGACCGCCGAAGGCCGGGAGCACATAGTCGCCGATGACCAGATCCCATCCGCCTTCGGCGAGCGCCGCGCGATAGGCGTCCGCCGTCTCGACGCGGCGGATCTCGGGCGCGAAGCCGCCCTTCTCCAGCTCGCGCTTGAGCAGCAGCGCGTCATCTTCGGAATCCTCCACCAGCAGGAGGCGCAGGCGCTCGTTCATGCTTTCTTTCATCCGAGGCCCCCCCGCGGTCGAGGCGGCTCGTTGAGCATCAGCCAGTAGAAGCCGAGCTGGCCCACCGCCGCCACGAACTCATCGAAATCCACCGGCTTCCTCACATAGCTGTTCGCGCCGATCTCATAGCTGGCGACGAGATCCTGCTGCTCCCGGGAAGTGGTGAGGATGACCACCCGCAGCAGCTTGGTGCGTTCATCGCTCCGGACGCGGCGCAGCACTTCGAGCCCATCCACCTTGGGAAGCTTGAGGTCCAGCAGCATGAGCGCGGGCAGGTCGTGGGGATCGCGGCCGTCATGCGCGCCTTCGCCGAAGAGGTAGTCCAGCGCCTCGGCGCCATCCTTGGCGACCACGACCGGGTTCATGAAGTGGTTCTTCTTGAACGCCCGGAGCGTCAGCGCCACATCGTCGGGGTTGTCCTCCACGAGCAACACGGTGCCCTTGGGGTCTATCTCTGGGGTCATGCTCCCTCCTCGGGAAGGGTGAAGAAGAAGGTAGCGCCCTTTCCAGGCGCGCCCGCGGCCCAAATGCGACCGCCATGGCGGTGGATGATGCGGGCCACCGTGGCGAGCCCAACTCCGGTGCCGGGAAATTCCTCCACCGAATGGAGCCGCTGGAAGACGCCGAAGAGCTTGTGGGCGTAGGCCATGTCGAAACCCGCGCCGTCATCCCTGATGAAGTAGGCCTTGCCGCCCTCTTCCTGGATCGTGCCCATCTCGATGGTCGCCGCGTCCCGTCTGCCGGTGTATTTCCAGGCGTTGCCCAGCAGGTTGTCCAGGGCGATGCGAAGCAGGTGCGGATCGCCGAAGGCGGGCAGGCTTTCCGGGATCTTCACCTCCACCCGCCGATCCGGTTCCTGCTGACGCAGTTCCTCCACCACCGTTCGGGCGAGCCCCGCGAGATCCACGCTTCCTGGCTCGAGCTGGGCGCGGCTGACCCGGGACAGCCGCAGCAGATCATCAATGAGCAGGCCCATGCGCTGGGTGCCCGCGCGCACGCGGGCGAGGTAGTGCCGACCCGCTTCGTCGAGCTGATCGCCGTAGTCCTCCAACAGCGCCTGGCTAAAGCCGTCAATGCCCCGCAGCGGCGCACGCAGATCATGGGAGACGGAGTAGGCGAAGGCCTCCAGTTCCTTGTTGGCCGCTTCCATCTGCGAGGTCCGCTGCGCGACGCGGATCTCCAGCTCGCGGTTGAGCCGCCGCAACTTCGCCTCCGCCCGAGCGCGACGACGGGCCTGTGCCGCCTCCCGCGCCCAGAACCAGACGCTGAGGATGGCGGCGATCAGCAGCAGCAGCAACCCGGAGAGCATCACGCGCCGCACGGCGGCGAAGGGCTCGAAGGCTTCGGCCTTGTCCATGTTGATGGCGAGGCCGAGATCCAGGCTGTCCACCCAGCGCCACGCGCCCACGACCATGACGCCGCGGTAGTCGCGGAACCCATCCATGTCCTCGCCCCGCCGCCCACTGAGGGCGCCGGTCACATCCCGCGTGAGCAGCCAGGAGCCGGGCGCCGTGGTCGGCGTATAGCCCTTCAACAGGTTGCCGCCGGGATCGCGCAGCACGAGCTGGAGCAGACCCCGGTCCTTGGTCGGATCGCCGCCGATGAGGCCGACGCCGCGGATCTGATCCTCAAAGCGGCTGTCGCAGAGCAGGAGTCCGGATCTGTCGAAGGCGAGCGTCTCGCCGGTGCGCCCCGATTCACCCGCCTGGAGCTGGCGTTGCAGCGCGTCGCCAGGCATGCGGAAAAGCAGCGCGCCGAGGACGCGGCCTTCCGCGTCCCGCACGGGCGCGGCCACGGTGAGCAGCGGACGCGGCGCGGCGTTCGGTCCCGCGAGGCGACCCAGAAAGGGGTGGCTCATCCAGGAGCGTCCGGCCAGGGCCTGTCGTCCCAGTTCGCGTTCCTCGGGCGCCTCCACCCCAGGCGCGGCCTCCCCAGGCGCGGCTTCGGGCAGGATGACGCGGCCCGCGTCATCCAGAAGCCAGAAGCCCAGGTAGCCCATGCCCCGGCTGTCCAGGGCGAGTTCCCGGTGGAGCTCCTCCAGCGACCGTTCCCTGGATGAAGCGTTCGCGTTCTTGAGCGCCGCGACGACCGCATCGCGCCCCGCCCAGGACTGCACTTCCCGCAGGCGGTCCGATTGCCAGGCTTCGAGGCTCGACGCCACCGCGCTCAGGCCCGCGTCCAGCCGGTTCCCCAGCTCGACGCGGAACTGCCGTGAAATCACATGGAGGCCCCACGCGCCGGCGATGAGCGCCACGAGCACGGCCAGGAGCATGACCCGCGTCGAGCGCGCCCCGGCTGAAAAAAGGGCGAGGGCGGAGCGGGGTGAGCCCTCCTGGGGGCGCGGCTCGGATTGGGGCACGGGTGCCTGTTTGGGATGCAGGCAGGATGCGCCCCGAAGGCTGCCTTGTCCAGGAAGAGTCGCTCAGTCCTGATGGCGCGGGTTCCGCTGCCAGGGGCCGAGGTTGTGGACCGCGCCATAGCCCATGGACTTCAGGAACAGCGTCGCCTGCTCGCTCCGGCCGCCGCTGCGACAGACCATGAGCAGGACCTTGTCCTTGGGCAATTCCTCGAAACGGCTGGGCAACTCGTTCAGCGGAAGCAGCACCGAGGCCTCGCAATGGCCCTCCTCCCATTCGCCGGGGGTGCGCACATCCACCACGAGCGCGCCCTGATCCATGAGGGCGGAAGCTTCATCAACAGGCAGGAATCCAGGCATCTCGGGGCCTCCTTCCCCATTGTCGCAAATCCAGCGCAGAATCAGGCCATGACTCCCGATCTGCACGAACGGCTCGCCCGGGTGAAACTCCTCTGCACGGATGTGGACGGCGTCCTCACGACGGGCCTGCTGCATTACGGGCTGGAATCCGGCCACACCAAGGCCTTCCATGTGCGCGATGGCGCCGCGACGAAGTGGCTCCAGGCGAGCGGCGTGCCCGTCGCCTTCATCAGCGGCCTCGCGACTCCCGCGACCCGATTGCGCGCGATGGATCTCGGCATCGAGGACTGCTTCATGGGCCGCCTGGAGAAGCTGCCCATCCTCGACCAGCTTTGCGCGAAGCACGGCTTGGACTACGCGCGGATCGCCCACATCGGCGACGACCTCCACGACATCCCGCTGCTGCGCCGCGTGGGCCTCGCCTGCTGCCCCGACGACGCCTGCGACGAAGTGAAGGCCGCCTGCCACTGGGTCATTCCCGTATCCGGCGGCCGCGGCGTCCTCCGCGCCGTCGGCGAAGCCATCCTCAAGGCCCAGGGCAAGTGGGATGGGATCGTGGCGAAGTACGAATAAGTCTTTTCACCACGAAGACACGAAGAAAAACTGATCGCGTATTTCTTCGTGCCTTCGCGTCTTCGTGGTGATTACTTCTTCGCCTTGATCCAGTCGTCCACGCGGCGCTCGAGGACGGCCATGGGCAGGTTGCCGGCGCTGAGGACTTCGTCGTGGAAGGCGCGGATGTCGAACTTCGCGCCGAGCTCGGCCTTGGCCTTTTCACGCAGGCGCAGGAAGGTGAGCTGACCGACCTTGTAGGAGAGCGCCTGGCCGGGCCATGCGATGTAGCGATCGGTCTCGGCCTGGATCTCCACCTCGTCGTTGGAGCTGTGGGCGTGGAAGTAGTCCACCATCTGCTGGCGGGTCCAGTGCAAGTCGTGAACGCCCGTGTCCACCACGAGCCGCACGGCGCGGAGCATCTCGTCGCTGAGGCGCCCGTAATCGCTGATGGGATCCGTGTAGAAGCCCATCTCCTTGCCGAGGCCTTCGCAATACAGCGCCCAGCCTTCGGCATAGGCGCTGTTGCCGCCCTGCTTGCGGAATTCCGGCAGGCCCTTCAATTCCTGGGCGATGGAGATCTGCATGTGATGGCCTGGCAGGCCCTCATGGTAGGCCGTGCTTTCGCAGGAGAGCATGCTGCGATCCTGCGCCTGATAGGTGTCCACATAGAAGCGGCCGGGCCGCGATCCGTCCGGCGTCGCGCCTTGGTATTCAGCGGCGGGCGCGTCCTTCTCACGGTAGGGCTCCGTCGCCATGACGACAAGGGGCGCCTTGGGCAGGATGCCGAAATACTCGGGCAGCTTCGCCTTCATGCCATCCAGGTAGCCGCTGTAGCGCGCGATGAGCTCGGCGCCGTCCTTGGGATGGAGCTTCGCGTCCTTGGCGAGGAAGGCGCGGAAGCTGGCGAGATCCGAGTATCCCTGGCTCTTGGCGATGGCGGTCATCTCGCCTTCGATGCGGGCGACCTCCTTGAGGCCGATGGCGTGGATTTCGGCGGGGGTCATCTCCGTCGTCGTCATGGCCTTCACATCGTAGGCGTAGCGCGCCTTGCCATCGGGCAGCGCCCACTCGCCGGGATTCGCCTTGGAGGCGCCCAGATAGTCCTTCTCCAGGAAGGTCAGCAGGCGACCGTAGGCGGGCATCACGCCGCCCTTCACGGCGGCGCGGATATCGCCCTCCAGCTTGGCCTTCGTGCCTGCGTCCAGGTCCTTCGGCAGCTGGTCCAGCGGATCGAGGAAGACCTTGGCGATGGCGTCGTCCTTCACCATGCCCTTCACTTGAGCGATGACATCGTCCGTGAGCAGTTTGGGCAGCGTGATGCCGTCCTTCACGCCCGCGCGCATGTTCGTGATCGTGTCGTCCATCACCTTGGGGAAGGCGCGCAGACGGGCCAGGTAGTTCTCGAAATCCTTGGCGGTCTTGAAGGGCTGGACGGAGACGAGCTGGGGAAAGTTCACTTGCGGCCCGCCCATCTGGTTCAGCGGCATCTCCCAGCCCTTGAAGCGCTCGCCTTCGAGGTTGAGCTTCAGCTGGTAGGCCAGCAGCTCCTTGTCCAGGCGGTGATCGCCGTCCAACTCCGCGTCCTTGAAGGCCATCGTCTTGGCGAGGAACTCGCGCTGCTTCGCGTAGTCCTTGAGCGTGGCCGCGCGGGACACATCCGTGAGCCGGTCGTTGTAGCGGGCGTCGCCCAGGTAGGTCGCCGTTTCCGGCGAGGTGCGCAGCACATACTGCCAGTAGCCATCCATGAACTTGTCGAGCCGCGCGTTGGCGTCGGCTTTGGGCGCGTTCGCGGAAAGCACGGACGCGGCGAGGAGGAGGGATAACGGACGGAGCTTCATGGCAGCCTCGAAAGAAGGTCGGCGGCGACGCGCCCGGCGGCGCCGGGTTCGCCCAGGTGGGGACGGACGGTGGCGAGGAGCGCGCGTCGGCGCGCGGATTCCCCAGGTTCAAGCAGCAAGGCGAGCACGGAGGAGAGCTTCGCGGGATTCACTTCGTCCTGCAACAGTTCCGGGGCGACTTCCTTCCCGGCGACGATGTTGGCGAGGCCCACCCGGGGCAGTTTCACGAGGCGCTTCGCCGCGAAGGCCGTCAGGGCGTTCAGCTTGTAGACGATGGCGAAGGGCGTTCCGAGCAGCGCCGTCTCCAGCGTGGCCGTGCCGCTGGCGACTATGCCAGCGTCCGCGTAGGCCCGCGCGGCGTAGCTGCGGCGGTCCAGCGTCACGGGCAGGCCCGGAAGAAACGACGCGATGAACGCCTCGTCCAGCGTGGGCGCGATGGGCAGCACCCACTGGACCTCGGGACGCGCGGTTTCCCAGTCCCGCACGAGGTCCGCCATGGGCGGCAGAAGGCGCGACACTTCCGACGCGCGGCTGCCCGGCAGCAACGCCACGAGGGGCCGCGTTGGGTCGAGGCCCGTCTCCGCGAAGAAGGTCGCGCGGTCCACTTCCGGCTTCACGGTCTCGACGAGCGGATTGCCGACCCACTTGGCATCCACGGCGTAGCCCGCGAAGAGCGCGGGTTCGAAGTCGAAGAGGCAGTAGAGCGCGTCCAGCGTGGCCCCAAGCTCGGGAATGCGGCCCTTCTTCCAGGCCCAGACTTGAGGGCACACATACTGCGTGAGCTTCATGGCGGGGCGGCGTTTTCGGAACGCCTTCGCGAGCCGCAGGTTCAGGCCCGGGTAGTCAATGAAGAGCGCGGCGGCGGCGTCCTCTTCATCCGCCGCCGCGAGGATCCCCTTGAAGAGGCGGTTCAAGGCGGGCAGATGCTTGATGACCTCGATGAAGCCGACCACTCCGATGTCCTTCACATGGGCGAGCATCCGGTCCATGTGCGGCGCCATGAGATCGCCGCCGATGCCGACGACGCGCAGGTCCGGACGCCGAGCCTTGAGCGCTTCCAGCAGCTCCGCGCCGTGAAGGTCGCCGCTGGCCTCCCCCGCGATGACGAGGAGCGTGGTCACGGTTTCTCTCCACGGTCTTCCTCGCGATGGGAGGGCCGCGCGAAGCGGACTTCGGGATCCGGCACCACGGGCCTTCCCATCACATGGGTCGGCAGCTCCGAAGGAAACAGCACGGCGGGAAAGCGGGACTCCACCGCCGCCTTGCCGGCCGCGAAGGCCGCCGGATCCACGGTCGGCATCGCCAGGTTCCAGCGGTAACCCAAGGTCCGCAGCGGTTCGAGATCATCCGCTTCCGAACCCACGGCGCAAAACAGCCGGTCCTCGATGGCGGCCAGATCCTTCACGCCGCCGTGCCAGCAGAAGCCCACCGCTTCGCCGCGGGATTCCTTGAGCAGCTTCGCGAGCTCCGATTCCGCGCCGGGACCAGGCTTGATGGTGAGCTTCAGCCCCTTGGGTGCGAGGGCTTCCAACAGCGCCTCCACCACGCCCAGAAAGGCGAAGGCGGCCTTGCGGTTCCTTGGCGATGCCACGGGCAGCACGAGGAAGTCGAAGCCCAGGGGCAGGCAGCGGGCCAGTGCTTCCTGCGCGGTGTCCAGCGTCGCGCCTTCCGGCAGATGGAGGGCGTGGACGCCGCCCTGGCGGGCGAAGGCGGGCCAGGCGCCGTGGAGGCGGCCCGACCAGACCAGCTCCACATCCCGGGTGGCCGCCCATGGAGCGGGATCGGCGCCGGAAGGCAGCAGGGGCAATACGCGCATCGGACTATCATGGAACATCGGAGTTGGAATGGCTCGCACCTTCACGCTGGAAGAAGCCCAAGGCCGGATGCCGGAGGTGAAGCGCCTCACGGAGCCGGTCTACCTCCTGGCCGCGAGCCTGGCCCGGGAGACTCAAGCCGCCGAAGCCGCGGGCGACGCGGCGCGGGTGGAAGAGCTGAAGGCCCGCATCCAGTCCCTCATCGAATCCTGGTCCGAGGCCGTCCAGGCCCTCGGCGCGGATGTGAAGGGACTCTGGCTCGTGGATTTCGATAGCGGCGATGGCTACTGGTGCTGGGCCTGGCCCGAGACGGACCTGACCCACTGGCACAGCTACGAAGGCGGCTTCCGCTCCCGCGTTCCCGCCGCCGAACGGCCCGTCCAGGCATGAAACCAGGCGTGAAGCGGTCGGACCCGCCCTTCCGCGAGGCGGTCCTGGCCGTGGTCGCCGATATCCCGAAGGGCCAGCTCACCACCTACGGCCAGGTCGCGTTGCTGGCGGGCTTCCCAGGCCGCGCGCGGCAGGTGGGCTGGGTGCTGTCCGGTCTTCCCCAAGGCACCAAGCTGCCCTGGCACCGCGTCGTGAACGCGGCTGGCTACATCCCCAGCAAGGGCCGCGAGCTCAGCGCGCTGGAACAGCTGCGGCGGCTGCGGCGCGAAAAGATCGAAGTGGATGATCGCGGCGTGATCCGAGGCCTCGGCCGCCACCTCTGGCGTCCGGATCTGTGACCCCGTTCGCGGCGAGAAAATGGTCCCCTGCCGTCACAGCGTGTTCACACCGGCCCGGGAACCTAAGCGGGACCGGATGCACGGTTCCCCTTCTTCGGAGCACTCCATGAAGCGCACCTTCCTCGCGCCCCTCGCCCTCTTCGTCGCGGCCCTGCCCGCGGTCGCCCAGGCAACGACTCAGGACGCCACGCCCAAGGTGGGCGGCCTCCTCCAGGTTTGGTACACGCAGATGCTGGACAGCAACCTCCGCGACGATGCCGCCGCCACCACCAACGGGAACAAGTACTACGACCTCTCCAGCAACTACACCGAGAACGGCTTCCTGCTCCGCCGCGCGGAACTCAATGTGTCGGGCGCCGTCCCCAGCCTCGATGGCCTCACCTACTTCATCAATTTCGACCCGAGCGTCTCCACCAATCCGTCGAACCCGTCCATCCTCCAGGACGCCTACCTCGCCTACACCCACGGCGCCTTCAGCGCGAAGGCGGGCCAGACCAAGAACCTCCGCACCTATGAAGGGCTCACCAGCTCCGCTTCGCTCATCCTCGCGGAACGCAGCCAGCTCGCCCGCCGCCTGGGCGACAAGCGCGACCGTGGCGTCATCCTGGCCTACGCCTTCGGGGACGAGGCCTTCGGGACCAAAGTGAGCGCGGGCGTCTTCAATGGCATGAACGACGCCACCGCCGGGAAGACGAACGATGTGAACCCCCAGAAGGACTTCTCTCTCCGGGTGGACTTCAACGCGGGCAAGACGCAGAAATTCGGCGTGTGGGCCTTCCAGGGCGGCACGGATCAGGCGGACAAGGGCAGCCTCACGGCGCTGACCTTCTCCGGCCCGAAGGCCCCCACGAGCGCCGAGGTACTGAATGAGAAGGACCGCGCCTTCCAGGCGGGCGCCTACTACGCCTACGACCACAACGGCTGGCACTTCGATGGCGAAGTCGCCACGGGCAAGCTCGGCCGCCTCGCGCCCTCCCTCGGACAGGCCGCGGGCGCCGCCAAGCGTGAAGCGCTCGATCAGAAGTTCCTCGGCTACTACGCCACCGCCGCCTACACCACGGGCGCGCACACCTTCGCCCTGCGCTACGACACGATGGACTACAACCAGGGCGGCGACTGGACCACGGCCTATGATCCCTACACCGAGTCCGCGCCCGGCGTCTCCCGCGGTGGCGACTACACGCCCAAGTACACCGAAGTGACCGCCGGGTACACCTACGCCTTCAACCCCAAGGTCATCAAGGCCGCCAACCTGAAGGTCAACTACATCCACCGCTCCAAGAACTTCCTCGCGCCGGGCGCGGGTCAGACCGGCGAGCAGGGCGGCGACAGCGCGGTGCTCGCGTTCCAGATCGCGTTCTGATCAGCAGATCCAGCCAAGTTCTTCTTTGACACGGGGCTCCCCCGCGGCTTTGATTAGCCGCTGAGGAGCCCCGATGAAACGCGTGCTCGCGGTGTCCGAGGACGCCGATTTCCACGAGTTCCTCCGCGAAGCGTGCCGGTCCCAGGATGGCTTCCAGATCGCGTCCGCCCGGAACGGGTTCGAGGCGATGGCCGAACTGCGGCTGCGGCGCGTCTCCGTCGCGATCCTGGATCTGGACGCCAAGACCTGGGACTCCTACCACCTGCTCAGCGAGATCCACGGCGAGGCGCCGGACCTGGCCATGCTGGGCCTCACCCGCACGCCGACCATGGCGGTGGAGCGCCGCATGAAGCAGGCGGGGCCGGTGCGGATGCTCGGCCGCGACGCGGCGCCAGAGGCGCTGCTCGAAGAGATCAACACGCTGCTGGACGATGGCACGACGGGGCACATCGAGGGCATCCAGCTCTCCAGCCTGTTGCAGGTGCTGGATTGGGAGCGCAAGAACTGCCTGGTCCGGGTGCAGGATCGCGGGCGCGCGGGGCTCCTCTATTTCCAGCGGGGATTCCTCATCCACGCGGAATGCGGCGGCCTGCACGGCGAGACCGCCGCGCTGGAAGTGCTCGCCTGGGATGACGCGCGGATTGATTTCCTCCCCCAGCGCGAGGTCGAGCGCAGCATCCACCTTCCCCTGAAGGAACTGCTGCTCATGGCCGCGGAACGGCGGGATGTGGCTGCGCGCAAGGGATCGGAGCCCGGCCCGGCGGCCTAGGCGTGGCCCCTGGCCTCACGGACCGTAAAGAGCGCGGGAATCGGGCCGCGTTTCCTTATAAAATGGAGGTTCGGAGGACTCCATGAAGGTGCGTGTGGCGGTGCAGCTCAAGGGCGGCATTCTGGATCCTCAAGGCAAGGCCGTGGAGCAGGGCCTCCATGGGTTCGGCTTCAGCGTGGACAAGGTCCGCGTCGGCCGCCTCATCGAGTTCGAGGTGCCCGCCTCCGACGCCGAGACCGCCAAGGCGCAGGCCCAGGCCATGTGCGACAAGCTCCTCGTGAATCCGGTGATGGAGAAGGCGGTCATCGAGGTGGTGGGCTAATGCGGGTCGCCGTTCCGGTCTTCCCCGGCTCCAACTGCGACCACGACGCGCTGCACGCCTGCGGCGCGGTCATGGGCTGGGACGCGGTGCCCGTGTGGCATCAGGAAACCTCTCTCCCTGCGGGCACGGACCTCGTCCTCATCCCCGGCGGTTTCAGCTACGGCGACTACCTGCGCTGCGGCGCCATCGCCGCGCTGTCGCCCGTGATGGCCGACATCAAGCGCCACGCGGAAAACGGCGGCCTCGTCTTCGGCGTCTGCAATGGCTTCCAGATCCTCTGCGAGGCCCAGCTTCTGCCCGGCGCGCTGCTGAAGAACCAGACCCTGCGCTTCATCCACAAGGAGGTCCACCTCCGCGTGGAGCGCGCCGACCTGCCCTTCACCAAGGCGCTCAAGGCGGGCCAGGTGATTCGCATTCCCGAAGCCCACGGCGATGGCAACTACACCCTGGATGCCGCCGGGCTCGAAGCCCTGGAAGCCCGGGGCGGCGTGGCCTTCCGTTACTGCCACGCGGATGGCGCGGTGGGCGAGACCTCCGCGGACAACGGCGCGATGAACGCCATCGCCGGCATCGTGAACGAAAAGGGCAATGTGCTGGGCATGATGCCCCACCCCGAGCGGGCGGTGGAAAAGCTCCTGGGCAACGAGGACGGCCTGGGGATCTTCCGGAGCCTGGCCCAGGCCTTGGCGCCCGCCTGATCCTTTTTACAAGCGGAACAGCGGCAAAACTTGGGACACGGCTGTAAATTTTGCCAGCCGGACAGGGTTTTTCCTTTTATCCTTGCGGGAGAGGGTGCCGGGCACCCCGCTTTTCTCCGAGCCATGAGCGACCAGGAAACCAAGAACCTGCTGATCCAGACCAGCGGCCCTCTCAAGATGGTGGCGCTGAAGAAGGATCCTGTGCCCGCCAAGGCGCAGCCCACGCGGGATGCCTGGGTGCTCATCCAGCCCTCCAGCGCCGTGCGGGTCTGCACCGGTGACGACAACCATGAGGAAGGCGTCATCCGCCGCGGCGACCTGGCGCTCCTGCTGCCGGGCTTTGGCCACAGCCTCCACCGCCACCAGCCGGCGGTGCCCTTCGGCTTCAACGCCCTGCACCTGGAAGGCCCTTTCCCCGAGCCGCTGCTCGGCTCCCTCCAGAACCCGCCCCGGAAATGGCAGGAGGCCAGCTTCGCGGTGCTGCGGAGCCAGAGTCTCAAGCAGCTCTTCCACATCTTCACCACCGAGATCCAGGATCCCGACGGCATCCAGCTCATGACCCGCGAGCTGTTCCTCATCCTTCTCGGCGCGGAGCTTTCGCGCCTCACGGAGAAGGAAGACCGGGGCCGTTTCCCCTACCGGCTGAATCGCTCCACGCTCCAGCTCGTCCTGGATCACATGGAAGGCCACCTGGGCGGCAAGAACTCCGTGCCCGAGCTGGCCACCATGGCCCGCTGCACGCCGGACCACTTCATCCGCCTCTTCCGCGAGGCGACGGGCACCACGCCGCACCAGCACCTCATCGAGCGCCGTCTGCAGCGCGCCGTGCAGATGCTCTCCAACGGCGAGCGCCCCAGCGATGTGGCAAAGCTGCTTGGCTTCTACGACGCGAGCGCCTTCACCCGCGCCTTCAAGCGCCGCTTCGGCGTCCCCCCCAGCGAATACGCCGAGGAAGCCTACCGAAGGCAGTTCCCCAAGCGGGGTGAATGAAGAGGGCCGCGCACGCGGCCCTCTTC
>CAZKIM010000011.1:26880-31724 GCA_964552855.1 uncultured Solibacteraceae bacterium | reverse complement strand
GAAGAGCCGCGAGGCCATGCCGCCGCCGAGGATGTGGCTGAGCAGGCTCACCACCGTGCGGTCGCCATCCGTGTGCGAAGGCGCGGGGAAGCCCAGCACGAGGTTCGTCTGCTGCAGGCCCTTCTTCGGCGCGTTGAGCAGGAAGGGCCGTGTGGCGACTTCGTTCTTGGGCTCCGCGCCGCCGCCCTTCGGAAGCTGGGCGAGGATGGGCTCCAGCAGCGGCATCAGCGCTTCCGGCGTGACCGCGCCCGCCGCGGCGATGACGAGGTTGCCCGCGCGATAGGTGTCGCGGAAGAAGGCCCGCGCGGACTCCGCGCCGTAGCCCGATACCTGGTCGCGGCGGCCCAGGATGGGGTGGGCCAGCGCCGAGTCCTTCCAGAAATCCATGTAGAAGAGTTCGCTCACCCAGTCGTCCGGCTGGTCCTCGCTCATGGCGATTTCTTCGAGGATGACGCCGCGTTCGCGCTTCAGTTCTTCCTCATCGAAGCGCGGGCTCGTGACGAGTTCGCCGAGCAGGTGCGCGAGGTCGGGAAGCTGATCGGCGAGCACGCGACCGTAGAAGCAGGCGACTTCCTTGCCCGTGAAGGCGTCCACATGGCCGCCCAGGCGGTCCGTGGCCTCCGCGACCTCATCTGGTGTCGGGAGGCTGGCCGTGCCCTTGAAGACCGTGTGCTCCAGAAAGTGGGCCAGGCCTTCCTCGTGGGCTGCTTCATGACGCGAGCCACGGCGGACCCAGAACCCCAGCGAGACGCTCCGCGCGTGGGGCAGGGTTTCGATGAGAAGCTCGGGGCCGCCGGGCGCGGCGGAACGGAAGGGTTCGGGCATCCCTCCAGATTAACGGACCAGGGCCGCGGGCAGTATTCTGGAGGATTGGCGCGGCTCCGCGCCCCTGGAGTCGCCATGCGCCTCGCCATCGCCGTGATCGCCCTGCTGGCCCTCGTCGCCTGCGAGCCGCCCCAGGCGCGCATCGCCTCGCATCACCAGCAGTACGCGGTGGAGATCGTCTTCCACGACGACTTGCCGGGCCTCTCCGATGCCGATCGGGCAGAGCTCCGCGCGACCTATGAAGCCGCGATCCGCGCGGACCTCACGGCCGCCTTGGGTGAGCCGACTTCCGCGCCCATCGAGGATGGCCCTTTGGTGAAGGTGGAGATCAAGGCCCTCCAGCTCGCCGCCTACCCTCCGAAGGGTGGCCTCCTCACGGGGTGGTTCCTGGATTCCACGGTCAACGGCGTGCTCGACCATCTCACCCGCGATCCTCAGGCGAACGCCCACGAAAATGGCCTCAACAACAGCTACCTGGATCGCTACATTGACCGCAAGGTGGAGGCGCACCGATTGGACCGCCTCGGCTACTTGCCCTTGCTCGTCCGGGGGAAGCTGAGCTACGCGGATGGAAGCCGAACCTATGTCTCGGACCTGAATGGCGAGGACATGCTGACCACCTTCCAGCCCTTGGCTAGCCTTGGGGATCGGTCCCCTCGCGCTATCCGAGCGGAAGAAGCGCGCGTGCTGGGCAAGGTCGTGGCCGAGCGCCTGGGCTCCACCTCAGGCTGGACGGTGAGGATCAACCGCTAACCTTCCGCTTCCACTCCCGCGAGCCCAACCGGTGTGGCGTGGAGCTTCCAGCCGCAGGCGGCCCAGAAGGCGAGGCCGACGAGGACGAGGATGAGGAAGGCGAGCCAGGGCGCGGTGTTCACCTGGACTTGAGCGAGGAGTTCGGTGGCGCTGACGCTGTGGCCGCGGCTGCCGGCGAGGCTTTCGATGTAGTGCGTGAAGGTGAGGCGCTGGAGGAAGGGCGGGAAGACGGCCGTGAGGCTTTCCCAGCCAAAGAGCCAGAGCGCCGCCCAGAGCGTACCGCGCTTGAAGAGGAGGCCGAACAGCGAGACGAAGGCGAGCATGGCCCACCAGGCGGTGGTGAGCGCGGCGACGCGGCCGAGCAGCAGGTCGCTATCGCCGCCGAGGATCTGCAAGGCGAGCGCGCCGACGATGAGCCAGACGGCGCCCCAGGCGAACCAGGGCAGACCCTTGCCGAAGGGCATCGCCCAGGCGGGCGCGGGGCGCGTGAGCAGGAGCGGCAGGGTGCGCTGCTCTAAGTCCTCGCGAATGCCCGCGGAGGCCGCGATGAGCGCCATGATGGGCAACACGGCCTTGGCGAGGATGCCGTGGAAGATCGTCAACGCCATGCTCGCGGGCAGCGGATGGCCCTGCAGGGCGGCGAGACCGGAGATCAGGAGCGCGAGGCCCACGGGCGCGAGCACGAGCGCGGCGAGCACCCAGCCCCGAGGTTGGAGCACGCGAGGCGCGTAGCCCGCGGCGAGGGCGCGCGCGGTCTGGAAGGGCGTGACGGCGCTCATGCGTGATCCTTCGTGAGGTACTGGAACACCGCTTCGAGGTTGAGATCCAGCGGGTCGAGGCCCGTGATGGGCAGGCCGCCCTTCGCGGCCTCCGATTGCAGGCGTGGCAGGAAGTCGCGGGGGTTGCGGATGCTGAGGACGGCCGCGGAATCTTCGAGCCGCAGGGCCACGAGCTCCGGCTGCTCCACCGCCCAGCGGGAAAGCGCGCGGGCCTCGCCGGACAGGCGCAGCTCCACGGGATGACGGTCCAGCAACTGGCGGATCTCGATGACGCTGCCTTCCGCCAGCAGGCGCCCTCGGAAGAGCAAGAGGATGCGGTCCGTGAGCTGGGCGACTTCGGTGAGGATGTGACTGGAGACGAGCACCCGCACGCCGCCATCCGCGAGGCCGCGCAGCAGCTCCATGAGCGTGAGGCGGGATTCGGGGTCGAGGCCGTTGAAGGGTTCATCCAGGATGAGCAGCTTCGGCGCGTGCAGCAGCGCCTGGGCGAGGCGCATGCGCTGGCGCATGCCCTTGGACATGCGCGGAAAGGGCAGGTCCGCGCGGTCGCTCATGCCCACGGTGTCGAGGGCCTTCGTCATCGCCGTTTCCAGCTCCGCGCCATCGAGGCCGGAGAGGCGGCCCATCATGCGGAGCCACCCGCGGCCTTTCAGGCCCACGGGAAGGCGGTCGCCTTCGGGCACGAGGCCGATCTTCGCGAGCACGGCCGGATTGCGGAAGGGCGATTGGCCGAAGATCTCCACCGAGCCGCCGCTGGGGGGCAGCAGGCCCGAAAGCAGTTGGAGCAGCGTGGATTTCCCCGCGCCGTTGGGGCCGAGCAGGCCGACGATGCCGCCACCTTCGGGCAATTCGAAGCTGGTGGGGCTGAGGCCCAGGACGGCGCCGTAGCGCAGGGAGGCGCGTTCGAGCTTGATCATTTCCGGACCTCCGGCTTCCGGCTACCGGCTACCGGGGAAAGCAGATCGGGGCGTGTGCAGGATGCTGGAGCCCGGCGCGGAAGCCGGTGGACGGAAGCCGGTAGCCGGTTCACAGCACCGCCTCCGAAGGCTGGGTCCGGTTGCGGAGCAGGAGCGTCCACAGCGTGAAGTGCGCCACGGTGCCGATGATGGCCGGTCCCCATCCGAAGCGGCCGGTGGGCGCGCCGCAGAGCAGGCTGGACCATTCGGCGGTGAGGCTCATGGGCGAAATGGCCAGCCACGCCGCGTGACCGAGCAGGCCGAAGAGCATGCCGCCCAGCGCTTCAAGCCCGAGCGCCACGCCGATGACCCAGGCGATGCCTGCGCGGGGCGTGCTCGCGAGGCTCGACGCGCCGCTCGCCACGGAGCCCATCAGCAGCGCGATGATGACCGCGGCGGGGACGAGGCGCAGGGGCGTGCTCGCCCACATCACGCCGTGCAGGCCGGTGAGGCCCACCGAGAGGAACCAGGGCAGCAGCGCGAAGAGCAGCAGGATGATGAGCGGCACCAGCGACGAAAGGCCGAGCTTGGCGAGCCAGTAGTCGGAAGGCTTCACGGGGTGCGCGTACATCAAGGGCCGGACGCGGTAGAGCGTGTCCCGCGCGACGAGGCCGCCGCCAATGAGCGCCACGAGGAACCAGAGCAGGTAGGTGAGCCAGCCGCCCAGCATGTCCGCGTGCCACGCGGCGCCCTGGGCCAGGACCGGCGCGGCGGCCTTCATCACCTGGCCGATCACCGCGTTCTGGTCCTTCAGGTAGTAGAGGTACACATAGCCCAAGCGCCAGATGAGCAGGAAGGTGAAGACGAAGCCGAAGAAGCGGCCCAGCTTCTGGCGCAGCACGCGGCGCAGGTCGAAGCGCGCGATGACGAGGGCGGGGTGCTGGCCGAGGCTCAGATCCGGCTTGGGCGGAAGGCTGGGGGCATAGATGGGCATCAGGCCTTCTCCGGGTGCAGGGCGCGCAGGAGGACTTCATCCAGGCGGTCGTGGCGGGGCGTCACCTGCACGAGCACGGCGCCGCGGCTTTCCGCCCAGCGGAAGGGGATGAGCGGATCGGCGTCCTTCAGTTCCAGGTCGTAGTAGCCGTTCCTCGCTTCATGCAGCTCGCCCAGGTCGGCGAGCCCGGCTTCCTGCGTCGGCGAGAGCGGATCGAGGAAGCGCAGTTCGACGCGCTTCGAAAGGGCTCGCCGCAGACCCGCCATGGAGCCGCTCGCGGAGATGCGGCCCTTGTCGAGGATGACGAGCTGATCCGCGACCCGCTCCACATCGCCGAGCAAGTGGCTGGCGAGGATCACGCCCGTGCCCAGCTCGGCGTGGACCTTCATGACGAGTTCGAGCATCCGACGGCGGCCATCGGGGTCGAGACCGTTGGTGGGCTCGTCGAGGAAGACCAGTTCCGGCGAATGGACGAGGGCCTGGGCCAGCTTCACGCGCTGGCGCATGCCGGTGCTGTAGCCGCTCACGGCGCGGTAGCGGGCTTCGTCCAGGCCGACGAAATAGAGGACTTCATGGGCGCGGTCCCGAGCGGCCTCG
>CAZKIM010000011.1:23425-26780 GCA_964552855.1 uncultured Solibacteraceae bacterium | reverse complement strand
CGAAAGGCTCATGCCCTTGAGGGCAGGCTCCTTCGCGCCGGGGTAGCGGACCTCCAGGCTGTCAAACGCGATCACGGGAACTCCGGGCACAGGATCGGCACAGGGGCGATACGGGGCAGGGCGGGGAACGGCTTAGGCGAGCTTAGCAAAGCGTCAGGGCCGGTTGCCGTCCCGGGACGGGAAGCCTAGAGTCACCCCATGGCGGAGCCGGTCGAGATCATCCCCTTCGAGTCCCGCTACCGGGAGGACTTCAAGCGGCTCAATGTGGCCTGGCTGGAGAAGTACTTCCGGGTCGAGCCCTTTGATGACGAGGTGCTCTCGAATCCCGAAACGCACATCCTCGAACCCGGCGGGCGCATCTTCTTCGCCCGAGTGCGCGGTGAGACCGGCGGCGAGATCGCCGGAACCTGCGCCCTGCGGCCCGAGGGCGATCGCTTCGAGCTGACGAAGATGGCGGTGGACGAGCGCTTCCAAGGGCTCGGCCTGGGGCGGAAGCTCATCGAGGCGGTCATCGCCGAGTTCAAGCGGCTGGGAGGCCGCGAGCTGTTCCTGGAATCCAACAGCGCCCTGAAACCAGCCATCACGCTCTACGAAACCAGCGGCTTCCACCACCGCCCCCGCCCCGGCGCGTCCCACTACATCCGGGCGGATGTGTACATGGTCTACGAGGGCTGAAGCATCGCCTTCAGGCGCGCTTCCGCCACGGTGCGGAGCGCCTCGGGATCGGCGAACGCGCGAGGGTCCAGCGGCTCGCCGACGGTGAGGGAATAGGGTCCGCTCTTCGTGCGCCAGGATCCCTTGGGCAGGATGTCGCGCCCGCCGCGGATGGCGAGGGGCACGAGCGGCACGCCCGCTTCCAGCGCGAGGTGGAAGCTGCCGCGTTTGAAGGGCTGGAGGCGGCCGTCCATGGTCCGCGTGCCTTCGGGGAAGATGGCGACGCTCTGTCCCGCGCGGATGCGCAGCGCGGCGTCCCGGAGGCTCGCATAGGCCTTTCGCTGGTGATCGCGGTCAATGAGGATGAAGCCCGCGAGATGGATGGCCTGGCCCAGCACGGGTACGCGACCGAGTTCCTTCTTCGCGATGAAGACCGGGTGATCCGGCAGCGTGGAGATGAGCAGCGGCGGGTCCAGCAGCGAGGCGTGGTTGGCGAAGAAGATCACCGGCGCGCCGCTTTTGATTTCGTCCGGCAGCGATTCCCAGCCTTCCAGCTTCCGTTCAATCCCGAACGCGGTCGCCATGAGGCGGATGTAGCCCGGCGCGATGGCCCAGAACCCCTTCCGCTTGCCGCGGAACACGGCGACGCACGCGGCCAGCAGGACGGCCACCGCCATGGCCGGCCCCGCCAGGAGCCACACCAGGGCGGGGCGGAGCAGCGGGCGCCCCGTCACTTGGCCGGGGTCACCGGCTGGGCCACGACCTGGATGGACTTGATGCGCACCGGGTAGTCGGGGACATTGGGCATCCCGTTCGCGAAGCCGGTGCGGACCTTGGCGATGGCATCCGCGACCTCCATCCCGGACAGCACGCGGCCGAAGGGGCAGTACTGCCCGGCGTCCAGCGAGGCCGAGTTGTCCACGAGGTTGATGTAGAACTGATCCGCGCCGCTGTTGGGGTCGGAGGTGCGCGCGAGGGCGATGGTGCCCCGCGTGTTGTGGAGCCCGGCGGCGAGGGCGGAGGCCGTCTCATTCACGATTCCATCGTGCGCCGCCTTCTCCTTGAAGTCCTCCGTCATGCCACCGCCCTGGATCATGAAGCCGTCAATGACCCGGTGGAAGATCGTGCCCTTGTAATGGCCTTCCTTCACATAGCGGAGGAAGTTGGCGACGGTCTTCGGCGCGGCCGTGGGATCCAGCTCCACCGTCATCGCCCCGTAGTTGGTGACGATCTTGACGACCGGCTTTTCCGCTGGCGTTTGAGCCAGGACGGGAACGGCAAGGAGCAGGGCGAATAGGGCGCGGCGCGTCATGGCAGGGGCCTCCGCCCTCCATTCTGCCGCTTTTCCCGAGGCCCGTGGCCTGAAGCCCGAGGCCCGATAGACTCTAGCCCATGCCCTTCCTCGACCTGCCGCCCTGGCTGCTCTCTCTGGTGCTGCTGCCCTTCGGGCTCATCCTCGGTTCCTTCTGCAATGTGCTCATCCACCGCCTGCCGCAAGAAGAAGAAGCCGAGCGCAATGTGGTCACGAAGAACAGCTACTGTCCGAGCTGCAAGGCGCCCATCAAGCCCTGGCACAACCTTCCGCTCATCGGATGGCTGTGGCTGCGGGGTCGCTGCGCGGCCTGCGGCTGGCGCATCCCCGTGCGCTACCCGCTCGTGGAGGCCCTCGGGGGCGTGATCCTGGCGGGCTCCATCTGGCTCTTTCCCTTCGGGACGCTCATCTGGCTGAAGGCGGTGCTCTGCGGCTTCGCGCTGCTGGTGCTCTTCTTCACCGACTTCACCGAGATGATCCTGCCGGATGTGCTCCAGTTTCCGCTCATGGCGCTGGGCCTGCTGTTCACGCTGCCTCAACTCTTCTTCGCGGAGAAGCTGATCACGATCCAAGCCGGCCGTGGGCTCACGGACTTCCTCCAGGCGAGCCTCTGGCACAACGGGCTCCAGCCCGCGCCGGGGTGGACGCTGTTCGGCGAGGCCGTCACCTGGCAGGCGAGCCTCCTCGGCCTCGTGCTCGGCTATGGCGGCCCCTGGCTCCTCAACGCCACCTACAAGGCGCTGCGCAAGACCGACGGCCTGGGCATGGGCGACTTCAAAATGCTCGCCTGGCTCGGCGCGTTCTGGGGGTGGGGTCCGATGCTCGGCATCCTCTTCGGCGGCGCGGCGCTCGGCGCGGCCGTGGGCATCCCCCTCATGGTGCTGCGCCGCGCGAAGGGCCAGAGCATGCTCCCCTTCGGCTGTTTCCTCGCCGCCGCCACGCCCCTCATCGTCTTCTTCGGCCCAGGCCTGTGGCATTGGTATTCGGGGTTCCTCGGCTGAAGGGTGTATGCTCCGAGCGTTTCTTTCGGAGGAACCCATGGCATCCGCGGCGAAGGTCGTCTCATCGGTGGAATCGTTGATATCGGCCGTCGCGGACGCCACCGCGCGGAGGATCACGGTGCGCGGCGAATTGTCCGGCGCGCCTTCTTTCCGGCTGCTTCCGGGGACGGAACTCTGCGGAGAGGAGGGCGCCGTGATCGCCTTCGCCGCCGGGCAGGACGGCGTCCAAGTGACTAGGGACAACGCGATCGAGGAACTCCGCCTGGAGACGGATGTGGACCGGCGCGCGATCTTCAACGACACGGGCGTGGATGGGCTCGGGCACCTTCGCTTCGCGGATCTCGTCACCAAGGGCCAGGTGCAGATCCTCGCCCGCGACAAGGTGCGC
>CAZKIM010000011.1:18840-23325 GCA_964552855.1 uncultured Solibacteraceae bacterium | reverse complement strand
TTCACGCTCTGGAACATGCAGGCCGATGAGAGCGTTTCCATCACGGCGGATCTCAGAGGCCTCAGCGCGGGCCGAAGCGGCGCGCCGGTGCTGGGCGGCGGCATCTTCGTGAGCGGCGCGGGCGACACGGGCGGGCGGCTCCTGGTGTCCCGCCTGGAGACCGGCGCGGTCTTCAGCGACGCGAAGATCCCGAACGGCACGCCGGATCTCATCAGCGGCGGCGTCTTCACGCTCTACGGCGCGCGCGTGGATGTGGTCCGCAACGAAGGCCCCGTCACGACCTACGGCGTGAACGACATGGTGCTCGACAACTGGGGCTTCGTGGACCGCTGGATCGCGGAGGAGAAGATCACTTCCTTTGGCCCCAGCGGCATCGGGTTCGTGAACTTCGGCATCGTCAACGACCTCCAGGTCCAGGCGCCCATCGAGACTTTCGGCCAGGGCGCGCGGGGCTTCAATGTCTATACGGGCACGGTTCAGACGGCGGACTTTGACCGCATCACCACCCACGGGGATGGCTCCGTGGGACTCCAAATCAGCCAGCCGGTGGGCGCGATCACCGTGCATCGTGGCATCGAGACCTTCGGCGGAACGGGCGATTCCCTGGTGAAGGGCGTGATCGTCAACCTCTCCGCCATCGGGCTCAGCCTCAAGCCGGGCGGCTCCGCAACCTCCATCGAAGTGGGCGGCGGCATCACGACCCACGGCAAGGGCGTCGCGCCACTGGAGATTCAGGGGACCATCGGTACCTTCCATGTGGAGGACGGCCTGCGCGCCCTTGGAAGCGGCTTCGAGAAGATCTGACGGAGGCTGCCGTGGACCGCGCCCTCACACGCATCCTGAACTCTCAGGATCTCATCAACGATGGCGACATGCGCCTGCGCCGGGCCTTGCCCCAGGCTGAGCTGATCGCGCTGGGCCCGTTCGTCTTTCTGGACCATTACCGTCATCGCAGCCCACGCGGCATCGGCGACCGGCCCCATCCCCACGCTGGCATCGAGGTCGTGAGCTATCTTCTCGAGGGCGGCGTCGAGCATCGCGACAGCATGGGTTTCCGCGACCGGCTTGGGCCCGGAGACGCGCAGTTCATCCGCACGGGACGCGGCATGATCCACGCCGAACAGCCTCAAAGCGGCCGACACGGCTTGCAACTGTGGGCGAGCCTGCCGCCGGAACTCAAGGAAGTCGAACCCAGCTACGCCTCCTTTCGCGCGGCGGAGATCCCTGAAGTGGCGGCGGCGGGCTCGCGCCTCCATGTCCTCGCGGGTCGCGTGAACGGCGCGCGGGGGCCGATGGCCTTGAGCGGCGGCGCCGTCTTCGCGCGCTTGCAGGTGGAGGCTGGCGCGGTAGCGACGCTCGATTTTGAGGCCGCTCCCGAACTTGGAGTCTATGTGCTTCAAGGCGACGCCAGCCTTGGTGGGGCCGACCTCGCCACAGGGATGCTGGGACTGTTGGGCGAGGGCCATCGCGTGCGGGTCGCGGCGCGCGGCAGCGAGAAGGTCGAGCTAGCCTTCCTTGGCGGTGATCCCGTGCGCGGCGAGATCCTGTTCGCCGGTCCCTTCGTCATGGACACGCCCGAGCGGGTGGCGCAAGCCGAGGCGGACTACGCCGCGGGCCGCATGGGGCGGCTGGATGGCGTTCCCTTTTGAGCGAGGCGATCAGCGTTTCGGCGCGGCGCTGAGGATGGCGCCGAGCGCCGCGCCCAGGCCGGCGCCGATGGCGAGGTTGCCGAAGGTGGCGCCGATGCCCGCGCCGAGGGCGGTGCAGACGCCGACGCTGAAGTAGAGCTTGGAGCGGAATTTGATCTTGGCCATCAGGGCGCTTCCTTCGTGACTTCCTTCGGGATCGGACCGCGTTCGCGGGGCAACGGCTCAGGCAGGTCGGCGACCGAGAGCGCCATGTAGGCCATGACCTGCGCGGCTTGCTCCAGTTCGGCAGGCCGCGCGTGGGCGAGGGTGTCCGCCTCGCTGTGGTGGATGGCGGCGTAGTCGTGCTGGATCTGCTCGGCGCAGAAGGCGGGGACGCCCGCGCGATCGAAGGGCACATGGTCCGTGCCGCCCTCATCGCGCAGATCCGTTTCCGTCACGCCCAGGCGGGCGAGCGGCGCGAGGAGCGGCAGCAGGATCTTCGCGGCTTTGGGCCGGTGCTGGAGCGCGAAGCCGTTGATGGCGCCCGCGCCCGTGTCCATGACGAAGACGGCGCTGATCGTGTCCAGTGGCTGCGTCGCCGTGTAGGCGATGGAGCCGAGGTAGCCCTGTTCCTCGCCGCCGAAGAGGATGAAGCGGATCGTGCGCTTCGGCTTCAAGCCCGATTTCACGAGCAACCGCGCCGCCTCCAGCACGGCCGCCGCGCCCGCGCCGTTGTCCGTAGCGCCCGTCGCCAGATCCCAGCTGTCCAGGTGCGCGCCAAGGATCACGCATTGCTCGGGGTGCTCGCTCCCCTTGATCTCGCCCCAGGTGTCGAGGCCGTTTCCCGCAGGGCCGAAATCGCCACGGAGGTCGAGGGTCAGCTTGGCCTTCGATTCGCGCAGCCGCTCGTAATCCGGGTGCGCGACGAACGCGATGGGCAGGCCGCCGGGATCGAGCTTCCAGGGGCTGTTCATGTTGAGCAGGCCCTTCGATTTGCCTGAGTCCGTCAACACGGCCAGCGCGCCCGCGGCCTTGAGCGCGGGGATCAGATCATCTATTGGGAACCCCTCGTCCGGTTCGGGCGCGCGATGTTCCTTCAAGGGCGGCGCCATCTCGGGCGGATCCAGCCGCTGGGCGGGTTCACCGGCAAGCACGATGGCGCCCTTGAGCTGGTCCTTCAGGCGGTCAGCGTCCTGCGCCGAACGCAGCAGCACCAGCGGCGCCGTGATCGCGCCCGCCGTGGGTGGCGTCCAGCCCCACTGGGCGAGGCGGATGGGGTGATCGTTCAGCGCCGCCTTCGCGACGCCGCGATGCCAGGTGTGCGCGAGCGGAAAGCTGAGCTGCCCCGTGTCGAGACCCAGCGCGTTGAACCGGGCGCGCGCCCAGGCGTGGGCCTTGTGCGCCTTCTCCGAGCCTTCGAGGCGCGGTCCGATCTTCGTCGTCAGCTCCCGCAGCGTGGCGTAGGCTCGCGGCGCTTGGGGCTTCAATAGCGCGGAGGTGGGATCTCCCGCCACGAGGATGGCCGTGAGCGCGAAAGGCAGGAATCTACGCATGGTCCGACCCCGATTGGCTCAGTTCCACCAGGACGCCGCCCATCTCCGAAGGATGGATGAAGGCCACGCGGCAGCCGTGCGCGCCGTCCCGCGGCGTGGGATCAATCATCTTCACGCCCTTCGCCGCGAGTTCCTCGCAGGCGGCGTCAATGTCGTCCACCTCGAAGCAGACATGGTGGATGCCGGGGCCGCGCTTGCCGAGGAACTTGCCGATGGGGCCTTCCGGGTCCGTGCTCTCCAGCCATTCCAGGTGGCTTTCGCCGACCGCATAAAAAGCGGTCTTCACCTTCTGCTCCGGCACTTCCTCCACATGGTCGGCCGCGCGGCCGAAGAGCCGCTCCATGCGCGCCATGGCGTCGCCGAGGCCCGGCGAGGCGATTCCCAGATGGTTGATGCGGAGCAGCTTCATTCCGTCATTCTAGGAGGATGTTCCGCACTGGCGACGATTGGAACCGCATCTACGAGGAAGAGGCTCGTCCCGGCTGGGACATGGACGGCCCCACGCCGCTCCTGGCCGAGCTGCTGACAGAGGTGGATCTGCCCGCCGGGGCGCGCCTCGCCGTGCCTGGCTGCGGCTTCGGCCACGACGCGGCGGAGCTGGCCCGGCTCGGCTTCCGGGTGGAGGCCTTCGACATCGCGCCGCGGGCCATCGCGGGCGCCCGGGCGCGGTATGGCGAGGCCGTGCGCTGGCGTCTGGAGGACTGGTTCACGGCCGAGGTCAGCCCCTTCGACGCCGTCTTCGACCACACCTGTTTCGTGGCCATGGAGCCCGCGCGGCGGGAAGCCTATGCCCAGGCCACGCGCGCCCGCCTCAGGCACGGCGGCCTCTGGATGGGCGCGGCCTTTCACGACACCGGCGACCGCGTAGGTCCGCCCTTCGCGATCGCTCGGGAAGCGATGCAGACCCTGATCCGCGGCGCGGGATTTGATCTGAAGTTCTTCGGAGATGCCACTCGAAGCCATCCCCGTCGCGCGGGGCGCGAATTCCTCTGGGTGGCGGCGAAGGTCGGGGCTTCCTCCGCGCAATCGGCGTAATCTGCGGGTGAATCCCAAGGTGTTTCGATGAACGGCCAGAGTCTTCAAGAACGCTTCGCCCCCCACAACGCCTGCTTCGGCTGCGGTCCCGCCAACGCCAAGGGCCTGCGCATCCGCAGCTTCCCGACCGACGACGGCTCGGTGATTGCCGAATGGCGGGCCGAGCCGCACCACGAAGCCTTCCCAGGAATGCTCAACGGCGGCATCATCGGCGCGCTGCTGGACTGCCACTCCAACTGGACCGCCGCCTGGCACCTGATGACGAAGGC
>CAZKIM010000011.1:10896-18740 GCA_964552855.1 uncultured Solibacteraceae bacterium | reverse complement strand
GGCAGGCCCGCGAGGCGCGCGACCTGGATGCCGTAGCTGCGGTCCGCGGGGCCTTCGCTGATGCGGTGGAGGAAGAGGAGCTGTTCCTCCCATTCCTGCACCTCCACATGGAGGTTCCGGATGCGCGGATCTTCGCCCAGCGAGGTCAGCTCGAAGTAGTGCGTGGCGAAGAGCGTGCGCGGCGCGCCGCCTTTCAGATCGCGCAGATGCAGCGCGATGGCTTCGGCGAGGGCGAGGCCGTCCCGCGTCGAAGTGCCGCGGCCGATCTCGTCGAGGATCACCAGCGACCGACCCGTGGCCTGGTTGAGGATGCGAGCCGTCTCGGTCATCTCCACCATGAAGGTGGATTGCCCCTTCTGCAGAAAATCGGACGCGCCGATGCGCGTGAAGATGCGGTCCACGAGGCCAAAGGCCATGGCTTCCGCGGGCACGAAGGAGCCGGTCTGGGCCAGCACGACGAGCAGCGCCGCGGTGCGGAGGAAGGTGGACTTGCCGCCCATGTTGGGGCCGGTGACGACGGCCATGGGCCGCGCTTCGGGCAGGTCCAGGTCGTTGGGGATGCATTCGCGGCCGAGACGGCTTTCCAGCATGGGATGGCGCGCGGCGGTCAGGGACAGGCCGCGGTCGTCCGCGAGGGTCGGCCGCACCCAGCCGCCGTGCCGCGCCCGTTCGGCGAAGGCGGCGAGCCCATCGAGCTTGGCCAACGCGTGCGAGAAGGCCGTCAATTCCGCCCGCGCGGCGAGGACGGAGTCCAGCAGGGCCTTGAAGATCCGCGTCTCCATCCGCAGCTGGTCCGTCTCGGCGCTGAGGAGGCGCTGCTCGAAGGCCATGAGCTTTTCGGTGGTGAAGCGCTCGGCGTTCGCGAGGGTCTGCTTGCGGATGAAGTGGGGCGGCACCGCGCCGAGATTCGATTTCGTCACCTCGAAGTGGTAGCCGAAGACGCGCGTGTGCTTGATCTTGAGGCTGGCGATGCCGCTGCGCTCGCGCTCTTCCGCCTCCAGTTCCAGCATCACCTGCTTGGCGTCCCGGGCCAGGCGGCGCGTGGCGTCCAGGTCCGCGTCCACGCCTTCGCGAATCGTCCCGCCTTTTTCGAGATCGAGGGGCGGCGCCTCCGCGAGCACCCGCGCGAGCTCATCGCGCAGGCTCTCGCAGGTGGGTGTGGCGCGCTCCCAGAGGCCCAGGGAAGCGGCGTCTTCGAGAAAGCCGAGTTCGTCCAGCAGGGCCGGCAGGCGCGTGGCCTGGGCGAGACCTTCGCGGAGGTTCGCCAGTTCTGGCGGGGTCGCGAGGCCGAGGGCCACGCGGCCGAGAAGGCGGTCGAAATCTGGAAGGCCCTTGAGCAGGGTCAGCACGGGCGCGCGGCGGCCGTCCTCCGTGAGCCATTCCACCTGGCGCCAGCGGGCTTCCAGCGCGTCGCGGTCCCGCAGCGGCTGGTCCAGCCAATCGCGAAGCAGGCGCGAGCCCATGCGCGTGCGGCAGGCATCCAGCAGGGCGAGGAGGCTGCCGGCCTTGGAGCCATCCAGCGAATTGGCGAAGACTTCCAGATGCCGCGCGCTCGTCGCGTCCAGCAGCGGCCCCGTGGCGCCCAGTTCCAGCGACACGCCCTGGAGATGGGCCGGTTTGCCCTTCTGCGTGCGCTCCACTTCGTCCAGCAGCGCCGCCAGCGCGCCCAGCGCGGCGGGGTGGGGATCGAGGCCGACGCCTTCGAGATGCTTCCAGCCAAAGAAGCTGAGCACCTGCTGCCGCGCTCGCGATGCTTCGAAGCGCCACTGCGGCAGGCGCGTGACGGGCGCCTCCGGCAAAGGCGAAGCCGCGTCCTCGGCGAGGATCAGTTCGTTCGGCGCGAGGCGCTCCAGCGTGGCGGCGAGCGCTTCTTCGCCTTCGCCCGGCAGCACGCGCAGCTGGCCGGAGGCCAGCTGGAGCAGAGCCAGGCCCCATCGGGGGCCGATGCGGTGCAGCGCGCAGAGCCAGCGCGCGTCGTCGTCCAACCAGGTGCCGGGCGTGATGATGCGGATGATGGCGCGGGGCAGGATGCCCTTCACCTCATCCGGCTTGGCGGTGGGTTCGGCGATGGCGGCGCTGAATCCGGCGGCGAGCAATTTGGGCAGGTAGCCTTCAAGGGCGAAGTGGGGCACGCCGCACATGGGCGCTTCCGACTCCGTGCCGCGCCCCCGCACCGTGAGCGCGATCTCCAGCGCCGGGGCGGCCTTCACCGCGTCCTCGCCGATGATCTCGTAGAAGTCGCCCATGCGCGTGAGCAGGATCGCGTCGCCGGCCTCCGCCTTCAGCGCCGCCCACTGCTGCATCACGGGAGTAGACATGAACCGCTATCCACAGATTTCACAGATTCCACAGATGAACTTAATCGGTGTCCATCTGTGGAATCTGTGGATGGTTTTCACATTTTTCCGCAGACGCGGGCGATGGCTTGGACGAGGGGCTCGATGGCTTCCTCCTTGAGGGAGCAGAAGGCGAGGCGCAGGTAGCGGCCCTGCTGGCTCACGACGCCGACGCTCTCGTCCTTGATCAGGGCCTGGCGCACGGCCTCGGCGTCGAGGCCCTTCCGCAGCTCGATGAGGCAGAAGCAGCCCGCGTTGAAGGGGAAGACGGTCCAATGCTCCGTCGGCGCGGAGAGCGCGGCTTTCAGCTTGCGGTAGCGGACTTCCATGATCGCGCGCAGACGCTCGAACTCGGCCGCGTGGCGCGGGTCCAACAATTCCTCCTCCATGAGGTACTGGCTGAGGCCCACCGGGCTGCCGATGGTGGCGCGCACGAGGCTCATGGCCTTGTCCACGAGGATCGCGGCGGCTTCAGCCTTCACGCCGAAACTGAGGAAGCCCACGCGGCCGCCGAAGAAGCTCAGCTCCTTCGTGACGCCGTCGCACTTGAGGGGGATGAGGTTCTCGCTGCGGTTCAGCAGCGAATAGAAGAGGCTCTTGGGCGTGGCCGTGGGCTCGAAGACGAGGCCGTGGTAGGCGTCGTCGCAGTAGACGACGACGGGGCGATCCTTCGCCGCTTCCACCAGCACATCGGCGATGGCTTCCAGTTCCGCGGGGGTTGGCGAGTAGCCGCTCGGATTGCTGGGGAAGTTGAGCAGCGCGTGGACCTTGCCCTTTTGGGCGGCGAGCGCGGCGCGGAGCCCTTCCACATTGAAGCCGCCGGCCGCGTTGTAGAAGGGGTAGGTGGCGCGTTCGCCCTCAAGCCGCATGTCGAAGATCTGTTCGTAGTTGTCCCAGTAGAGGTCGGGGATCGTGAGCGTGTCGCCGGGCGAGAAGAAGAGATCCGCCGCCATGCTCAGCGCGTTGCAGATGCCCGCCGTGACCGAGGGCAGCGCGACGCCGACCGCGCGCTCGTCTTCGGCGACGAGCTTCGCGTGCCAGGTCTTGCGGGCGCGCTCGCGGCCCTGGATGGGCGAGTAGAGGAAGGCGTCCTTGGGCGGCAGGCCCTTCAGCTTCTCCGCCAGAGGCGCCAGCGGGATGGGGTTGCCCGCGCCGTCCGTGATCTGGCCGATGGTGGCGTTGATGGCGCAACCGCCCGCCTGCCCGGCCTGGAAGGGGATGCCCTTCGGGAAAAAGGCGCGCTTGCCCAGGGGGCTCAGAGCCTCCAGCACCTGGGGCGCCAGACCCTTTAGGCGTTCGTTGCGTTCGGCGGCTTCGGGATGCAGGCGCATGGGGATCCCCTGAGGAATATCAAGCTTAGCGAGGCCTTGCCGGGCGCGGGGCCACTCAAAAAGGGGAATATAAATGAATAAAATATGAGTTGACAAAGATCATATTTGGACGATCCTGAGAGTCCTGCGAGGTCCCATGTCGCTCCTTCCCCTCACCCAGAAAGCCAATGAAGTCCTTGTCGCCGCGCGGGACGCGGCCTCGAGCCAGCAGCACCCCGAGATCCTGCCCCTGCACCTGCTCGGCGCGCTGCTGGAGCCCGCCGCGGGCCTGCGCCCGCTGATGGAAGGCGCGGGTGCCGATGCGGAGGCGCTGCCCGGCCTCCTGAGCGCGGTGGACGAGGCTCTGGCCAAGCAGCCCAAGGCGGTGGGCGGCGCCGAGCCTCAGGCTGGTCCCGCGCTGCGGCAGCTGTTGGAAACCGCCAGCGAAGCGGGCCGCTCCCTGGGTGACCGGTTCCTCGCCACGGACGCGCTGCTGCTCGGGCTCGCGTCCCAGAGCGGCGACACCAAGGCGCTGCTCGGCCGCTACGGTCTCGACCGCAAGCCGTTGGAGGCCGCCGTGAAGCAGGCCCGCGCCGGAGCGCGGGTGGAGGACGAGCGCGCGGAAGAAGCCTTCGCCGCGCTCCAGAAATACGCCAAGGACTTCACCGAGCTCGCCGAGAAGGGCAAGCTCGATCCGGTCATCGGCCGGGACGACGAGATCCGCCGCGTCCTGCAGGTGCTGTCGCGGCGCACGAAGAACAACCCCGTGCTCATCGGCGAGCCCGGCGTCGGCAAGACCGCCATCGTGGAGGGCCTCGCCCAGCGCATCGTGAAGCGGGATGTGCCCGAGAGCCTGAAGGGCGTGCGGCTCATGGGCCTGGACATGGGCGCGCTCATCGCGGGCACCCAGTACCGGGGCCAATTCGAGGAGCGCCTCAAGGGCGTGCTGGATGAGATCGAGCGCAGCGAGGGCCGCGTCGTCCTCTTCATTGACGAGTTGCACCTGCTCATCGGCGCGGGCGCGACGGGCGGCTCCATGGACGCCGCCAACCTGCTCAAACCCGCGCTCGCGCGGGGCGAGCTGCGCTGCATCGGCGCGACGACGCTGGACGAGTACCGCAAGCACATCGAGAAGGACGCGGCCCTGGAACGGCGCTTCCAGCAGGTCTTCGTGGACGAGCCCTCGACCGAGGACGCGGTGAGCATCCTCCGCGGTCTCAAGGAACGCTATGAGCGCCACCACGGCGTGCGCATCAAGGACGCGGCGCTGGTGGAGGCGGTCGCGCTCTCCAGCCGCTACATCCCCGATCGCTTCCTGCCGGACAAGGCGGTGGACCTCATGGACGAGGCCGCGGCCTCGGTGAAGATGCAGGTGGATTCGCGTCCCATCGAGATTGATCTCCGGGAGCGCCGCGAGGTGCAGCTCCAGTTGGAGCGCCTGGCCCTCGCCAAGGAGACGGATGAAGCGAGCCGCGCGCGGCTCAAGGAATTGGAGCAGGAACTGGCGGAGCTGGGTGAAGAGCTCACGCGCCTGCGCGCCCAGTGGGAGCAGGACAAGAAGGGCATCGAAGCCATGCGCGCCGATCAGAAGCGGCTGGAGGATTTCCGCTTGGAGTTGGAGCAGGCCAAGGCCAAGGGCGAGTACGAGCGCGCCTCCCGCCTGGAATACGGCGAGATCCCCGACCTTGAGAAGCGCCTGAAATCGGAAGCCGAAGGCGGCACGGCGATGCTCCGCCTGGAAGTGGGCGAGGAGGATGTGGCCGCGGTCGTGGCCAAGTGGACCGGCATCCCCGTGGACAAGCTGATGGAAGGCGAAGCGCGCAAGCTGCTGCACATCGAGGAGCGCCTGCGCGCGCGCGTCGTCGGTCAGGAACCGGCGCTTCAAGCCATCGCCGACGCCCTGCGCCGCAACCGCGCGGGCCTGAGCGACGAGAAGCGGCCCATCGGCTCCTTCCTCTTCCTGGGCCCGACGGGCGTGGGCAAGACGGAGGTCGCGCGGGCCCTCGCGGAATTCCTCTTCGACGATGAGAACGCGCTCGTCCGCATTGACATGAGCGAGTTCACGCACGAGGCGGACGCCACCCGGTTGATCGGATCAGCCCCGGGCTTCGTGGGCTACGAGGAGGGCGGTCGTCTGACGGAGGCCGTTCGCCGCCGTCCCTACTGCGTGATCCTGCTCGACGAAATGGAGAAGGCCCATCCGCGGGTCTTCGACCTCTTCCTCCAGGTGCTCGAAGATGGCCGCCTCACGGACGGCCACGGGCGCACCGTGAGCTTTCGCAACGCGCTGGTCATCATGACGAGCAATGTGGGCAGCCAGGCCATCTTCGCCGCGGGCGGGCATCCAGAACGCGCGCAGTCGGAAGTCCAGGCCGCGCTGCGCCAGGTGTTCCGGCCCGAGTTCCTCAACCGCGTGGATGAGATCGTCACCTTCCGCGCCCTGGAGTCTTCGGACATGGAGGCCGTGGCCCGCATCCAGCTCGCGCGGCTGGAGGCCCAGTTGAGCCACCGGCGCATCAGCCTCGACATCCCGGACGAAGTGGTGGCCTGGCTGGCGAAGGAAGGCGCGGATCCCCAGATGGGCGCCCGCCCCTTGAAGCGCCTCGTCCAGCAGGCCGTCGTGAACCCGCTGTCCCGGCTCGTCCTGGAGGGCCGCCTCAAGCCCGGCGGCTTGGCCAAGCTGCGAATCGCGGACGATGAGATCGTCGTCGAGGCTGACACGGTCCAGTAAGAAAGCGGGGAAGGGAGTATGCTGGCGCGGTGACCGCGACTCCCGCCCCCCTGCTCATCGTGGATGATGAGGCCGACCTCCGCTCTCTGCTCGTGGAGGCGTTCCAGGAGGCGGGCCACGAGGCCGTGAGCGCCGGCAGCGGCGCGCAGGCGCTGGAGATGGTGAAGGCGCGCCATTTTCCCGTGGTCTTCACCGACCTGAACATGCCCGGCATGTCGGGGCTCGAGCTCATCAACCAGCTCCACGACCTCGATCCCAAGAGCTTTCCCATCCTCATGACGGGCTTCGCCACCACCGAGGCCGCGATCCAGGCGCTCAAGCGCGGGGCCTACGATTTCATCACCAAGCCCTTCAAGTTCGCCGAGATCGAAGCGAGCCTGGGCCGCGCCCTGAGCCACTACAACGCGCTGCGCGAGAACGAGACCTACCAGCAGGACCTGGAGCGGCGCGTGGAGGCGCGCACCAAGGAGACGGTGAAGCTGAAGGACGACATCGAGCGGCTCTTCGAAGGCTTCGTGGACGCGTCCGTGGCGGCCATCGAGGCCCGCGATCCGACGACTTCGGGCCACAGCCACCGCGTGGCGGAACTCACCGTCGGGCTCGCCGAGGCGGTGAACCTCAGCGAAGGCGGCGCCTGGGGCGGTTTCCGGCTCTCGGAGCGGCAGCTCCGCGAATTGCGCTACGCGAGCCTGCTCCACGATTTCGGCAAGGTGGGCGTGCGCGAGCAGGTGCTCGTGAAGGCCAAGAAGCTCGAAGAGTCACGGGTCGAGGTGCTGCTCCAGCGCCTTCATCAGCGGAGCCTGGAGCAGGAAGTCGAGGCGCTTCTCCAGGCCTGGCGCGAAGGCCGTCCCTTCGATGCGGGCCTTGTGGAGGGCCTGCAAGCCGAGGGCCGGGCGGAGGCGCTGCGCCTCATCGCGCTCGTCCAGCAATCCAACGAACCCTCCGTGCTGCCCAAGGAGGCCGCGGAAGAGCTGACCCATCTGGACGGCATGGCCTTCCAGCACTGGAGCGGGCACCGCAAGCCCCTCGTGGATGGCCGCGACCTCTCCGCCCTGCGCATCCCCAAAGGCAGCCTCACGGACGAAGAGCGGCGCGAAGTGGAGAGCCATGTCACCCACACCTTCCGCTTCCTGGAAAGGATTCCGTGGACGGAGGAGCTGGGCGGCGTGCCTTCCATCGCCTACGCCCATCACGAGCGACTCAATGGCCGCGGCTATCCGCGCAAACTCACCGGCGACGCCATTCCCGCCCAGAGCAAGATGATGGCCATCGCCGATGTGTTCGACGCCCTCGCCGCCTCCGACCGGCCCTACAAGGTCGCGGTCCCCGTGGGGAAGGCCCTGGACATCCTGAATGAGGAGACGAAGGCGGGGCTCATGGACCCGGAGCTCTTCCGCATCTTCGTCGAAGCGAAGGTCTACGAGCGGACGGCGCAGGCGAAGTGAAATTCACCACGAAGGCACGAAG
>CAZKIM010000011.1:5000-10796 GCA_964552855.1 uncultured Solibacteraceae bacterium | reverse complement strand
TGATGAACGCTGATGCTCCCCATCGGTGAGCATCAGCGTTCATCACAGTTAAGCCACTCCCTCTTCGCGCCTTGGTGTCTTCGTGGTGAGATTCTTCCTTCGTCCAATCCAAGTAAACTCATGCCATGCGAGTGAGCGACGGACTTCTGTGGATGGGCTTTGATGGCCAGGATGCGCCGGGCGTCCCGGAGGATCTGCGCCCGGGCGGCGTGATCCTCTTCGCGCGCAACCTCGATCCCGATTCCGCGAAAGGCCCCACGCGGTGCAAGGCGCTGCTGGACGCGCTGCACGGGCGCTTCAGCGGCGAACGCACCCTGGCCGTCGCGTTGGATCAGGAGGGCGGGGCCGTCTCGCGCCTGCGCGTCTGGGTGGGCGACACGCCATCGCTCCGCCGCATCTGGACCGCTCAGGGCGCGGTCGGATGCGAAGCTTGGGGCCGGCTTTGGGGCGAAGGCCTCGCGCTGCTCGGTTTCAATGTGGACTTCGCGCCCGTGACAGATCTCTGGGATGGCAACAAGGACGCGGGCATCGGCGACCGCGCCGCGAGCGCGGAACCGCATGAGGTGGCCGCGGCGGTGGGCGCCTTTCTCCACGGGATGGAATCCACGGGTGTGCGCGGGTGCCTCAAGCATTTCCCCGGCCTCGGCGGCACGACGGTGGATTCGCACCTGGGCCTGCCGGAACTCACGGATCGTGCGAGCGTGGACCGCAACGCGCGACCCTTCGTGGCGCTGTCCAACGACGACCGTCTCGTGATGGTGGCGCACCTCAAGACGCCGCTCTCGGAGCTGCCGTCGAGCCTGGACCGCGGCCAGGTGGCGGAGAACCCCTGGGGCGTGAAGGGCCGCTTCCTGCCGGATGATCTCGAAATGGGCGGGTGCGCCGCCTGGGATTGGAACGCGCGCGTATCGAAATGCCTGGAGGCCGGCCACGAATGGCTGCTCGTCTGCCAGAGCGGCGCGGGCGTGCGCGCCTGTGCCGATGCGGCCGCGAAGCTGCCCGCGCCCGCTGTGGATGCGGCGCTGACCAGGAACCGCGCCATGCGCGCGAACCTGCGCCTGCCGCAACCAGGCCCACTGGATCAGCGGGCCTGGGATGCCTGGGTCGGACGCGTCAAGGCCGCGAGCGCGGGCCTGAGTTAAGGAGGCCCCATGGCCGATCCGAAGTGGGTGGACCTCGGCGCGGCGGCGGACTTTCGGAGCCGCGAGGCGAGCGCCGTGACCCTGGAGGGCAAACCCCTCGCGGTCTTCTGCAAGGACGGGGAGCTGAGTTGCCTGTCCGGCGTCTGCAACCACGCGGGCGGGCCGCTCGGCGAAGGGGCGCTCGAAGGCGACTTCGTCGTGTGCCCCTGGCACTACTGGAAATTCCACCGGCGCACCGGCGAAGGCGAGCCGGGTTTCGAAGAGGACCGCGTCCCCAGCTACGCGCTGAAGGAGGAGGGCGGTCGCGTCCTCGTGGACCTCGCCAGCGCCACGCCGCGCTCGCGCAAGCCCCACCCGCCGCATCCGCTGGAGCGGCCCCTTGAGCGCGAGCCCGGTCCCATCCGCGTGCTGGGCCTCAGCGCCACCGCCATGACGGCGGGCCATCCCCGCTTCTCCGCGTCGGAGAAACTGCTGGAGGACGCGCTGGCCCACGCGGCGGAGCGCGGCTGCGCGACGAAGCTGATCCGCCTGCGCGACCTTTCCTTCCGCGATTGCGAGGGCTACTACTCCAAGAGCGCGAAAGCCTGCACCTGGCCCTGTTCCATCACGCAGATGGACGAGGCGGACCAGATGGACCAGGTCTACGAAGGCCTCGTCTTCTGGTCGGATGTCGTGCTCGTCGCCACGCCCATCCGCTGGGGCGCGGCCAGCGCCCTCTACCACCGCATGGCCGAGCGCCTGAACTGCGTGCAGAACCAGGTGACGATCCGCAACCGCGTGCTGCTGAAGGACAAGGTCGCGGCCTTCATCATCATGGGCGGCCAGGACAACATCCAGTCCGTGGCGGGCCACATGCAGATGTTCTTCTCCGAGCTGGGCTACCACATGCCCCAGTTCCCCTTCATCGCCCATTCCCGCGGCTGGGACGCGGAGGACATGGAGCGCAACAACGAAGTGGTGCAGGGCAGCACCGCGCTGAAGGCGGGCGCCGAAGCCCTCGCCGAGCGCGCCATCTGCCTCGCCGCCTCCCTGTTGGTGGAGAAAGCGCCCGAAGCCGCCCAGGCCCTGGGCGGACGCAAGGCCCACAAGCTCCGCTGAATTACTTGGCGGCGGCCTTAAGCGCCTCGGCCTTGTCCGTCTTCTCCCAGGAGAATTCGGGGCGGCCGAAGTGGCCGTAGGCCGCCGTCGCGCGGTAGATGGGCTTGCGCAGGTCCAGGGCTTCGATCATGGCCTTGGGCGTGCAGCTGAACACGGCGCGCACGGCCTTCACGATGGCGTCGTCCGACACATGGCCGGTGCCGAAGGTGTCCACGCTGATGGAGACGGGCTCCGCGACGCCGATGGCGTAGGCGAGCTGGATCTCGCAGCGGTCCGCGAGGCCCGCGGCGACGATGTTCTTCGCGATGTAGCGGCCCATGTAGGCGGCCGAGCGGTCCACCTTGCTGGGATCCTTGCCGGAGAAGGCGCCGCCGCCATGGTGGCCCGCGCCGCCGTAGGTGTCCACGATGATCTTGCGGCCCGTGAGGCCGCAGTCGCCCATGGGCCCGCCGATGACGAAGCGGCCCGTCGGGTTGATGTGGTACTTCGTGTCCTTGTCCAGCAGGTTGGCGGGCAGGGCGCCCTGGATCACTTCGCGCATCACTTCCGCGCGGAGCGTCTCCATGTTGATCTCCTCCGCGTGCTGGGTGCTGATGACGACCGTGTCAATGCGGATGATCTTGTCGCCATCGTATTCCACCGAGACCTGACTCTTGCCATCGGGCCGCAGCCAGGGGAGGACGCCGCTCTTGCGCGCTTCGGAAAGGCGGCGCGTGAGCTTGTGGGCGTAGAGGATGGGCGCGGGCATGAGCTCCGGCGTCTCGGTGGTCGCGTAGCCGAACATGAGGCCCTGGTCGCCCGCGCCGCCGGTGTCCACGCCCATGGCGATGTCGGGGCTCTGGCGGTCCAGCGTGACGGTGACGGCGCAGGTGTGGCCGTCGAAGCCCTTGGAGCCTTCGTCGTAGCCGATGCTGTTCACGACTTCCCGCGCCAGCTGCGCCACGGGGATGTAGGTCTTGGTGGTGATCTCCCCCGCCACGAGCACGAGGCCCGTCGTCACCAGCGTCTCGCAGGCGACGCGGCTCATGGGATCGTCCTTCAGCGCGGCGTCCAGGACGGCGTCGCTGATCTGGTCCGCGATCTTGTCGGGATGCCCCTCGGTGACGCTTTCAGAGGTGAACAGGTGGCGTCCCAGCTTGGCCATGCGCGCTCCTCATCTTCCGGCGGGCGGAAGGAAGACCTCCAGTATGCGGGCGCTCGCGACCTCAGGGAAGCGTTCAAAGGCCTTGGGCTTGAGCGTTTCCGCGCGGTGCGGTCTGTCCTGGGGCCGTGAAGGGCATACAAACCCGTGGCAATTTCCCGGCTTTTGGAACTTGAAAGGACCGCGACCCGCCGATAAGGTTGGACCTTCCATCCGAACTCTCAGGAGGCTTCCATGTTCAGGTTCACGCGCCACGCGCTCGTCGCGGGACTCGCCGCCGCCGTGCTCGTCCTCCCCGGATGCAACCGGGAAAACGCCAAGATCAAAGAGCAGACGGAGAAGGCGGCCCAGGCCGACCAGACCCAGCAGCAGATCCAGGCCGCGGGTCAGTCCCAGCAGCAGGCGCTCCAGAAGGCCGGGGTGACGGATGTGCAGCCGAACCCCGACACCATGCAGCTCACCGATGAGCAGCGCAAGGCGCTCGAAGACCGCATCAAGAACGAGAAGAACAGCTCCTACCAGGCGCTGCTCCAGGAAGTCATTGACAAGGACAAGCAGATCAAGGACATGAACGACAAGTTGACGAAGCTCCAGTCCGAGCTTCCCAAGCCCGATGTCGTCCGCGCCGGTGAAAGCCACTACGGCCTCGCCATGCGCTTCCTCCAGAAGCAGGGCCTGTCCAAGTCGGACGCCAAGAAGCTCGTGGACAATGTGAACATCATGGACAAGCTGGCGCCCGGGATGGAGGTCTACCACTTCTATTCCAACGGCGTGTACGGCACCTGGGTCGCCAAGGGCCACGCGCGCATCAGCCCCTCCGAACTGAACCGCCAGGAGCGCGCCAAGATCGAAGGCGAGCGCGACACCGCCGTCGCCCAGAACGAGAAGCTGCAGGAAGAAGTCGGCGACCTCGCCACTCAGAAGGAGCAGCTCACCAACGATGTGGCCGCCCTCTCCCAGGAGAAGGAGACCCTGACCCAGCAGGTGAACGACCTCACGACGCTCTCCGAGAAGCAGAAGAGCGACCTGAACTCGATGCATTACATCGTGGGCGACCGCAAGGCGCTCGAGAAGTCCGGCGTCATCATCATCCCGGTCTTCTCCAAGGATCGCGCCGGCGCGAAGTGGTCCAACGAGGCCTTCGACAAGGAGCTGGATCTGCGCTCCAACGACACCCTGACCTTCACGGCCGCCGACGCGGGCCTCAAGAAGATCGGCAAGGTCAATGTCGTCCCCGGCTCCCTCGTGAAGGATCAGCACTACAGCCTCACCATCGCGCCCGACAAGCAGAGCGCCACGGTGAAGATCCTCGACAAGAGCCGCTTCACCAACGAGAAGGTCGTGTTCGCGGTTTCCGAATAATCGAAAACCCTACCCGAAGTCAGGCCCCCGGAAGCTCCGGGGGCCTTGCTTTTTGCTGGAATCCAGAGGCTTCCGCGCTATCTTCTTGGCACCTTCCCGGTCTGTTCTCACGAGGTGTCCCATGCCCGCCCGATTCCGCGGCGCCCTGCTCGCTTCCCCGCTCCTGCTGCTGCTCGCCTGCGGCGGAGGCTCATCCTCCAGCTCGGTGAATCCGACCGCGAACGATCCGAAGTCCACCACGAGCGCGGTGAGCGCGGATTTCGATCCGTCCACCGGGAACATCCCACTTCCCAATGTGCTGCTCACGGCCGCGGTCACCACGCCGCTCACGCCCGTGGCGGGCACGCCCTTCACGCCCGACAAGGCGCTCGTGTGGCTGAATCAGCAGGAGGCTGGCGGCACCCACGCGGTGTCCGGCGTGAACGCGCCCATTTACATGTCCTTCTCGGGCGCGGTGGATCCCGCGACGGTGAACGCCAGCACCGTGAAGGTGTTCCAGGTACTCCCTGACGCCCCCACCAATCCGTCTTCCACGGAAAACGGTACCCTTGGGTTCCGGGATGTCTCCGCCCAGTTTGCGTATCAAATGCTCCCCAGCGGCAAGGAGGTCTACCTCATGCCGCAGGTGCCGCTCCTGCCGGGCTCCCGCTACCTGTATGTGGCCACCAACGGCGTCCATGACACGAATGGCGTCGCCATCGGCTCGAGCCTGGTGTTCGGCATCGAGAAGTATGTGAAAGGCGGCGCGACCTCCTACGCCACCGATACGACGAACCTCGGGGATCTGTCCGATCCCACCAACCCCGCGGCTGTGTTGGGGGCTTCCACCGCCGGCCAGCTTGAATCCATCGCCGGGAATGTGACGGTCAGCAACCAGATCGTCTTCTCCGGTTATCGCAAGGTCATGTGGGACCTCATCGCCAATGGCTCTTCGGATGTTTCCGGACAGACGGCCTACGGCGCGGGCCCGACGGGCATCACGAGCCGCGCTCAGATCTCCGTGCTCGGCCGCATGGTCACCACGGCGACGGGTTACACCAAGCCTGATCCAGT
>CAZKIM010000011.1:2391-4900 GCA_964552855.1 uncultured Solibacteraceae bacterium | reverse complement strand
CCGGCTGTCGTCCAGGCCAATATGGGCGCGGCGCTCGGCAACGAGACGGGCGTCACCGGCATCTACAACCCCGGCACCAGCACGACGCCCGGGAGCAACACGCTGATGCCTTTCCGCGATGGAGGCGGCGTGCTGCGCGGCTGGTATCACCAGACCCGCACCGTCCCCTTCGTCCTCTTCGTGCCCACCACCGGCAGCGCGACCACCTGGCCCGTGCTGATCTTCGAGCATGGCATCGGCCGCAGCAAGGAAGACGCCATCGGCCTCGCCAGTACCGCGTGCCGCGCGGGCTACGCGGTGATCGCCATTGACCAGGCCGTCCATGGATTCGGTCCCGGCACCGGCAGCTTCACGCCCCCCGCCGTCACCACCGGCATGGGCAATGGACGCCCTCAGGCCGAATGGGCCAGCAACTTCTTCATGCTGCCTTCCAGCCTCACGGCCCGCGCCAACATCTACGACAGCGCCTTCGATCTCTGGCGCCTGGAGCGCATCCTCAATCAGCCCACTGCGGACTCGAACAGCCTGACGGCCCATCTCTCCGCCGCCACGGCCGTTCCAACCGCCTTCCCCTACTCGGGCGGAGCCGCTTCCTTGAAAACGGACGCGCTTCCCTATACAGGTTCTTCTACCCACCGTTTCGTTGGCCAGAGCCTCGGCAGTATCGTGGGCACCGTCTTCCTCGCGGGCAACGCGGCCGCCACTGGCGGTTCGGGCATGAAGGCCTTCCTGAGCGTTCCCGGCGCGCGATTGGCGTTCATCCTCCATGACAGCCCAGCCTTCCAGAGCGCGGTGAACGCGGGCCTCGCCAACGCGGGCGTGCCCACCGGCAGTCCCAGTTACAACAAGTTCTTCGTCCTCGCCCAGAGCGTGGCGGATTCCGTGGACCCCGCCACGATGATGGGTCCGCTGCCGACGGGTGGGGGTTCGCGCCTCGCGGGCCGCATCGCCGCTCAGGAAGCGGTGGGTGATTCCGTCATTCCCAACGCGGAAGGGAACTACTGGGCGAATGCCCTCGGCGGTCGCACCCCGCAGTTCAGGGCGGACATCAGCGGCGGCTTCACCCAGGTGCTGAAGGATGGCGACACTGCTCCGGCCGTGCCCTTCATGTTCGGTGGCAGCTACTCGGCCTTCAAGGCGGCCGTGGCGGCGGACAACCCGGCGGGTTCGGTCGTTGGACCCACTCAGGGCTTTTTCCAGTTCGGCACCACGGCGACCCCCGCGAACCATGGCCTGCTGCTCGACGGGTCGGCCAACACGCCCGCGGCGCAGCGCCAGATGGCCATCTGGCTCGCCACGGGCAAGATCGCGGATGGCGCGGACGGCTCCAACGGCTACCCGATCGCTCACCCGTTTGTTCCGCCGCAGTCGGAGCTGTTCGGGCCTGAGAACCTGCCAATCTACTTCCCGCAAGCGCAGTGACCTCGGATTGATTCCCCAAAGATGGCGCCGCGAGGCGCCATCTTTTTTCTGGCGCGGCGTTGCTGCATCCCCGGTGCAATCCGACCTGATTCTCCGTGACTTACCTTTCCGCAGCGCGGTGGTAGGACAATGGGTCCATGTCCTTCGTCCACCTCCACACGCACACGGAACACAGCCTGCTGGATGGTCTGACGCGCATCCCCGACCTCGTCGCGAAGGCCAAGGACACCGGTATGCCCGCCGTGGCCGTCACGGATCACGGGAATATGTTCGGGATGATGAAGCTCTTCGACGCCTGCGAGAAGACGGCGGACAAGGAGGGCAACTGGGCGGTGAAGCCGATCCTCGGCTCGGAGGTCTATGTCGCTCCGCGCACGCGTTTCGACCGGAAGCTGGAAGCCAAGAACGCCAGCGGCGAAGAGGGCATTGAGGACTGTGTGGACCCGAGTGGAAGCCGCGATGCGGGCTACCACCTCGTGCTGCTGGCGAAGAACGCCGTCGGCTTCGCGAACCTCTCCAAGCTCGTGAGCGCGGGCTTCACCGAGGGCTTCTACTACAAGCCGCGCATTGACAAGGATCTGCTGAAGGAACACAGCGAAGGCCTCATCGCGCTCACCGCTTGTCTCGGAGGCGAGGTGCAGGCGCGCATCCTCCAGAACCGCCTGGACCAGGCGGAGAAGGTGGCTAGAGAGTTCCGCGACATCTTCGGCGACGACTTCTACCTGGAGATCCAGGACCAGGGGATCCAGAAGGAGAAGGACATCATCCCCTACCAGATCGAGCTGTCGAAGAAGACCGGTATCCCGCTCGTCGCCACCAATGACAGCCACTACCTCAACCACGAGGATGCGGACCTCCACGACACGCTGCTCTGCATCGGCACGAAAGCCCTCAAGCGCGCCGAACGCCGCATGCGCTTCGGCACGGACCAGTTCTTCGTGAAGACGCCGGAGGAAATGGCGAAGGTCTTTCCGCAGAATCCCGAGTTCCTCCAGCGCACGCTGGAGATCGCCGCGAAGGTGGACCTCTTCCCCATCACGCGCAAGCCCGCGACGCCCACCTTCCCCGTGCCTGCGGGTCACACGCT
>CAZKIM010000011.1:0-2291 GCA_964552855.1 uncultured Solibacteraceae bacterium | reverse complement strand
TGGGCGTTGAAGATCACCGACATTGATCCCATGCAGTACGACCTGCTCTTCGAGCGCTTCCTCAACCCCGAGCGCGTGACGATGCCCGATGTGGACATTGACTTCTGCCGCGACGGACGCCAGCGCGTCATTGACTATGTGACGGAGAAGTACGGCAACGCCCGCGTGTCCAACATCATCACCATCAACCAGCTCAAGACCAAGGCCGTCATCAAGGATGTGGCCCGCGTCTTCGAGAAGGACTTCGCCTGGGCCAACGAGCTCACCAAGCTCGTGCCCCAGGTGCCGGGGCAGCCCATGAGCGTGGGCCAGGCGCTGAGGGAATCCGACAAGCTGCAGGAACGCTACGCCACCGATCCTGAAGTGAAGAATGTCCTCGACATCGCCACCAAGCTCGAAGGCCTCGCGCGCAACACCGGCGTCCACGCGGCGGGCGTCATCATCGCGCCGGATGACCTCACCAAGTTCGCGCCGCTCGCCAAGGATTCGCGCAGCGGCACGGTGATGGTGCAGTACACGATGACGGAGGCCGAGCGCGCGGGCCTGCTCAAGATGGACTTCCTCGGCCTGGAGACCCTGACCCAGATCGAGAAGATCCAGGGCTACATCGCCGAGCGCCGCGGCAAGCCCGTGGACATGCAGGCCATCCGCACCTTCGACGACAAGAAGACCTACCAGCTCTTCTCGAACGGCGACACGGATGGCATCTTCCAGTTCGAATCGGGCGGCATGAAGCAGCTGCTCCGCCAGCTCGGCCCGGACCGTTTCGACGACCTCATCGCGCTCAACGCGCTCTTCCGCCCCGGCCCGCTGGGCGCGGGCATGGGCACCACCTATGTGGAGCGCCGCCACGGCCGCGAGCCCGTCACCTACGCCTTCCCCGTGCTGGAGCCCATCCTCGCCCCAACCTATGGCGTGATCCTCTACCAGGAACAGGTCATGCAGATCGCGAGCGCCATCGCGGGCTACACGCTCGGCGAGGCGGATATGCTGCGCCGCGCCATGGGCAAGAAGGATCTGGCGAAGATGCAGAAGGAGAAGTCCAAGTTCATCGAGCGCGGCGCGGAGCGCGGCTTCGAGAAGGGCAAGGTGTCCGAGCTCTTCGACCTCATCGAGTACTTCGCCGGCTACGGCTTCAACAAGAGCCACTCGGCGGCCTACGCGATGGTGGCGTACGAAACCGCCTACCTGAAGGCCAACCATCGCGTGGAGTTCATGGCCGGGCTCCTCTCCACCAAGAGCGAGCGCACGGACGATGTGGTCAAGTACATCCAGGATTGCCGCGACCAAGGCCTCACGGTGCTGGGCCCGGACATCAACGAATCGGGTCTGGACTTCACCATCACCGGCGACCGGCAGATCCGCTTCGGGCTCCGGGCCGTGAAGGGCCTGGGCGAGGCGGCGTTGACGGCCATCCTCGACGCTCGGAAGACGGAAGGCCGCTTCCAGGATCTCTTCCACGCGCTGAAGAGCACGGATCTCACGAAGGCGAATCGGAAAGTGTGGGAATGCCTCATCAAGGCCGGGGCCTTCGACGGCCTGGAGCCCCACCGCGCCGCGCTGCTCCAGGGCCTGCCCGATGCGCTCTCCGCGGCCGCCACGGGCGCGGAAGCGGGCGAGGGCATGATGAGCCTCTTCGACGACGCCGAGATGGCGAGCCTCAGCGCGGAGTGGCGCTTGCCGGAGGATGTCGCGCTCATGGACCGCCGCGCGCGCCTCGCCGCCGAAAAGGAGACGCTGGGCCTCTATGTGTCGGGCCATCCCCTGGATGAATTCACGGACGCGCTGAAGGTCCACACCGTAGGTTCCCTCGCGCGCCTCTCGGAGCAGGTCGCGGGCAACCTCCTGCGCGACCGGGACGAGGTGGTGATCGGCGCCATGGTCAGCGGCGTGCAGTTCAAGACCAACAAGCAGGGCCAGCCGTGGGCCATCCTCCAGGTGGAAGACCCTGGCGGCAAGCTGGAGGTGCTGCTCATGGCGAGCCTCACCAAGCGCGGCGACTGGAAGAACAAGCAACTCCCATTCTCCGAGTACCGCCACCTCGCCGTGCCCGACGCGCTGCTGCGCATCACCGGCGAGCTGCGCGTGGAGACCGTCGCCGCCAACGACGAAGAGGAAGAGGATCGCACCGTCCTCAAGCTCTTCGCCACCCGCATGGAGGAGCTGGAGTCCTTTCAGGGCAAGGGCTTCACCGGCGCCGTCATCCGCCTCCCCCAAGGCGAGTGCCCGCCGAACCTCATGCGCGCCCTCGCCGACGCCAAAGGCGACCTGCCCATCACCTTCGAATACCG
>CAZKIM010000010.1:27296-31957 GCA_964552855.1 uncultured Solibacteraceae bacterium | reverse complement strand
TCCACATGGACGGCGCTTTCCCACACGCCGTCCCAGGAGAAGTCCTGGCCCGTGTCGTTGTAGAGCGCCGCGTCCCGCTGCACGCCGCCGGCGTTGACGAAGAAGGCGTAGCCGCTGCGATGGTCGTGGAGGCTGTCCAGGTAGACGCCGAACCAATCCGAAGGGCTGTCCTGATCCCGGCGGTGGATGCGGCGCACCACGGGACCGCCGCCGGGGGCCAGCTCCAGGCGCGCGCCGATGTAGAGGTAGCGGTCGTCGTAGAGCACCTTCACTTCCGTCGGCTGCTTCGCGGGCGATCCGTATTCGGGCCAGGTCTCCCGGAACGCGCCGGTGGCGGGCGCGCCGACCCAGGCCGGATCGTCCATCCGGCCATCCAGCTTCACGGGATGGTCCGCGCGAACGGCCTTGAGGCTGAGCAGAAGGTCTTCCTGGAGCAGAGCCGGAGCCGCCGCGAGCGGCAAGCCGATCGCCGCCGCCAGGAGAAGTCCCACGCCCCGCTGCGCCATGTCACCCCGAGAAAGGCCCGCGCCTACGAAAACGCCCCAGGGAACCTGAAGGTCCGCTCGGGGCATCCCTCATGATACCACGCCATCCGAGGCATGGATTATCATCGAAAGCCTGGAGTCTCCATGCGCCGCGCCCTCGTCAGCCTCGTCTTCCTGCTTCCCATCTCGCTGCTGGCGGGCGGCAACGGCACCCTCTCGGTGAAGGGGCATCGCTTCTCCGCCGAAGTGGCCGTCTCGGAGGCCGAGCGCGCTCAGGGCCTGATGGGCCGCCACGAGTTGGCCAGCGACCACTGCATGATCTTCCTCTACAACGAGGACGGCCCCCATCCCATCTGGATGAAGAACTGCTTCATCTCGCTGGATGTGGCGTGGACGGACAAGGACGGCAAGATCCTGGAGCTGGTGCCCGATGTGCCGCCGCCTTCTCCCGTGCGCGTCTACGCCAGCGACGCGGACTACCCGAACTTCGGCGGCCATGTGGACAGCCGCCACTTCATCGAGTTCCCCCAAGGCACCTTCAAGCGTCTCGGCCTGAAAGTCGGCGACCGCATCGGCTGGGATCTCAAGCTGGATGACGGCACGGTCGTGAAGGGCGGCGCGGCGGACACGCCGAAGCGCCCGAAGAAGTAGTCACTCCTCCCGCGCGCCGGGACGCTTCGGCGTACGCGCCAGCGCGGCGAGGTGCGGCGGCGGGGGCGGAAGGTTCGGAAGGTCCAAGGGCGCGAGCCGCTCGGCGAGCAGGCTCCAGGCCCGGGCCTGCTTGGGCAGGCGTTCGGGTTGCATGACTTCGAAGCCCTGAGCCCAGGGCACGAAGGGCGGCAGGATGAGCGCGTAGCCCGTGTGGAGGAAGGCCGGGATGCGCATCCAGTCCGGCTCGCCCTGGGGGCCTTGCGTGGGCAGGGCGAAGAGCGGGTGCACGCCGCCGTTGATCCACAGCACGCCCGGCTCCTGGCGCGGATAGACGAAGATGCGGCGGCGATGCATGAGGGAGAAGGCTCCCGCGCGGTGCTGCTCCACCGGCGTGATGCCCGTGTCCTTCAGCGCCGGGCCGCCCGCGCGGTCCGCATGGCCCACCACCTGGATGACCTTGCGGCCACCGGAGCCGAGCTTCTTGAAGAGCTGGCGCAGCTCCTCGCGCTCATCGCCTTCCACCGCGCCTTGGGCGGGTTTGATATCGCCGAGCAACACGACCTGGGCGGGCTTCAAATCGTCCAGCAGCGAGACGATCCGTTCCCACACCTCCTGATGGGTGCTGGGGTAGAGGTCGGGCTTCCGCCGCCGCGCCGCGCCGAGGCCGAGGAAGAGGTCGGCCAGCACGAGCGTGCCGACCTTGGGCAGCCAAGCCGCCCGTCGGCTATCGAGGATGAGATCGTCAGAACACGCCACCTGCATAGGGCCATTGGACCATAAGCTTTGAGATGTGACCGAACGATGGCTGGAACTGGAATGGCAGGGACAGCGACGGCGCGCGCTGTTGCAGGGGATGATCGGGGCTGAGCTGGTGCCGCTCGTCGTCGCGCTCCATGGCACCGGAGGCACGCCGCGGCTGATGGCGAAGATCACGGGCTTCACGGCGCGGGCGCCGGGCCTCGTGCTCTACCCGGCGGCGCTGGGTGAGGCGGGAAGCGAAGATCCCGCCGTGGGCGCGGCGTGGAACGCCGGTCCGGGTCTTGGGTGTCCGGCCTTTCCGGAGGCGGACGATGCGGGCTTCCTGCGGGCGCTCATCGCGCGGGTGGGTGAGCTCGCGCCCGTGGACCGAACGCGCATCCACCTCGCGGGCCTGAGCAATGGGGGACGCATGGCCTATCGCCTGGGCCTGGAGGCTTCGGATCTCTTCGCGTCCCTGGCCGTGGTGGCGGGGGCCTGGGACGGCGCGGGGCCGAGTCCAACCCGCCCCGTGCCGACGCTCATCTTCCACGGCACCGCAGACCGGCACATCCCTTACGAGGGCGGTGTCGGCGCCAAGGGGCGCCGCGTCGTCCACCGGTCGGCCCCGGAAACCGCGTTCGCGTGGGCGAAGGCCATGGGCTGCGCGCCGAAGATCCACCGAACGATCCTCGGCGCCCATCACCTCGATCTCGCGAAGGGTGCAGACGAGCTGGAGGTCGGCCTGTGGACGGTCACCGGCCAGGGCCACGCCTGGCCCGGCGGCCGTCCCTGGTCGCAGGCCGCGGATCCGCCCGCCGCCGACCTGGACGCGACGGGGTTGATCCTCGCCTTCTTCGACCGTCATCCGCGCGGTTAGAAGAGCTTCACGCCCACCGCGTCGAGCAGGCCCGCCAGGCCGATGAGCAGCAGCGCGGCGCCGAAAACGGGTTCGAGCACCCGCGTCCTCATCCGCACGGCCGTCGCCGCGCCCAGGTAGGCGAAGGGCACGGAGCCGAGGCCGTAGACGAGGACGATCTTCCAGTCCACATGGCCGAGCAGCACATGGACGACCGTGCCGGGGATGGCCAGGGCCGCCGCGCCGACGAGGGAGCAGGCGAAGGCCGTTTTCAGGTCGAGGCGGAGGACCCGCGCGAAGAGCGGCGCGAGCAGGAAACCGCCGGCGTTGGCGAGCAGGCCCGAGGCGAAGCCCACCGCGCCACCCACCGCGGCGGAACGGACGGCTTTCGAACGGCCTTCCACCGGCGCGCGCGCCAGCGTGGCGGTGGGCTTGAGGAGAAAGGACGCGCCCAGCCCGGCGATGATCAGATCGCTCACCACGAGGAGGCCTCGGCCGCCGACGAACTTGCTCATCCAGGCTCCGAGGACCGTGAAGGGGACGCCGGTGAGCAGGCTCCAACCCACCACCGCGCGGTCGTAGAGGCCCTTTCGCACATAGGCGAGGCTCGAGATGAGCGTGCCCGGAATGGTCGCGGGCAGGGGCGAGGCCACGGCGAAGAAGGCGGGAACTCCGACGAGCTGGAGCAGCGGCGTGCCCACCGCGCTGCCGCCCTTGCCGAGCAGGCCGCCGAGGTAGCCGGACAGGAGGCCGATGAGGAAGACCAGCGTCATGGTCTTAGTCTAAAGGCGGGGTGTGCCCTTTCTGTGACGGGGGATCCGTGGCGCAAGGATGGCTGTGGCTGGGCGGCGCGCTGGCGGGCGTGGCGGCGGGGACGCTGTCGGGGATGTTTGGCATTGGCGGCGGCATCATCCTCGTGCCCGTGCTGGGCGCGCTTCTGGGGCTGGACCAACATCAGGCCCAAGGCATCTCGCTCGCCACCATGCTCGCGCCCATCGGCCTTCCCGCCGTGCTTCACTACCGGAAGGCCGGACACCGCATCCGGTGGAAGCTGGTGGGCTACCTCTTGCTCGGCTTCCTGGTGGGCGTGACGGCGGGCGCCCTCCTCGCCAACGCCATTCCGAGCCGCCCCCTGCGCTGGGTCTTCATCGGCTTCCTGTTGCTGATGGCGCTGCGCTACGGGGCGGCGGCGCGAAGCTCCGCGCCCCCGGAGCCAAGGCCTGAGCCCTCCACACGGGCGCTCCTCGCCTTCGGCCTCGTCATCGGCGCCTTCGGCGGACTCATGTCCGGCCTGCTGGGCATCGGCGGCGGCGCCATCATCATTCCGTTGCTGGCTCTGTGGATGGGCCTGCCCCAGCACGAAGCCCAGGTGACGAGCCTCGCCCTCATGCTCCCGCCCATCGGCCTTCCGGGCGTGATCGTCTACGCGGGCGGTCATGGCCTGCCCTGGATGCTGCTCCTCTTCGGCGGGTGCGGCTTCGCCGTGGGCGGCCTGCTGGGCGCGCGGTTCGCCACCGCCATGCGAAGCCGCGCGCTCCAGGGCGTCTTCGCGGCCTTCATGGTCGTGCTGGCGGTGCTGCTGGCTTTGAGAGCCTGACATAATCGCGGGGACGGAGATGCCCGTGCCCCTGGATGCCCCGACGCCCCTGTACCAAGGCGAGCGCTTGCGCGATCTGATCCTGTGCTACGCGGGACCCTGGGCCTTCCGTCCCTATCTGAAGAACCGTGAGGACAGCGAACTGCTCTGGCACGCGCGTCAGGGTGTGCTGCTCGCCTTCGTGGAATGCGTGGTGGCGCTCGCGCTCATCATCTTCGGCTTCTTTCCGCTCTTCGGCACGGTGTCCCTGCGCTTCGCGCTGCCCGTCTGGCTGCTCTGGTGCCTCGGCATGAGCGTCGCGAGCATCCTCCAAGCCACCAAGGGCAAGCGCCAC
>CAZKIM010000010.1:8597-27196 GCA_964552855.1 uncultured Solibacteraceae bacterium | reverse complement strand
GTGCCTCGGCATGAGCGTCGCGAGCATCCTCCAAGCCACCAAGGGCAAGCGCCACAGGATTCCGGTGATCCACCAGTTCGTGGAGTATCTCTGAGTGCGACAGATCAATGATGCGGACGGCTTGTTGGCCGCTTTCACCAGCCGCAATAGAAACGCCTCTGATGCTAGTTTGCAGCGACTGATGCAGGATCTGCTGGAAGGTCGAGCGACATTCAGAAGCCGCAGTGAGACAGAATCTGTCCACCTCGAACGGATATACAAAATCCGAAGCTGCATAGCGAAGAAACAAGGCAGATCCGAAGTCTCTTCGAGATTCGAGACGCTGTCGGAACTGTTCGGGACCAATGGAGACGAGCCTTGCGCACTCTGGCTATTCGAAGGCTCCAACCGTTCTTTTGCGGTCTTTGAGCCCCTCCCCGCGCGGGGACTCGCAGCCTGCTTAGAGTTTGATGGACCGTTCAAGGATTGAGACGCGTCACCTGATCAGCATCGCGTCGCCGTAGCTGAAGAAGCGGTAGCGCTGTTTCACGGCTTCTTCGTAGCAGGCCTTCGCGAAGTCGGTGCCGAGCCAGGCGCAGACGAGGACGAAGAGGGTGCTTTCGGGCAGGTGGAAGTTGGTGAGGAGCTGGGTGGCGGTGCGCAGCTCGTAGCCGGGCTTGATGAAGATCCGCGTCGCGCCCGCGCGGGCGAGACGCACACCGTCCCAGGCGGCCTCCATCGTCCGAAGCGAAGTGGTTCCGACCGCGAGGACGGGGCGATTCTTCGCCTGTAGGGCAGGTTCGAGCACGGCGGCGGTGGCTTCGGGGATCTCCCAGCGTTCTTCGTGCATGGGATGGTCGTCGAGGTTTTCGGCGCTCATGGGACGGAAGGTGCCGAGGCCCACATGGAGGCGGACGGGGCGCCAATCACATTGATTTGAATTCAAACGATCAATGAGTTCAGGCGTGAAGTGAAGGCCCGCCGTGGGCGCGGCGACGGCTTCACCATCGGCGGCGAAGACGGTCTGGTAGCGCGCCTCGTCCTCCTCGCCACTCAGGTGGTCAATGTAGGGCGGCAAGGGCAGGCGGCCGATGCGGTCAATCTCATCCCAGTCGAGGGGATGGTCGGAGGCGACTCCCACTTCGCGCAGGCCTTCTTCCCGTGTCTCCAGCACACGCAGGCGCGCCATCCCCGTGCCGCGTTCGGGATCCACTACTTCGGCCTCGGCGCCTGGCTTGAGCCGCGCCCCAGGGCGCACCATCGCCTCGAAACGGCCAGGGCCAAGGGATCTCAGCAGGAGCGCCTCGCCTTTGCCGCCGCCCGCCCGGCGCAGGAAGAGCCGCGCGTGGCGCACCTTCACATCGTTGGGGACGATGAGCGTGCCCGGCGCGAGAAGTTCTGGCAGATCGCGGATGGTCCGGTGCGACCAGGAACGCGAGGCGCGATCCACCACCAGGAGCCGCGCGCCGTCGCGCCGCTCGGCCGGATGTTGCGCGATGAGCTCCGGAGGCAGGTCGAAGCCAAAATCCGTCCGCTTCATGGCCGGGTCAGGCCTCGCGGAATTGCAGCGCGTGAAGCCGCGCGTACTCGCCGCCGAGGCGCATGAGCTCCTCGTGACTGCCCTGTTCCACGATTTGGCCGTGCTTGAGCGCGCAGATGCGGGTCGCCTTCTGCACGGTGGAGAGGCGATGGGCGATGACGATGGTCGTGCGGTCCTTCATCAGTTCTTCCAGCGCGGCTTGCACGGCCCGCTCGCTTTCGGTGTCGAGGGCGCTCGTCGCCTCGTCCAGCACGAGGATCGGCGGGTCCTGAAGCAGCGCGCGGGCGATGGCGAGGCGCTGGCGCTGGCCGCCCGAGAGGCTGGAACCGGTTTCGGCCAGCGGCGTGTCGTAGCCCTTTGGCAGGGCCGCGATGAAGTCGTGGGCGTGGGCCCGCTTCGCGGCGGCGATGACGGCGTCGCGGCTGGCCTCGTGCCCGTAGGCGATGTTGTCGTGGATGGTGTCCATGAAGAGCAGCGTCTCCTGGGTGACCACGCCGATCTTCTTGCGCAAGTCGCGCGGATCGAAGGCCCGCAGGTCGGTGCCATCGAGGCTGAGGCGGCCTTCGGTGGGATCGAAGAAGCGCGGCACGAGGTTGGCCATCGTCGTCTTGCCGCCGCCGGAACTGCCCACGAGCGCCACGGTCTCGCCGCGCCTCACGGTGAGGCTGATGCCGCGCAGCACCTGATGCTTGTCGTCATAGGCGAAGCGGACCGCTTCGAAGGCGAGGACGGAGGGATGGGCCGGCATGGGAACGGGATTGGCGGGCGCGGCGAGAGTGGGCTGCTCGTCGAGCACCGTGAAGATGCGTTCCAGCGCCACGGTGCCGCTTTGCAGGTTGGCGAAGGTGCGGGTGAGGATGCGGATGGGCGCGTAGAGGGCGTAGACCGCCAGGAGGAAAGTGAGGAAGTCGCCGCCCGTGGCGCGGCCTTGGCGCACCTGGAGCGCGCCGTAGGTGACGAGCCCGGCGAGGAGGAAGCCGCCGATGACTTCCATGAGCGGGCTGGAGAGCGACTGCGTGCGCACCACCTTCATGTTCAGTCGGTAGAGCTCCTGGTTCTTTTCGCTGAAGCGCCGGCTTTCGTAGTCCTCCCGGGCGAAGGCCTTCACCACGCGCATGTTGGAGAGGACTTCCTTGAGGCGCTGGAGCAGGCTGTCCGCGCTCTTCAAGCTGCGGTGCGCGACTTTGCGGATGGCCTTGCCGATGCCGCGGACGGGGCCGGCCACTAGGGGCAGGGCGCAGAGGAGGACGAGGGCCAGCCGCCAATCGGTCCTGACGATGATGCAGGCCATGACGATGGCCGTCGTGGTCTGGCGCAGCACCTCCGCGATCTGGGTGGAGGCCATCTGCTGGATCATGCTCACATCGCCCAGCACGCGGTTCATGAGCTCGCCCACGGGGTGCTTCTGGAAGAAGGAAGGGTCGAGCGTGAGCAGGTGATCGAAGAGGTGCGAGCGCATGTCGCGCACGGATCGGAGACCGGAGCGCGCCACGGAGATGTTGCCCGAGTAGTTCAGGATCGAACGGATGATGAAGACGAGGACGATGAGGACCGGAATGAAGTAGAGGCTTTCGCGCAGCGCCGCCGGGGAGGGCAGGTGGGCGAGAAGGCGCGCTTCCAGGCTCTTCACGGCGGGCGCGCCGACCCCAGCCGCGCCGCCCATGCCGAGCTGCTCGTTGAACATGAGCTTGAGCAGCAGGAGGAGGGCGCCGTCCATGGCGCTGGCGAGGCTGATGAGCAACGCGCCGCCCAAGGCCCCGGCGATGTAGGGGCGCAGGTGGTTCCGGTAGAAGCGTTGGAGCGGCGGCATCAGCCCTCCAGCTTAACGGGACCGGCCTACTCCACCGTCACGGTCACGCGGGAATCCGGGTCGTCCAGGCTGAAGAGCTCCGTGCCTTTGGGCGCGGAGAGCGCTTCGGCCAGCAGGCGGCTCACATCAATGCCCTTGGCGCGGGCCTCCCGGAGCTGGGTGTCACTGAGGTAGCTGGTCACCCCGGCGGCGAAGGCGGCGGAGACGCGCACCGTCACCGTGTCCTGGGGCTTCTCCTTCTTTTCGCGGATCCGCACGACGATGAAGCGGGGCGCGGATTCCGGGAGCTCGGGTTTCGCGCCCATGGCGAGCAGGGCCTGGCGGGACGCTTCGGCGCTCACGGGGGAGCGGAGCCCCTGCTGAAGCACGGGCACGGCGCGGGCGTCCTTGCGCTTGGAAAGCTGGAGCGCGGCGGCGACGCGGACTTCGTCCCGGTCCTCGCCCAGCGCGTTGACGAGGCCATCCACCGCGCCAGGCACATCCCATTGCCGGATGCCCCAGCAGCGGATGCGGTTGAGCTTGGCTTCGCGCACGAGGAGGCGCTGATCGGGATAGCGGGTGATGAACTGGCTGTAGGCGGCGATGGCTTCGTCCCAGCGCTGATCCTGCTCCAGCGTGGCCGCGAGCCAGAAGGCGGATTCGGGGCAGCGGGTGGAATGGGGGTAGTTGGCGAGGAGCGTCCGGTAGGCGGCCGCGGCCTCGAACCAACGCTGGGCGTAGCGGAGATCCCGCGCCTGCTGGAAGAGCGCGTCGGCGCCATCGTTCACGGCGGCGAGCGGAGGTTCGGGCGGAAGGGCGGCGGGCGTCGTGGCGGAGAGAAGCAGTCCGGCCGCCACCAGGGCGGGCAGGTTCATGGCTGGGAGCCCTGGAGCGCGAGGCTCATGCGCTCGGCCTCGCCGCCGAGATCCTTCGCCATGGCGTACTGGCGCAGCTCCTTGTCCCGTTCGGGCGAGAGGCACCCGTCTTCCAACGCGATTTCCGAAAGCCACGCGTGCAGGTCCGTGCGCGTGCTTTCCGCGCCGGCGACGGGGCTTCCTTGAGCCGCGAGCTGGTGGCTGGCCTCCAGCAGCGCGACGGCGGTCTCACGCTCCAGACGGCGATCCTCCTCGCCCCGAGTGCAGCTGGGCGGGGCCTTCTGGAATTCCTTCACGAGGCCCGCGGCCTGATCGAAGAAGGCGCCCCAGGCCCGGTCCTGGGCCCGCTTGAGGGCGACCTGGTCAATGCGGGCGCGGTCGGAGGCCTGGGCCCGCAGATCGTTCATCCGGTGCACGGCGTAGCCCGCCGGGCCGAGGATCATCAGCACCGCGGCCGCGGCGGGCAGCCAGACGCCGCCCCAGGAGCGGCGCGGCGCGAGATCGGGCGCCAGGGCCGCGCCGTGGGAGGCGAGGGCCAGATGCAGCTCCAGCAGCTCGGCGAGTTCCGCCTGGACGATCGGATCCTCCGGCCAGAGCTCCGGATGCTCCAGCAGCTCCAGGGCGCGGGCGTCATCGAGGTTCTGGGGGGAGGGGTTCATGGCTTCGGTCCAAGGGTCTTGCGGAGTTTGCTGAGGCTTTGGAAGAGGGTCGCCTTGACGGTGCCTTCGGCGCAATCCAGCTCTCGGGCGATGTCCTTCACGGGACGGTCCTGGATGTAATAGGCCAGGACCATGGCGCGTTGCCGGGGCGTGAGGCCCTGGAGGGCCTCGCGCAGGGCTTCGAGCCTGCGACCCTGGTCCACCGGCTCCCAAGGGGAGGGTTGGTGCGGGTCGGGTGCGTCAAAGGCCTCGGGAGTTGGCAGCTCCCGTCCTCTTTTACGCAGATGGTCGGTCGCCGCATTAGCCGCCAGCGTAAAAAGCCAGGCGGCGACGGGGCGGCCCTCGTCGAAGCGGTGGCAATGCTGGAGGCACTTGAGGAAAACCTCCTGGGCCAGTTCCTGCACGACGCCGGAATCCTCCCGCAGGCGTCGGTGGAGGAAGGCGAGCACCGGCCGCTCGAAGCGGGCCATGAGGTGGGCCAGAGCCTCCTCGTGCCCCGCCTTGAGCTGGGACATCCAGAATTCGGGGCTCTGTCCGGCCCCTTCCGCCGCCAGGGTGGCGTTCATGCCTTCGGGCCGCGCCCGGCGCCGGGGAGGGAGACGAAGGACTGGCCGAGCTTGCCCAAGACCTGCTCCACCTGGGCGCCGGTGAGGCGCATCCGCAAGGAGACCCAGTCCCGCCCGCTCTGGATCTCAGGGGGCGGGGCCTGGCCGCTCTGGACCGACCCGGCGACGGCGGCGACGCGCTGGAGCCAGGGGGTGGCCTGGCTGATGCCCGTCTCCTGGCCGGAGAGGGCCAGTTCGAACGCGTAGGACGGGTCCGTCCCCTCCGGCGGGGTGACGGACCAGACGAGGTAGGCGATGCCCTTGGGCAGATCCAGGGGCAGGTCTTCGTTGGCCTGATCTTTCAGGCTGCGAATCAGCGAGTCGGGCCGCGCGAAGCCCTGGAGCGTGGCGGCGGGGGTGATCCAGGACGCGGCCCGCGCCAGTTCAGGCGAGGGGCCGAACGGCGCGTTCGCCACCTGGGTGAGCGTCTCCAGATCCCCGATCCAGATACGCCCGCTGGGATCGGCCAGGGCTCGCAAGTGGGCTTTGAAGCTGGAGGAATCCACATCGAGGATCACATGCAGCGGGCAGTCCTGGCCGTCCCAGCGCAGCGTCCCTTCGGGCGGGAAGCTGGACGCGAGGGCGATCTGGAGCGACTTGGGATCCTGAAACTGGTCGAGGGCCAGGAGGAAACCCTTGGTGGGCTTCCCCTCCTGGGGCAGGGCGAGCAGGTGGAGAGTGAGTCGTCCGGGATCGGTGGCGGGGTTGATGTGGGCGCGCTGGAGGAAGACATCCAGGGCCTGGCTGGCCTCCGGGCTCTGCTCCAGGAACTTGCGGAAGTGGGGATCGCGGGTGAGCCAGCCCAGGCGGCCGCTGACGGCCATCTGACTGCCGGAGGGCGAAGCCTGGATCCAGGCAGGGCCCGCGGCTTTCGGGCGACAGGCGGGGACGAGCAGCGCCACGCTTAGAACCAAAGCCGGGCCCAAAGCTGAAGCGAGGACCAGCGCCGGGGTCCTCATGAGCATCCTTCTCCGCATTCCCGCTCCCATCCGCCCATGATACGGGGGGCGAGCCCGCCCGGCTTAGAAGGCCAGGGCCCGGAGGGTGGCCGGCAGGTGCGGGCTCCGCAGAAGCGCCTGCTGCTCGCTTTCCGAAAGGAGGCCCCAGACCCGCGCCGCCGCTTCGCGCGGCGTCTTGGGGTTGAGCAGCAGCTCGCTCATGACGGCGGAGTGGGCGAGGAGCACCGGATGGCCCGCGATGAGCTCCAGCACCGAGCGCGGTGTGAGCTTGTTCCGGGCGAGGCGGAGCAGGAGACTCGGGTCCAGCTGGCGATCGGAGACGAGGCGGCGCAGCGTCGCGTCGTCCTGGAGCAGTTCGGGCAACTGGCGCCAGACCTCGCCGCCCGAGGCGCGAAGGGCCTGCACGCGGCCTTCCTCGTCCATCCGCTCGTAGAGGGACTTCAGCGTGAGCTGGGCGCGACGCTTGACCTCAAGGTGGGGCATGCGCGTGTTGCGGAGCAGATCGAGCAGGGGACGGAAGCCGGTGACGCGTTCCAGCGCGCGAAGCGCCGTGGCCTCGCCCACCTGCCCGTTCAGGAGGAGCGCCTCCAGCACGACGGGATCCTCGCCCCAGGAACGGTGCGCCGCGACCGTCTCGGCGCTCTCCTTCGACAGGCTCGGGATGGTGGAGACGAGCAGCTTGGGCGTGAGGGCCGGGTTCTCGAGGCCGAGACGCACCACTTGCGGATCGGGGTCCATCAGCGCCTGCGCCAGTTGATCGCTGGCCGTGGCCTGGGTGGCGGCGAAGACGCGTTCCTCCAGCGAGGCCCAGCGCCCCTCCGCGGCGCGCGGCGGCAGCGCGCCCTGCAGGCTGGACTGGCGGCGCTGGAGCCGGTCGTAGAAGTACTTCACCACGCGCAGGAGCTGGGGCGCCTGCCGCTTGCACCAGTAGGTCACATATTGGAATTCGCTTTCTTCGAGCTGCGTGAAGAGGCTCGCGATGCGCCGCAGGCCCGCGTCTTCCTTGGGCGCGGCGGCAAGGGCCTGGATGAGCGCGAAGCTGCGGGCGAGTTTGAGCGACAGTGCGCCGGGGCAGGCGGGGGCCTCGATCATCGCGACGCGCAGCGAGTCGCGGAAATACCAGCGGGCCTCGTGGTAAACCTCTTCGAAGAAAGCCGCATGGGCGCTGTAGGGGAGCACGAGCGCCAGCAGGCTTTCCGTGGCGAGTGGGTTCTCCAGGGCGGCGGAGCAGACGGCCGGATCGCCCTCCAGCAGCAGGTCGGTGAGCTCGTCGCTGCTCGTGGTGGCGCGGGCGCGGGCGACCAGTTCGGCGGGCGAGGCTGCGGGCGCGGGCAGCGCTTCCTTCGGCGCGGGGGGAATGGCGAGCAGCGCCTCCCAGTCCTGATCGTCGCTGGGCAGCGCGGGCAGTTCCTGGGTGGTGCCCGAGCCCCCCATGGGCTTCGCCAGCTGCTTGGCGAGGGCCTTGGCGATGGGCTTGAGCTGCGGCGGAAGCTGGGCGTAGGTGGCCTTCACCGCGTCGCCGCGTTCGGTCTTTTCAGCGGTCGGCGCGGAATCCAGTTCCCGCGTCATGGCGATGAGGCTCACCACCAGATCCAAATCGCGGCGCAACGCCTCGGGCGTCGCCTCGTTCTGCGCGAGGGCCTGGAGCACGGGCATCTGGCACAGCCAATGGGGCGTGCGGCACATGAGCGCGAGCAGGCGCGGCGAGGTGAGGTTGCGGGCCAGCCCTTCCAGGTGCTCCATCTGCGCTTGGCTCGGGAGCTGGGACCGGATGAGCGCGAGGGTGGGGAAGTGGATGCGCTCGGTCTCGGACCACTCGGCTCGGAGGAAGTACTCGGTCCCCAACAAGACGGAGCCTACGCGCAGGAAGCGGGATGGATGAGCTCCATCAGGGCCGGGTCGTCCACCAGGAGGAGCGCGTCCACGATGGCGGCGTGCAGGTCGCCGCGCTCCTGCGCGGTCCGGAGATGGGCGGGCCGGGTGAGGCTGCCGCCCATGAGGAGGGGCAGCTTCGAGGCGAGCGACAGGCGGCGCGCCGTTTCGAAATCCGGGTCCGCGCCGTCTTCTTCCGGAATGTCCACGAAGAGCAGGCGGCGGAAGCCGTAGGCCTTCGCGCGCTCGGCCAGCGCCAGGGCGTCCATGCCCGCGTTGGCCACCCATCCGGAGCGGTGGACGAGGCCGCCCCGCGCGTCAATGGCCGCGGTGAGGTGCGTCTGGAAACGACTGAGCAGGTTCTCCACCACCGAAGGCGCCTTGTGGAGGATGGTGCCTACGACGAGCCAGGTCGCGCCGTGATCGAGGAAGAACTGCGCCTGGTCCGACGCGCGGATGCCACCCGCCACCTGCACGCAGGGCCGCTTGGTCCGGGACGCGCACCGGGCGAGGATGCGCCCCAGGATGTCGCGGTTGTGGCCGACGCCGTGCGCCGCGTCCACATCCACCAGCGCGAGGCACTGCGTTCCGTGATCGAAGAGTCGCTCCGCCACTTCGAGGGGATCCAGGCCATCGCCGGGAAGGCCACCGGCCGTGGGGATCACCCGGCCTTGGCGGATGTTGAGGGTGGGGAAGAGCTTCACAGGCGTCCTGTCCGACCTAGCGAGTGTAATGCAACTGTCACATTCCGCGCGGGGCTCGGACGGGGGGAAGTTTGGGAAGGAGGCGTCGGGCCGCCTCCGCTTCGGCGCTCTTGCGGGACCCGCCTTCGGCTTCGGCCGAGTCCGGGCCGACCTGGGCGCGGATCCGGAAGCGGGGCGCGTGGCCAGGACCTTCCTGGGAAAGGAGCGTGTAGGTCGGCGCGGGCAGGGTGAGGCGCGCGGCGAGTTCCTGGAGGGCGGTCTTGGGATCGGCTTCGGCCCAGAGCCCTTCATGGGCGTCACGCACCGCCGTTCCGAAGCGGGTCTCGATCAACCGCAGCACCTCCGAGAACCCTTCGGCGCCGCCATCCAGGTAGACCGCGCCGATCAGCGCCTCCAACGCGTCGGCCTTGGGCTTCGCGCCCATGCGGGCCTTGGTGCGGCCCAGGGATTCTCGTAACTGCACTCCGAGATCCTCGGCCCAGGCGGCGAGCGTCTCCGTGCGCACGAGCAGCGTGCGTAGCTTGGACATCGCGCCCTCTTCCCATTCCGGGCGGAGCCGGTGGATGAGCGCGGCGACGGCGGCGTTGAGAAGCGCGTCGCCGAGGAATTCCAGGCGCTGGTTGTCCCGGCCTCCGGCGGAGGCGTGGGTGAGCGCCTCGTCGAGGAGTGCCGGATTCTGGAAGGTGTGGCCCAGCGCTTCCTGCAGCCTGGCCCGGGGCGCGGGTCCGGCCATCGCTAGTTCAGGCGGTTGTTGAAGGTGGCGTTCCGGAGATTCATCGCGAAGCGGCCATTGATCGAGGCCATGCGCTGACGGTCAATGCCCCGGCCTTCGGCCTGGCGGATCGTCTGGTTGAAGTCGCCGTAGCGATGCTGGTCGTAGTAGACATTGGCGAGCCAGGCGTAGGCGTTCACATTGGTGGGATTCGCGCGGATCGCGTTCTGGAAGATCGCGATGGCCTTGTTCGGATCCTTGTCCGCGAGCTGGATGCCATCGCTCAAGGTGAGGTTGCCCACATTGAGGCGCTGGGGCATGTCCATGTTCTCAAGCTTGTCCTGGGTGTAGCGGCTCGCATCCGCGCTCTGGTCCTGGTCCTGCTGGCGCTTCTGCGCCGGGCTGAGCTTCGGCGCCTCGGCCTGGGTCTTGGGAGCCGGGATCACCGCGGCCGGTTGATGGGCGTTGTCCGCGTCCTTGGACACCGCCACCGCCGGTTGGCCGTGGAAGGCTTCCTGGGACCGGGCGGGGGCGCCGGTGCGAGCGCCCTTGACCGGGTTGAGCTGTTGCGAGGGCGCCACACCTGAGGCGTTCTGCAACTGGGCCTCCTTGGGAATTTCCGGAGTGCGGTGCATCCACCACCAGGCCCCGGCGCCCGCGCCTCCGACCATGAGCAGCACCACGGCCGCCGCGGCGATGAAGAGTCCAGCCTTGGATTTCCTGGGCTGCGCGGGCGCGGGCGCGATGGGTTGGGAGACGACCGTGGGCTGGGGCACGCCCGCCGTGAGGGAGCCGCTGCCTTGGGCGGGCGTGCTGATGGTCGGCGCCGAGGTCGGCGTGAAGGCGGGCGAAGGCGGCAGGGCCGCGCCGCTGGGGAGCAGGGTCGTGCCCTCCTCCGTCGCGCCGGTCCAGGTGGGATCCTTCGCGGCCCGGAGCGCCTTGGCGAAATCGGCGGCCGTCTGATAGCGGACATCCGGGTCCTTCACGAGCGCGCGCTCCAGCACCGCGCGGGTCGCGGGGCTGATGCCCTGGAGCGCTTCGGTGTCGAGCGGTTCGGGCGGTTCGTTGACGATCTTGTAGAGGATGGTCGGCGTGGTGTCGCCCGCGAAGGGCTTGCGGCCCGAGAGCGCCTCATAGAGCATCACGCCCACGGCGAAGAGGTCGCTGCGGGGGTCGGGCTTGCCGCTGCGGATGTACTCCGGCGCCATGTAGCTCACGGTGCCCATCACCATGCCCGTCGCGGTCATGTCGGAGTTGCCCACGCGGGCAACGCCGAAGTCCATGACCTTCGCGGCGAGGCGGCGGCCATCGCGGATCACGCGCACATTGGACGGCTTGATGTCGCGGTGGACGATGTGGTTGTGATGCGCGAAGTCGAGGCCGTCGCAGACCTGGGCCAGCACTTCGAGTAGCTCCGAGCGCGTGAGCGACTGATCCCGGAGCAGCTCCTCCAGATCGTGGCCCTTCACGAACTCCATGGCGATGTAGAGGACGCCCTGGTCTTCGCCGAATTCGTAGATGGTCACGAGGTTCGGATGGTTCAGCACGCCCGCGGCCTTGGCCTCGCGGGCGAAGCGGGCCTTGGCCTCCTCGCCCCCCGCGGTCGCGGCGAGGATGGTCTTGATGGCGACTTCGCGCCCGATGGACGGATCCACGCCGAGGTAAACCTCACCCATGGCGCCGTGCCCGAGCAGGCGGACGATCTCGAATTTTCCCAACTTCTGGAACATGGCTGGACCCCCGGATTCCCGAAAGTGTTCCCAAGCATAGTCCCTGCCAATCCAGGCGTCCATGCGGGGAAAGGGGGAGAGTGCTGGCAGAGCGCCCCGGAAAATGCCAAGCTTCTGGAAACCATTCCGGAGCGCTTCGCGTGCCACCGACTCAAAGCCGGCCTGATCTCGCCGCCATGCTGGGCTTCCTGCATCAGACGCGGGCGGAAGGCGAGCTCGTGCTGGAGCAGAACGACGGCACCCGGCGCTTCTACCTCAAAGACGGCGACCTCTGCTATCTGCGCAGCGACGCGGTGGGCGAGCAGTTCGGCAACTACCTCATCCGTCTCGGTGTCCTCGACTACAACGCGCTGAAGGATCTGCTCGCCGAGGACGGCGCCCGCGTCGGCGACCGGGTCGTGCAGTGGGGCCTGCTCACGGAGACGCAGCGGGACGAGCGGCTCCGCGAATTGTTCGGCAGCATCCTCCTCCACGCCGTCGAGCATCCCGTGTTGACCATGACCTGGAACGAGGGCGCGGTGGGCAGCTCGCTCGGCCAGGATCTCCAGTTCACCCTCGACCACCGCACGCTCGTGTGGGAGGTCTACCGTCAGATGCAGACCCTCGACAGCCTCGTGGAGAAGTTCGAGGCCGAGCCGGATTGGAAGTGGCTCGCGCGGGAAGGGCTGATGGACGCCGTGGCGGATCTCACGCTCACGCCCAAGCTCGCCTTCGCCATTTCCCAACTGGGCCGGGAGCCCATGAGCTTCGCGACCTTCGTCTCCGTCACCGGTCTGGAGGAGCCGGAGGCCGCGCGCCTCCTCGCCGCGCTCTGGGCGCTGGGCGGCGTGGAAATGGAGGCCGCCGAAAAAAGTTCGCTGGCGGCCGCGCGGCCCGCGGAGCCAGCGATCGCGACGGTCGAACACACGAAAGAACATCCCAAGCTGCCCCGACGGGGAAACTTCCTCGTGCCGCCCCCTGCGCCGGTCCCCACGCCGACCAAGGCTCCGGAGCCCGTGGCCGAAACCGATTCCGAGCCTGTGTACGAGGGCGTGGACGATCCGCTTCCACTCCTCGACATCCCCATTCCGCCGCTGCCCATCGAGCTTTCAAGCCCGGAGCCCGCGGCCGAGACCACGGCGGACAACCCCCAGGCCAAGGCCCGGGCGCTCTATCGCCAAGGCGAGAACCTCAACACCCAAGGCCGGACGAGCGAGGCGATCCGGGCCTTGGAGCAGGCGGTCAAGGTGGATCCGGACTCGCCGAAGGCCTACGACGCGTGGATGCTGCTCGGCGATCTTCGGCAGGGCAATCCCGCTTGGTCCACCCGCGCGGTGGAGGCCTTCCAGGCCGCGGCCCGCACCCAACCCAAGAAGGGTGAACCCTGGTTGCGCATGGGCCAGCTCTACCACCGCAAGGGTTTCGGCACCAACGCCACCGGGTGCTTCCGAAAGGCCATGGAGCTGGATCCCTCGCTGGAAGTTCCGGATGACGCGCTGGGCGTGGAGCCCTCCGCCGCGCCGAAGGAAGGCGTGTTCGGGCGCTTGCGCGGGCTCTTCGGCGGCGAAAAGAAGTAGCGGGAAGCGCCTTCAGGCCGTGCCGAAGAGGCGGTCGCCCGCGTCGCCGAGCCCGGGCAGGATGTAGCCCTTGTCGTTGAGCTCGCGGTCCAGGACCGCCAGCACCACGCGCACATCGGGGTGATCCTCCCGCACGCGCCGCAGGCCTTCCGGCGCGCCCACGAGGCAGACGAGGGTGATCCGGCGCGCGCCCTCCGCCTTCAGTTGGTGGAGCGCCTCGCTGGCGCTGCCGCCGGTGGCGAGCATCGGGTCCAGCACGAACACATGGCGCTCGGGAAGGAGCGGCGGGAAGTTGCGGTAGTAGGGCACGGGCTTCAGCGAACCGTGATCGCGGTAGAGCCCGAGGTGCCCGACCTTCGCGGTGGGCATGAGCGCGAGGAAAGGCGGCAACAAGCCCAGGCCCGCGCGCAGCACAGGGACGAGCACGGGGTCGAGCGGCGTGAGACGACGGCCTTCCATGCGCTCCAGCGGGGTCTCGACGCTCACCGCTTCCGTCTCCAGCGCGCGGGTCGCCTCCGCCGCGAGCAGCAATCCGATCTCTTCGAGCAGCTGGCGGAAGAGCGCACCGCCCGTTTTGCGGTCGCGCAGGAGCGCGAGCTTGTGGTGGACGAGTGGATGGTCGAGCAGCACGGGTTCCATAGCGCATGAGCTTATCCGAACCGCGTCCAGCGCGGGTTTGAGCTTCTAGAGAGAGATCCGGCTCTAAGTCCCCGGGACAGGGGGGGTTCGGCTTCGGGTCTTTGAATCGGGGAGCTAGCGTTCAAAAAAATCCTGAAAACCGCATTTTTTTTGTTGCCGAGCGAAAAATCATTGGATTACCGTTGTGCGAGAAGAAAGTCCGCCCTATTCTTTTTCGAACACCCTCATGGAGTCCGCCCACTTGGAGCTCACCGCATGCTGAAAAAGGTCGCCATCTTCAAGGCCCTGGATGTGGAGATCAAGAAGCAACGGGGCGCGGTGGCGGTGAAGGAAGCCTACCGGGGGCACCACTCCCTCAAGGAAGAGCTCTCCCAGCAAGGCGTGACGGTGATCGCGGAAGTGGCGGGCGGCGACCCGGCCCGCGGCAAGGTGCGCGAGAACTACAAGGCTTCCACCCACGGCAAGAGCCTGGTGGAGAACGGCGCGCGGGTCATCAGCGTGGCCACGGACAAGTTCCTCTATCACGGCGACGACAAGGGCCTCAGCGAGACTCGGGCTCAGGTGAAGGTGCCCCTCCTCCGCCGGGAATTCATCTTCGAAGAGTACCAGGTCGAAGAGAGCAAGATCCTCGGCGCGGACGCCATCTTCCTCATGCCGGCCCTGCTCTCGGACGAGCGTCTGGCCGCGCTGAACAAGCTGGCGCTGGCCAAGGGCCTCGATGTGGCCATGGAGGTCACCAGCGAAGAGGATCTCAAGCGCGCCATGGCGGCCGGTGGCGACATCATCAGCGTTCTCGGGCGGGACCTCGACACCTGGGAGCCCCGCTGGGACCAGGCCGTGGCCCTGATGAAGAAGGTGCCCAAGGACAAGTTCCTCATGGTCGAGGCGTCGGTGAACACCCTCGCCCAGATCAAAGAACTCGAGAAGCTCGGCGCCCACGGGATCCTCGTCGGGGATGCCCTGCTGGACGACTTCTACCCTGGCAAGCGGCTCGCGCAGCTGCTGGCGGGGGTGGACCCTCCCAAGAAATCCCAGAAGGCGAAAGCCTCGGCAGTGAAGGAGCAGCCCTCTTCCGCCGTTCCCGCCCCCGCGAAACCCGCGGCGGGTTCAACCCCCACCACCCCGCGGAACGCCGCCCCACCTGTTAAGGCGGCCGCCCGTACCACCCCTTCCACAACCGCCCGCAAGGGCGCAAAGGAGCCAAAAATGGCTGACATGATGTCTTCCATGGCCGCCCCCGCGGCCGACGCGAAACCGGCGAAGAAGAAAGCCGCCCCCCGTAAGAAGAAGGCCGTGAAGAAGGCCGCCGCCAAGAAGGCCGCCCCCAAGAAGGCCGCCAAGAAGAAGACGGCGAAGAAGGCTGCCCCCAAGAAGGCCGCCGCCAAGAAGAAGCCGGCCAAGAAGGCCGCCAAGAAGAAGACCGCCAAGAAGGCCGCCAAGAAGACTGCGAAGAAGGCTGCCAAGAAGAAGCCGGCCAAGAAGGCCGCCAAGAAGAAGACCGCCAAGAAGGCCGCCCCCAAGAAGAAGGCCGCCAAGAAGGCTGGCAAGAAGAAAGCCGCCAAGAAGAAGTGATCTCAGATGAGGGGGGCGCTTGGCGCCCCCTTCCCCTGTCATCCTCCAAGGGAGGGGGCCATGCCCTCTCCCTTTCCCTTTTCACGGACCCGCCATGAAGCTCATCTCCGCCATCTCCGCCCTCGAAGTCCTGGATAGCCGGGGCAATCCGACCGTCCTCGCCCGCGTTGCCCTGAGCGATGGCAGCGTCGGCCAAGCGCTCGTGCCCAGTGGCGCCTCGACCGGCAGTCGAGAGGCTTTGGAGCGCCGGGATGGCGACAAGAAGCGCTACCTCGGCAAGGGCGTGCTGGGCGCCGTGGACGCCATCAATGTGGAGCTCGCGGGCGCGCTCACGGGCATGGACCCCTTCCAGCAGGCGGAGCTGGATGAGCTGATGTGCGATTTGGACGGCACGGACAATAAGGCCCGTCTGGGGGCCAACGCCATCCTCGGCGTGTCCATGGCCCTGGCGGACGCCGCCGCAAAGGCCTCGGGCCAGCCCCTTTACCGCTACCTGGGCGGAGCCGGAGCCCGCACCCTGCCCGTGCCCATGATGAACATCCTGAATGGGGGCGCCCACGCGGATAACAATGTGGATATCCAAGAGTTTATGGTGCTCCCTATTGCCGCGCCGAGCTTCCGGGAAGGCCTCCGGTGGGGGGTCGAGGTCTACCACGCCCTAAAAGGGGTCCTCAAAGCTCGTAAGTTGAACACTGCCGTGGGGGACGAGGGGGGATTCGCCCCCAACCTGGGCTCCAACGAGGAGGCCCTGGACCTCATTTCCGAAGCGATTAAAAAGGCCGGTTACCGGGTCGGGAAGGACCTCTACCTGGGCCTGGATTGCGCGGCCTCCGAATTCCTCGAAGGCAAGACCTACGCGTTTGAAGGCGGCAAGAAGAGCGCGGAGCAGATGACGGACTACTACGCGGGCTTGATGAACCGCCACCCTGTCGTGAGCATCGAGGACGGCCTCGCCGAATCCGATTGGAAGGGCTGGAAGCACCTCACGGACAAGCTCGGCTCGAAGGTGCAGCTGGTGGGCGACGATCTCTTCGTCACGAACCCGGCCATCCTCGCCGAAGGCATCCAGAAGGGCGTGAGCAACGCCGTGCTCATCAAGCTCAACCAGATCGGCACCGTCACCGAGACGCTCCGCGCCGTCGAGATGGCCCACAAGGCGGGCTGGCGCGCGGTCATCAGCCACCGCAGCGGCGAGACGGAGGACGCCTTCATCGCCGATCTCGCCGTCGCCACCGGCGCGGGCCAGATCAAGACCGGTGCGCCTTGCCGCACGGATCGCGTGGCCAAGTACAACCGCCTGCTCCAGATCGAGTGGGAGTTGGGCGCCTCCGCCCGCTACGCCGGAGCCGGTGCCTTCAACCGCCTCGCATGAACATCAACCGCCTTCTGGAATCCCGCAGCCTCTGGGCCGCGCTGGTGGCCTCGGCGCTCCTGAGCGCCGCCATCCTCTGGCTCGCGCCTGGCGGCATGCGGGATCTGAACCGCCAGCAGGCGGAGCTGCAGGAGGCGATGGGGAAACTGCGGACCCTCAACCAGAACAACCACGACCTCTATGAAGAAGTGCGCCGCCTCGCCGCCCAGGACCCGGAGTTGATGGAGTCCCTCGCCCGGCGCCAGGGCTACGCGAAGCCGGGGGAGACGGTCTACACCTTCCGCAAACCCGGAACCAAGCCGTGACGCGGATCCAGATCGCCTCGGCCGCGGGCAACATCTTCGGGTATGTCTGGGCCGACGAAGCACCCCTGGGGTTCGATGGCTCCGCCTGGGCGCGCGCGCTGTGCCCGCGCGGCAAGGCCTTCGGGCTCGATGGCCTCTTCCTGCTGGAGCGCCCGGGTAGCGGGCCGTGGCGCATGGAGCATTGGGATCTGGATGGCGCCCACACCTTCTGCAGCAACGGCACCCGCGCGGCGCTGGGCCTGGAGGGCGCGCCGAATTCCGAAGCGCTGGACGCGCTTTCCAGCGGCGCGCGCGTGCAGCTTCGGCGGGAGGGAGCGGCCATCGGCCTTCGCATGCCGGAAGGCGAAGGCACGGGCCTGCGCCCAGTGCCCATGCCGGTCTGGGGCGCCTTGGGTGGAAAGCCCGCGGCCTTCGGCCTGATCGGCAATCCGCAATTGGTGGTGGAAGTGCCGAGGGTCGCCGAGGTGGACCTCGCCGCCTTCGCGCCGCCGCTCCGCCACCACAGGGCCTTTTCTGAAGGCAGCAACATCAATGTCCTGGAACTCATCGGCGAGCAGGAGGCGCGCATCCGTTCCTGGGAACGGGGCGTGGAGGGCGAAACCCTCTGCTGCGGCACCGGGTGCGCGGTGGCCGCGGCGTGGTTGGCCCAGCGCACGGGGCGCGGCCGGTGGGTGCTGCACACGGCGAGCGGGGAGGCGGTGACGATCCACCTGGAACCGCGGCCGGGCGGATTCTGGAAGGATCTCTGGCTTTCCGGGCCCGTGCGGAGGATCGGCGAAGCCACGCCGGATGCGGGCCTGTTCGCGCCCTGAGCGGGACCGTGGAACTCTGATAGACTTCCATGTTCCACGCCGGAGTACGGATGCGCCCGACCCAGTCAGTCCTCGGAAGATCACGCCCGTGACCGCCCGCGTGGTGGCCCTGGCCAATCAGAAGGGCGGCGTGGGCAAGACCACCACGGCCATCAACCTGGCCGCCTCCCTCGCCATGCTGGAAAAGATGGTCCTGCTGGTGGATTTCGATCCTCAAGGCCACAGCTCCACGGGCCTCGGCTTTCCCAAGCCGGATCACAGCGCCGGATCCTACGCGCTCATGAAGGGCGCGCCGGCCCACACGCTGGTGCTGCGCACCGAAGTGCCCATGCTCCAGGTGATCCCCACCGGCAAGGACTTGGCCCAGCTGGAGTTCGAGCTCTTCGAGATGCCCCAGCTCCAGGAGCTGCGCAATGGCCTCGACGCGGTGATGGACGAGTACGACTACATCCTCATTGATTCGCCCCCGGCGCTGGGCATGATCACGCTGAACGCCCTCACGGCCGCCGACGAAGTCATCGTGCCGATGCCCTGCGAGTTCTTCGCGCTGGATGGCCTGGCGGAACTGATGGAGACCGTGCGCCGCATCCAGGCGGGTCCGAATCCCAAGCTCCAGCTTGGCGGCATCGTCCTCACCATGGCGGATGAACGGACGAATCTCGGTTCCGCCGTCGCGCAGGAAGTGCGCACCGCCTTCCCGGACAAAGTGTTCCAGACCCGCATCCCCCGCAATGTGCGCCTGGCGGAAGCCCCCAGCCACGGCAAGCCCGTGGCCTTCTACGATCTCAAGTCCAAGGGCTCGCAGGCCTACCTCGACCTCGCGCGCGAGTGGATGGGGATGAGCGCCGCCATGACGGCCATGACGAAGGAAGGCGCATGAGCACTCCCAAGCGACCCGCCCTTGGCCGCGGCCTGACGG
>CAZKIM010000010.1:2805-8497 GCA_964552855.1 uncultured Solibacteraceae bacterium | reverse complement strand
GAAGGAAGGCGCATGAGCACTCCCAAGCGACCCGCCCTTGGCCGCGGCCTGACGGCCCTCATGAGCCAGATGGCGCCGGAGGACGCGACCCAGCGGGAACTGCCCGTCGGCTCCCTCTCGCCGAACCGCCAGCAGCCCCGCACCTACTTTGATGACGCGGCCATCGCCGAGCTGGCGGAGAGCCTCAAGCAGCACGGCATGATGCAGCCCATCGTCGTCCGCAAGGTGGGCGAGCGGTTCGAGATCATCGCGGGCGAGCGCCGCTGGCGCGCCGCGAAGAAGGCCAACCTCGCGACGGTGCCCGTCCTCATCAAGGAGATCCCCGACGACCGGCTGCTGGAATTCGCCCTCGTCGAGAACATCCAGCGCCAGGAGCTGAACCCCATCGAAGAGGCCCGCGCCTACTGGCAGCTGGGCGAGCACCTGCGCCTCACCCAGGAACAGGTGGCGGACCGCGTCGGCAAGAGCCGCCCCCAGGTGGCGAACACGCTGCGGCTCTTGCGCCTGCCGTCCGAACTCCAGGATCTCGTGGCCCGAGGCCCCCTCAGCACGGGTCATGCGAAGGTGCTGCTCGGCGTTGAAAGCCCCAAGCTCCAGATGCAGCTGTCAGAAGAAGTGGTCGCGCAGCAGCTCAGCGTGCGCGCCCTGGAAGCTCGCCTGGCCTCCTTGCAGAAAGAGAAAAAGAAGAAGGCCAGGAAGCGCCATCCCCAGGAACTCTTCATCAAGGCCGCGGCGGAAGAGCTCACCGGCGCCTGGGCCACCCGCGTGGAGATCAAGGCCAAGGGCAAGGCCGGCGCGCTGCTCTTCCACTACGCTTCGGAAGCCGAGCTGGACCGTCTGTTCGAGGCGTTGAAGCACGGCCCCGCCAAGCGCCGCGCCTGAGCCAGAATCCGAGGTTGATCCCATGAGTTGGTTCGTCAAGAAGCGCCAGCAGAAGACCGCCGTCGAGGAGCGCACCGTCCGCGTGCCCGAAGGGCTGTGGATCAAGTGCGACAACTGCCGCGAGATCATCTACCGCAAGGAGCTGGCGAACACCCACAATGTCTGCCCCAAGTGCGGCTACCACTTCCGCATCGGCGTGGAAGAGCGCGTCGCGGGCCTGCTGGACGAGGGCTGGACCGAGCTGTTCACGGAGCTCAAGAGCAACGATCCCCTCCACTTCGTCGCCACCAAGGCCTACAAGGACCAGCTCGCCAAGCTCGAGGCCGCGGGTCAGAACCGGGATGCCGTCGTCATCGTCGAGGGCTCGCTGGAAGGCCATCCCATCGTCGCGGGCGTGATGAACTTCGACTTCCTCGCCGCGAGCATGGGTTCCGTGGTGGGCGAGAAACTCAAGCTCGGCGCGGAGCGCGCCCTCGAAAAGAAGTGCGCCTACCTCATCGTGAGCTGTTCCGGCGGCGCGCGCATGCAGGAGGGCACGCTGTCGCTCATGCAGATGGCGAAGGTGAGCGCCGCGCTCGCCAAGCTGGACAAGGCGGGCCTGCCCTACTTCTCCCTGCTCACCGATCCCACCACCGGCGGCGTGAGCGCCAGCTACGCCATGCTGGGCGACCTCAACATCGCCGAGCCCAAGGCCCTCATCGGTTTCGCCGGCCCGCGCGTCATTGAGCAGACCATCAAGCAAAGCTTGCCCGAAGGCTTCCAGCGCAGCGAGTTCCTCCAGGCCCATGGCATGGTGGACAAGGTCGTGCCCCGGGACCAGCTCAAGAGCTTCCTCGCCTCCTGCCTCGATTGGATGACGCCGGCGAGCAAATGAGGCATCAGGCTTCAGGCGTCTGGCGACGGGCCGCAGGTTCAGGGCCCCTGTCCCCCAATGGAGGCCCGAAGCCTGTGGCCCGATGCCCGAGGCCCGAGGATGGCTGAAACCTGGGAGTCCTTGCCCAATCTCCAGCGGCTTCGCGGCCGCTCCCATTTGGGCATCAAGCGGGGCCTCGACAACATCCGCGCGCTGCTGGAAGGCCTTGGCAGCCCCCAGCGGAACTTTCCCTCCATGCTCGTCGCGGGCACCAACGGCAAGGGCTCGGTGGGCGCCTTTCTCGCCCACGCGCTGAAAGCCTCGGGTCGCACCGTGGGTTGGACCACGAGCCCGCACCTGGTGGATGAGTCCGAGCGCATCTGGATTGATGGCGCCCCCATCGGCGAAGGCGCGCTGGAGCTGCTGCTGGGCGAGGCCTTCGAGGCGGAAGGCCGCGCGGGGATCGAAGCCACCTACTTCGAGCTGATGATCACGGCGGCGCTGCTCGCCTTCCGCATGACCGGCGTGGAGGTCGCGATCCTGGAAGTGGGCCTCGGCGGGCGCTGGGACGCCACCAATGTGGTGGACCCCATGCTCACCGTCCTCACGAGCGTGGGCCTCGATCATCAGCAGTATCTGGGCGACACGCGCGAAGCCATCGCCCGGGAAAAACTCTGCACCGCGCGCGAGGGCCACCCGCTGGTGCTCGGCCCGGGCCTCGACCCGGCCTGGATCGAGCCGCTGCTGGAGTGCGCACCGACCCTCCATCCCACGCGGATGCGGAGCGCCGACGCCCTCGCCTGGGATCACAGCCTCGTGGAAGGCACGCGCGTTCCGCTGGCGGGCGCGCATCAGGTGGCCAACTACTCCACCGCGATGGAGGCCATCGAGCGCCTTCGCCACATCGGCTTTCCCATCTATCCCGAGCGGGTGAAGGCGGGCATCGAGGCCACGCGCTGGCCGGGTCGGCTTTGGAAGGTGCCCGGCTTCGAGCAGGTCTGGATGGATGGCGCCCACAATCCCGATGGCGCGAAGGCGCTCGCCGGCCACGCGCTCCGTTGTGGCGTGTGGCCGCACCTGATGTTTGGCGCCATGGGCGACAAGGATGTGGCGGGCGTGGCCGCGGAGCTGCTCCGCATGGAGCCGAGAAGCCTCGCCTTCGTGCGCGGAACGGACCCGCGCTACGCGTTGCCCGGCCAGTTGCGGGAAGCGTTCGCGGCGCGCGGGGCTCAGGCGCCGGTGCTGGATCTCAAGGGCGCCGCCGACCGCATCCGCGCCCATGACGCGACGAATCCCGGCGAACCCTTGCTGGTGACGGGATCGCTCTACCTGCTGGGCAGCCTGATGATGGAATTGCAGATCCATCCCTGGAGGTGATGTGTCCGCTTCGAGCCGGAAAGCCATCGCCCTCGCCTTGCTCGCCAACGGCGGCATCGCCCTCTCCAAGTTCGGCGTCTTCGCGGCCACCCGGAGTTCAAGCCTGCTCACGGAGGCGATCCATTCCACCGCGGATTGCGTCAATCAGGTGCTGCTCTTCATCGGCTTGAGCCAGGGCGCCAAACGCGCGAACGCGAAGCATCCCCTCGGCAAGGGCCAGGCCCCCTTCGTGGCCAGCTTCATCGTCGCGCTGCTGCTCTTCACCGTCGGCGGGCTCTACTCCGTGGTGGAAGGCCTCCACAAGATCCGCCATCCCGAGACACCGCACCATCTGATGTGGGCCGTGGGTCTGCTGCTCTTCGCCATCGCCCTGGAAAGCTGGTCCCTCCTGGGCGCGCTCAAGGCGGCGAAGTCGGAAAGGGGCACGCGCTCGCTCTTCCGTTTCATGCGCCAAAGCTCCAGCACCGAACTCGTGGTGGTGCTGGCGGAGGACATCGCCGCGCTGATGGGTCTCGTCCTCGCGCTCAGCGCGGTCCTGCTCGTGATGGTCACGGGGAACCCGGTGTGGGATGGCGTCGGCTCCGTCGCCATCGGTCTCCTGCTCATCGCCATCGCCATCTTCGTCGGCACGGAAGTGACGAGCCTGCTCCTCAACGAGGCCCCGCCCCTCGCCCTCCGCGCCGCCCTGCGCGAAGCCGCGGAGGAAGATCCCGAAGTGGAGACCGTGCTCAACCTCATCGCCGTCTTCGTCGGCAGCGAGCGGCTCATGGTCGCGCTCAAGGTGAAGTTCCGCGACCAGGCCACAGGCCAGGCTCTCATTGACGCCATCAACGCCTTCGAACGCCGCCTCAAGCACCGCTTTCCGCAGATCCAGCACCTCTTCGTCGAGCCGGACGACGCGGTGTGATCCGGCGATTAAGCTGAAGCGCGCTTTATCCTTTCGCTTCCGATCGCCATTTCCAGAAAAGCCACGCCGCAATGATCCCGTTGAAGATCAGGCCGAAGAGGGCTTCGCCGTTGAAGATGCGGACCTGGCCTCCGAAGAGACCTGGGTGGCCAGTGTAGACATCGCCGAGGAGGACGGGGTTCCAGATGTTCCAACTGAAGTGGAGGACGGCGCAGGGCCACACGGAGCGGCCCCATCGGTAGAAGGCGGCGAAGGGCACGGCGGCGGCGGCGATGGAAAGCAGGAACACCGCGTTCATCACCGGGTGACCCTTCTGGGTGCTGGAGAAGATGATGGGGATGTGGAAGCTCGCCCACACGGGCATGGTGATGGCCGCGGCCACGAGGGGCCGGTCCACCCAGCGGCGCACGAGGTAGCCGCGCCAGCCGATCTCTTCGCCCAGCTCGCCGGGGAAGATGCCGTGGGTGAGGAAGGTGGGCACGAAGAGCAGAACGCGGAAGGGGTGATGGAGCCAGGTGAGCTTGGCGGGCAGCGCGGTCTTCAGCTTCCCGGCCCAGTCCCAGCGGTAGGCCCAGGCGACGAGCAGCCAGGGCAGGAGGAAGATGAGCCAGATGGCGGCGATCGCGCCCAGAAATGCGTAGCCCTCGACCACGCGCGTCTTGGACAGATGCATGGAAAGAGCCTGGGGTTGGAAGACGATGAAGCTGGGATGCCCCATCGCCTTCCATCCATAAGCCAGCGCGAGGCAGAAGGCGGCCATGAGGAAGGGGTAGACCATCGCCAGCAGCCAGGGCTTCCATCCCGTGAAGGTGAAGCCCGCGGCCCGAGGCGGCTCCCGACGGAACGCCCACGCGCAGCCGATGGCGACGATCGCGGGCACGCACATGAGGAGGCGGATGAGCCAGACGCGGTGCTCGTCATGGAGCCACAGCGCGCCCACTCCCCAACTGATGGGCAGCGCCAGGGCGATAAACCAGATGGTTTCGCGGCGGGTGGGCATGGCGGCTCCGGGAGCTCGGAACAGATTACGCGGAGAGGGGCTGGCGTTCAGTCCTCCACCCAGATTTCCGGCGGCACCGGGTGGCTGAGGAAGGCCGTCATGGCTTCGGTGAAGCCGTAGGCGCCGGTGTGGCCGAAGGCGAGGAGGTCGCCGGGTACGAGGTCGGGCAGGTCCGCTTCACCGAGGCGATCGAGGCTCGTGCAGAGGGGGCCCGCGAGGGTGGTGCGGTGCGTGGAGCCGGTCTTGCCCACCGCGCGGACGGGGAAGGCTTGGCCCGTGAGCGCCGGGCGGAGCAGGTGGTTCACGCCGCCTTCGAGGATGGCGAAGCGCGCGCCGCGGCTTTCCTTCACGCGGATGACGCGGGCGAGGTAGACGCCGCAGGGCGCGGCGAGGAAGCGGCCGGGCTCCAGGATGACTTGGCCAGTGAACCAGGGGTGGCGCGCGAGCAGATCGGCGAGCCCTTGGCCGAAGGCGGCGAGATCCAGCGGCGTTTCGTCTTCCGCGTAGGGCACGCCCAGGCCGCCACCGAGATCCAGCTGCTCAAGGATGAGGCCGTGTTCGTCGTGGAGTCGTTTCGCGAGATCGAAGATGCGGCTGTGGATGGCGAGGAGCGTGGCGGCGTTGCGCTGATTGCTCGCGGCGAAGGCGTGGAGGCCACGGATCTTCACGCGCC
>CAZKIM010000010.1:0-2705 GCA_964552855.1 uncultured Solibacteraceae bacterium | reverse complement strand
TCGGAGAACGCGAACAGGCTCATGCGCGCTCCCAGAAAGGGGCGAGGCGCTTCACGCCTTCGCGGATCTGTTCCGGCGACGCCGCGAAGCTGAGGCGCGCGAAGGGCCTTCCTGCTTCACCAAAGACGAGGCCCGGAATGATCACGACTTTGGCTTCTTCCTTCAAGCGCAGGCAGAAGGCCATGGGGTCCGCATGGGTCGAGGTCGGGAGCGGCAGCAGGTGGTAGAACGCGCCATCGGGAGGAAGAGCCTCGTGACCGAGGTGGTCCTTCAAGGCGGAGGCCAGCGCCTCCCATCGCGCGCGCAGGTTTTGGCGCGCTTCTAGGAACACCTGCTCGGAGGCTTCCAGTAACGCCAGCGCCGCGTGCTGACTGGGCCTCGCGGCGGTGGTGACGGCGTAGGCGTGGAGGGTGCGGGCGGGCGTGATCCACTTCGCATCGCCCACCATCCAACCCACGCGCAGGCCGGGGCCGCCCCAGGCCTTGCTCATGGAGCTGGTGACGACGCCGTAGCTGGACACATCCCGCAAGGACGGATTCGGCGTGCCGAAATGGAGGTTGCGGTAGACCTCGTCGGAGATGAGGAGCAGGCCGCGCGTCGCGCAGGCCTCCGCCACGCGGGCAAGCGCTTCCCGGCTCGCGCCGCCGCCGGTGGGATTGCAGGGGTGGTTGAGGATGACGACTTTGAGGTTGGGATGGTCGAGCCGCGCGATGAGCGCATCCGCGTCCAAGCGGAAGCGGTCGGCCGCGTCCAGCGGGTAGGTGAGCACTTCCGCGCCCGCCAGTTCGGCGAGGGAACGGTAGGCGACGAAGCCCGGATCCGACATGAGCAGCGCGTCCCCAGGTTCCACCCAGGCGTGGATCAACGCGAAGAGCGCTTCTTCGGAACCGGCGGTGACGAGGATTTCATCCGGCGTCGCGCGATGGAAGGTGGCGAGCGCCGCGCGCAGTTCGGGCAGGCCCGGCGTGGGACCGTAGCCGCAGCGGCCTTCGAACGCGGCGAGGGCCCTCCGCCCCGGTTCCGGTAAGGCCCAGGTGGGTTCGCCAAGGCCCAGCGGGATCACCTCCGGCCCCGCGCCATCGCTGAGGATGCGGATGGCCGAAGGCTTCACGGCCGCGACCCGGGACGCCGGACGGATCATCGGAGGGCCTCCTCCAGAGCGGTGGCCGCATCCGTCTTCTCATCGCGGTACTTCACGATGCAGGGCGCCTGAAGTTGGAGCCCGCGCTCCTTCGCGAAGGCGCCGGAAGCTGGACGCGAGCCCGGCACGACGACGGCGCCTTCGGGAATTTCGCGATGCAGTTCGCGGCCACGGACCAAATCATAAATGGTCGTCCCTCCGGTGATGACGACGCCACTCGCGAGCACCGCGCGCTTGCGTACGACGATGCCTTCGAAGAGTCCCACGAGGCCGCCGATGAAGGCGTCATCCTCGACGACCACCGGCCGCGCGCCCGCGGGTTCGAGCACGCCGCCGATTTGGGCGGCGGCGCTGAGATGGACTCGTCTGCCGATCTGGGCGCAAGAGCCGACGAGGGCGTGGCTGTCCACCATCGTGCCTTCATCCACGAAGGCGCCGACATTGAGGTAGGCGGGCGGCATCACGACGACACCCTTCGAGACGAAGACCCCGCGTCGAACCGACGAGCCGCCGGGCACCAGCCGCACGCCGTCTTCCAGCGCGAAGGCCCGAGGCGGGTAGGCGCCTTTATCGAAGAACGGGAAGCCCGGGCCTTCCATGCGCTCCAGGTTGAAGCGCCGAAAGCCCGCGAGGATCGCGGCCTTCACCCAGGGCACGGCGGACCATTCGCCGGAAGCCGCGCGGGTGGCTGCGCGGAGCGTGCCCGCCTCCAGCGCGTCGAGCAGGGCCGCGTGGGCTTCACCATGGGCGGGGTCGGCGAGGATGGCGTTCGCGTCCCGCGAGAAAAAGGGTTCGAGTTTCATCGCGCCGCCTCCAAAGCCGCGAGGAGCTTCGCGCGGGTGCCCGTTTCGGCGCAGACGAGCGGCAGGCGCAGCACATCCTCACCCAGACCAAGATGCGCGAGCCCCGCCTTGAGCGGACCCGGATTGCTTTCCAGGAACAGCGCGTCCATGAGGGGCAGCAACCTCTGATGCAGGGCGCGGGCGGTGGCGACATCGCCGGAGAGGGCCGCGGTCACCATCGTCTTGGTCGCGCTCGGTAGCAGGTTGCCCAGCACCGAGACGAGCCCGTTCGCGCCCAGCGCGATGGAGGGGAGACCGAGCCCGTCGTCGCCGGAGAGCAGCGCCTTGCCCGCGGGCAGCGTGCGGGCGATCTCGCCGATCTGGGCGAGGTTGCCGCTGCTCTCCTTCACCGCGACGATGGCCTTGTTCTCCCAAAGCTTTGACAGCATGACGGGCGTCACATTCTGACCCGTGCGGCCCGGCACATTGTAGAGGACGAGCGGCAGGCCCGGCGCGGCGTCGGCGACGGCGTCGTAGTGCGCCACGAGACCGAGGAGCGTCGGCTTGTTGTAGTAGGGCGTGACGACGAGCGCGCCCGTCGCGCCGAGTGCCTGGGCCCGCTTCGTCCAGACGCAGGCCTGACGCGCCGCGTTGGAGCCGGTGCCCGCGATGACGGGCCGACCCTGCGCTTCTTCCAGGCAGGCGGAGATGATCGCGTCCCGCTCGGCTTCGAGCAGCGTCGCCGCCTCGCCGGTGGAGCCGAGGGGCACGAGGAAGTCCAC
>CAZKIM010000009.1:32947-37175 GCA_964552855.1 uncultured Solibacteraceae bacterium | reverse complement strand
CCGCCATGATCCATTCGCCTCGGCCCCATGGACACGAGCGTGTCGGGCACTTCGGGGCCGGGGACTTCGACGATGCGATTCACGAGGCGGCCCAGCCCAGCGACCTCCATCACCACTTCATCGCCGACCTTGAGCCAGAGGTTGTCGGTGATCTTGGAGCCGTTCAGTTCGAGCAGACAGCCGGTGCCCACCGTGCCGGAGCCGATGACCTCGCCGGGATTCACCTGGATGCCGTAGGCCGTGCGCTGGAGGATCTGGGCGAAGGTCCAGTTCATGGAGTGGGCGTCGCCGCGCGAGAGCACCTGGCCGTTCACGGCGGCCGTCATGGACGCCTTCAGGACCTCGCCGCGATCGGTCTTCTCCAGCGGCAACTCGTCCTTGGTGACGAGCCACGGGCCGAGCGTCGTCGCGAAGTCCTTGCCCTTGCAGGGGCCGAGGGAGAGCTTCATCTCCTCCATCTGGAGGTGGCGCGCGCTCCAGTCGTTCATGATCGTGTAGCCGAAGATGGCGGCGTCGGCCTCTTCCAGCGTCGGGTCGGTGAGCGCGCGGCCCGTGACGATGGCGACTTCGAGTTCGTAATCCAGGCGCGTGAGGTGATGGCGGCGCACCGTGAGGTCGCCGGGGCCGATGACCGCCTGGTGGTTGGTGAAGTAGGTGACGGGGAAGAGGTCGAATTCGGGAATCATCTCCAGGCCGCGGTTGCGGCGGGCGGTGGCCACATGCTGGCGGAAGGCGTAGCCGTCGCGCATGGAGACGGGCTTGGGCACGGGCGCGAGGAGCGTGACGGCGGCGGCGTCCAGGATCGCGGCGGCGGGCGGGTTGGCCTCGAGGCCGCGCGCTTTCGGCATCAGCTCATCCTGGCGGCGGATCAGTTCCAGCATGTCCACGGCGAGGCTCGGCTCCGTGGTGGCGAAATCCAGGATGCGGCCATCCTTCAACACGCAGCCGATGCGTTCGCGGTCCGAATGGCGGAAGGTGACGAGCTTCATGGAGCCTCCGACCTTCCAGTCTAAACGCGAGGAGGCCCGGACGAACCGGGCCTCCTTCCGGGTGTGACCGGGCTCACCAGCTGAAGCGGACGCCCAACTGGATCTGGCGGTTGTAGTCCTGGGGTGTCACGACGGCGGTCCCATATGCCGCGCCAAAACCTGCGGTGGGTTGCTGCAGGTTCTGGATGGCGATCTGGTTGTAGTGGTTGAACACATTGAACACATCCAGCATCACTTCCACGCCGGCCTTCTTCCCGTAGGAGAACTTGCGGTCGAGGCGGATGTCCATGTTGCTGGTGAAGGGCAGGGTCTGGGAATTGCGACCGACGCCCACAGGACGATCGGAAGCGGGGGCGCCGCCATCGCCGTTGCCGAAGTTCTGGCCACCCAAGGTGCCGTAGTCGTTATCCACGCCCGTGTAGATCGTGTAGGGACGGCCCGAGGCGAAACGGCCGATGAAGGAGGCGGTCCAGTTGCGGAAGAAGGCGTTCTGCCAGTTCTTGCTGCTGAAGACGCCGCTCACGATGAAGCGGTTGCGCTGGTCCTGGTTGCTGGGGCTCATGTCCACCTTGGGATCGAAGGTGTTCATGGGCTCCACATCCGTCACCCAGTCGGTGTAGTTGTCTTCCGCCTTGCTGTAGGTGTAGCTGAAATTGAAGGAGGCCGTGTCGCGCAGCTGCCACTGCATGCCGAAGGTGGCCGCGCGGTACTTGCTCTCGCCACTGCCGTCGTATTTGATGACGGAGCTGTAGCGGCTGTCGGGGCGGATGGTGGGAGGCTGGCCCGGCGCGCCGAAGGCGGGATTGGGAACAAGCGCGTTCACATCCCGCACGGTGAGGAAGTGCTCGCCCTTGGCGTAGACGAGGTCCAGCGTGAACTTCAGGTTCTGGAGCGGCGCGATCTCCATGCCCAGGTTGGACTGTTTGGTTTCGGGCATTTCCGAGTCGCCGGGCAGGAGCAGGGACTTGATGCCGCCGGGGTTGGACTGGTAGCGACGAGTGGTATTGCCGGCGGCGTTGGCCCAGGTCTTCCAGGGCGCCGTGGGGTTTGAAGGATCGGCCTGGAGGATCTGCACGATGGTCTGCATGTCCGTGCCGTTGTTCAGGAAGACGGCGCCGAAGGGGCCGAGCGCCGTGCGGCCGGAGAAGGTGCCGTAGCCGCCATAGAAACGGGTGGTGTCCGTCGCCTGCCAATTGAAGGAGAGGCGCGGACTCACACGGGAGCTGCTCCAATCCAGCTTGTGGCTGAACTGATCGCTGGCGTAGTAGGGACCACCAGGGATACCCGTCGCGCCCGTGCTGCCAGGGAGCGGCCCGACGGACCAGCTCGTGAGCTGCTGCGGTCCACCGGCGGCCAGCGCGTCATAGTCCGGCACATCGTGGAAGGCCGGCAGGTCCTCCTTGTCGTAGCGCACGCCGAGATTCAGCGAGAAACGATCTGTGATCTGCCAGTTGTCCTGGAAGAAGGCGCTGTAGTAACCCGCCTTGATATCCAGGTTGTCCTTGCCGAAGCCCTGAATGAAAGCCACCGGAAGGCCGAAGCCGCCGTAGGGGTTCGGGGCCATCATGGCCTGGAGCCCGTTGGCGAAGGGACCGAAGCCCTGGAACCGGTAGACGCCCGCGAACTGGAGCGGGAGGCTGCCGCTCACCTTGGTCTGCATCAGATCCACGCCGAACTTCAGCGTGTGCTTGCCCGTGAACCAGGTGGCCGCGTCAAACAGTTCGTAGTCCTTCTCCGTGCGGAGCTGGGGCAGGAAACGCTGGGTGCCGAAGGTGGCGATGCCCGCGATCGTGACGGAAGGTCCGAGGGTCGGGTTCAAGCTTTCCAAATCGTGATCCCGCTTGCTGCCCAGGATGCGGAAGTCGTTCACGAAGGTGCCGCTGGGGGTCCAGAGGTTGGCGAGGCTGAACGCCTGATCCGTGATGTCCCGGGTGCCGCCCGCTGTGGAATCGAGAATGCCCTGCGGGCCGCCGCCGCCGCCCCAACCGAGCTGGCTCCCATTGGATTCCTTGGCGGCATTGTAGCGCATCGTCCAGTGACTGGCCGCGCTGGCGTACCAGTCCAACTTGATGAGGCCCGTGGTGTAGTTCTCGTTCCAGGTCTTGAGGCCCGGATTCAGGGTGTAGCCCGAGGCCGCCTGCACCGCCGTGACGAGGCTTGAATCGTAGTTGGTGTTCGTCGCGTCATCCGTGTCGTAGCGTTCGACGCTCACCAGGTAGAAGAGCTTGTCCTTGATGAGCGGGCCGCTCACCGTCGCGCCGTACTGTCGCTGGGTGTAGGGCGTATCAATGTTCGGCTTGCCACCGCCTTGGGTGCGCTTGGCGTCCCACTTGCCGGTCCGATAGAACATGAACACATCGCCGGTGAAGTCGTTGCCGCCGCTCTTGGTGACGATGTTCAGCGCGCCGCCCGCCGCGCGGCCGTACTCCGCCGAGAAGCCGTTGGCGACGACGACGAATTCCTGGATGGCGTCCTGGCTGAAGGTGGTGCGGGTGGAGCCTACGGACACATCATTGTTGTCCAGGCCGTCCACCATGATGTTGTTGGAGCGAGAGTTCTGGCCGAGGAAGGAGAGGCCGGAACCCGAGGCCGCGCCGCCCTGGCTCGTGGTGGTGGCATCCTGCGCCACCAGCGGCGTCGTGAGGCTGAAGCTCGTGAAGTTGCGGCGGTTGATGGGCAGGTTCGTGATCTCGTTCGTGTCAATGGTGTTCGACACCTGGGTGCGGGTGGGGTCCACCACGCTGGTCTGGCCCAGCACTTCCACCGTGGCGCTCGCTTCCAGTGCCTGCAGGTCCACCCGCACATCCTGGGTGGACGCGAGGCGCACGCCGATGGCGCTGATGCGTTTGGTGGAGAAGCCCGGCGCCTCCACCGTCAGCGTGTAGCTGCCCGGCGTGAGGAGGCGGAAGGCGAAGGCGCCACTGCCATCCGCGACGACAGCGCGGGAGAGCCCCGTGGCGTCGTCATTCAGCGTCACCTTCGCGCCGACGATGGTCTTGCCGCCGGAGTCGCGGACGAGGCCCTTCAAATCGCCGGTGGTCACGCCGGTGCTTTGCGCGGCGAGCGTCATGCAGAGGGCGGAACAGGCCGCCACGGGTAGGAGGGATAAAAGGCGACGCGAGGCCATGCGAGCTCCCGGAGGGTGGGCTGAAAATCTTGAAAAGAAGTGGCCTGAGCATAGGAAGAAAGCCAAGCAGTGGCAAGGCGTTCCATGCGCGGCTGGGGCTACCCGGAGTCAG
>CAZKIM010000009.1:30956-32847 GCA_964552855.1 uncultured Solibacteraceae bacterium | reverse complement strand
GTCAGCCCAGAAGCTCCCCCAGGGTCGCCACCGCCTCCCGGATCCGCGCCGGGGGCGTGCTGAGCGGCGGCAGGAGGTAGAGGCAATCGCCCATGGGCCGCACGAAGAGGCCCTTGTCCAGCGCCCGCCGCTGAAGCTCCAGGCCGAAGCGAAGCCCTGGAGGCCGGGGCTCGCCGGTGGCCGGGTCCACCAGTTGCGCGGCCGCGATGACGCCCCGGACCCGAGCCTTCCGGATGCCCGGCAGCGCCGCCAGACCGCTCCAGGAATCCTTCAGCGTGCCGTGGATCGCGCCTGCGTTCGCCAGCACCGGCTCCTCGTCAAAGAGCGCGAGGCTCGCGGAGGCCACGGCGCAGGCGATGGGGTTGGCCGTGAAGCTGTGGCCGTGGAGGAAGGCTTTGCCCTCCTCGTAGGCCCCGAGGAAGTGCCCGTAGATCTCCTCCGTGGCCCAGGTGAGGGAGAGGGGCAGGATGCCGCCCGTGAGGCCTTTGCTGAGGCACATGAGATCCGGCGCGACGCCCGCCTGCTCGCACGCGAAGAAGGTGCCCGTGCGGCCGAAGCCGGTCATCACCTCGTCCGCGATGAGGTAGACGCCGTGCTTGGTGCAGGCCGCGCGCAGTTCGGCGAAGAGTTCGGCGGGCCAGAAGTGCATGCCGCCCGCGCCCTGCACCAGCGGCTCGGCGATGAAGGCGGCGAGGCTCGCGCCGCAGGCGTCGAAGAAGGCGTGGAGTTCGCTTTTGGCCTGCTCCAGCCGCGCGGGCCAGTTTTCATCCGGCCCCGCGAGGTCGCAGCGCGGGTCGTCGGGCACCTCCAGCCGGTCGCAGGCGAGGAGCAGCGGGCGGAAGAGGCCCGTGGACCAGTTGTCCAGCTCGCCCACGCCCACCGCGCCCAAGGTGTCGCCGTGGTAGCCGCCGCTCAGCGCGCCGAAGCGCGTGCGCCCCTTCTCGCCGCGCTGGAGCTGGGCCTGGAAGGCCATCTTGAGGGCGACTTCCACCGCCGTAGAGCCGTCGTCGGAAAAGAAGGCGCGGGTGAGCCCTTGCGGCATCCGCGGCGCGAGGCGGGCGAGCAGATCCAGCGCGGGCTCGTGAGTGAAGCCCGCGAACATCACATGGTCCAGCTTCGCGGCCTGGCGCTCGATGGCCGCGACGAGTTTGGGGTGGCCGTGGCCGTGGAGGTTCGTCCACCAGGAGCTGATGCCATCCAGCACTCGGCGTCCATCCGACAGGAGGAGATCGCTGCCTTCGGCGCCGATCAGGGGCAGGGGCGGCCACTTCGCGCGTTCCGCTTCCTGGGTGAAGGGATGCCAGGCGTGGGCGTGGTCCACCTGCAGGCGTTCGGTCCAGTCGGGAGGCAGTGGGCTCGGCATCGGCTCAGTGTAGGACTTCCACCGGCACCGGCAGGAAGCGCCGCAGCATCGCCGCGTTGGCCTCCGCCGCGCCGTGGCTGTGATCCGCGCCCGCGTTCACGATCACGCGTTCGATGCGCCAGCCGCGGAGCATGAGCGCCTCGGCGCTGAGCAGCGTGTGGTTCAGTGTGCCGAGCCCGCCCCGCGCCACGAGGACGCAAGGGACCTTGAGGTCCGACGCCCAGGCGAGGAAGTGACGGCCCTCGGCGAGCGGAACCAGCAGGCCGCCGACGCCTTCCAGCAGCACGCGGCCTTCCGCCGGACGCTGGCACCAGGCGAAGGCGGAGTCCAGATCCACCGTCTTGCCTTCCAGCTCCGCCGCGGCCAGCGGCGCGAGGGGCGCGCGGAGGATCGTGTGGCTTTCCACCGCGATGCCCGAGCCGCGCACGGCGGAGGCGTCGCTGCCGGGATCATCAAGGCTCGTCACGCCCGTCTGGAAGGGTTTGCGGTAAGACACGGGCCCTTGTGCAGCCCAGGCCTTCGCGATGG
>CAZKIM010000009.1:0-30856 GCA_964552855.1 uncultured Solibacteraceae bacterium | reverse complement strand
CTCCTTGAGCGCGGCGATGAGCGCGTCCACATCCTCATCCCGTTGGTGGGCGCCGGTGGTGATGCGCAGACGGCTCGACCCTTCGGGCACGGTCGGCGGGCGCACGGCGCGCACATCAAAGCCCTGCGCCTGGAGCGCCGCCGCGACGCGCACCGCGTCGGCATCCGCGCCCAGATGAATGGGCACGATGGCGGAAGGTTGGTCGGGTTGATCCAGCGCGCGGCGCAGGCGCGCGGCGCGCTCCAGGGCCTGCTCCCGCCGCCAGGGCTCGGTGCGGGCGAGCCGCAGGCCCTCCCGCGCGGCGCCCACGGCGGGCGGTGGCAGAGCGGTGCTGTAGATGAAGCCCCGGCAGGTGTTCACGAGGTGATCCACCAGAACCCGGTCGCCGCAGACGAAGGCGCCGAAACTGCCCAGGGCCTTGCCCAGCGTGCCCATGAGGAGGTGGGGCCGCGCGCCCTGCAGCGCCGCCAGCCCCGCGCCTTCGGGTCCGAGAAGGCCGCTGGCGTGGGCCTCGTCCGCCATCAGCAGCGCGTCGTGCTCCGCGCAGAGCGCGGAGAGCCGCGGCAGATCCGCGGCGTCGCCATCCATGCTGAAGATCGCATCGGTGACGACGAGGGCGAGGCCAGCCGGATTCGCGACCCGCCACGCGGCCACCTTCGCGTCCAGGTCACCGAGGTCCAGGTGCCGATAGACCTGCACGATCGCGCCCTTCGCCTTCGCCAGGCGGCAGCCATCCACGAGCGACGCGTGGTTCAGCGCGTCGGAGAAGATCGCATCCCCCGCGCCGGTGAGCGCGGGCAGGAGCGTGGCGTTGGCCTGGAACCCGGTGTTGAAGAGCAGCGCGGCCTCCGCGCCCTTCCACTCCGCCAGCTCGGCCTCGAACAGATCGTGAAGGGGCGTGCTGCCCCGCAGCAGGCGCGCCGCGCCCGTGCCCGCGCCGTGGGTTCGCGCGGCGTGGGCCGCGGCGTCGGCGAGGCGGGGGTCTTTCCGCAGGCCCAGGTAGTCGTTGGAGCAGAAGTCCAGGCCCTGGGGCGCGGCGATGGCCCGGGCGCGGGCCAGGTCGCGCCGCGCGGCGTCCAGGGCGGCGAGGCGGTGGGACCAGGGCTCGGGGAGGGGCGTGGTGGGCAAGGAACCTTCCTGGGAGCGGCGGCAGGCGGAAGTGGGGGCGGATGGTAGGATCGAAGGCGGTCCTTCACCGGGCCTTGGAGACCTTATGGATTATCAGCAGTCTTGGCAGGGCGCGACCTCGGAAGCCCCTTCCCGGCTCCAATTCGTCCGCCAGGTCTACCTGTGGCTCATGGGCGGCTTCGTCGTGGCCACGCTGGGCGCGGTGGCGGCCTTCCTGAGCGTCTCCCTTTGGGCGCCCATGCTCAATGCCGGGGGGCGGATCTTCATGTTCGCGCTCATCATCGGCCAGTTCGCCGCCTTGTGGATGGCGGGGAAGAGCGCCCGGACCAAGCCCCTCAACATCGTCACCTTCGGCCTCGCCACCGGCGTTTCAGGCTTCATCGCCGGGATCGTCTCGCTGATCGTCGCCTCCCAGTCGGGCATGGGCATCGTGCTCTCCGCGCTTGGGCTCACAGCCCTGGCCTTCCTGACGCTCACGGTGGTCGCCTTCGTGTCCAAGAAGGATTTCAGCTTCCTGGGCAGCTTCGTGATGGTCGGTCTCGTCATCGGCATCGGCGGCAGCTTCATCGCCTTCTTCTTCGACCTGCCGCTCTTCAGCCTCGTCATCTCCGGCGTCATCGTCCTCGCCAGCTCCGCCAAGATCCTCTACGACACCTCCGCCATGCTGCGCACGGCGGACTTCGGCAATCCCGTGGGCTTCGCCCTGTCGCTCTTCGTGAACCTCTACAACATCTTCATCTCGCTGCTGAACATCCTCAGCGGCGGACGCCGGCGCTAGGCCGGACGACCCCCTTCCTGGAGCCGCCCATGCGCCCTGTGATCCTGTCCCTGCTCGCCCTGTCCCTCGCCGCCCAGAGCACGCCCGCGACGAAGAAGCCCGTCCACCACGCCAAGAAGGCCGCCGCGCCCGCGATCAAGGATCCGGTTCTCGCCAAGGTCGGCCCGGCCGTCGTCACCGAATCCGATTTTCAAGCCGTCCTCGCCCAGATGCCCCAGCAGCAGCAGATGATGGTGCAGATCGTCCAGGGCGCGAAGGAGCAACTTGTCACTCAGATCGCTGAGCGCAAGCTGCTGGCGCTGGAAGCGGAGAAGATGGGTCTCGGCAAGACGCCCGAATTCGCCCGCTCGTTGAACCAGCTCAAGGACGACCTGCTCGCCCGAGCATATCTTGTGAAAGAGAACGACACCCTCAAAGCCCAGATGAAGCTTTCGGACGCCGATCTCCAGGCCTACTACGCGGCCCACCTCGCGGACTTCAAGACGCCGGAGAAGGACAGCGCCCGCCACATCCTCGTGCTCGTGAACGGCCCCGCCACCAACGGCAAGGGCGTGACGGACGACGAGGCCAAGAAGAAGATCGCCACCATCCAGGCCGAGCTGAAGGCCGGCAAGAAGCTGGAGGATCTGACCGCGACCTACAGCGACGATCCGGGCAGCAAGGACAAGGGCGGCCTCTACGAGGACTTCGACCCCAACACCATGGACAAGGCCTTCGCCAAGGCCGTGGAGACGCAAACCATCGGCGTGGTCGGCGAGCCCGTGAAGAGCATGTACGGCTACCACCTCATCCAGGTGCTGAAGCGCACGCCCGCCAGCCAGCAGACCTTCGAGGAGGCCAAGGCGAAGGTGACGGAGGAAGCCACCAAGGCCCGCCAGGAAGAGGTCTGGAAGAACCTCATGACCAAGCTGAAGAAGGAATTCCCCGTCACGCTCACCATGCCCAAGCCGCCCGCGCCGAAGGCCGAGCCCGCTCCCGCGGGTACCCCTGAATCCGCGCCGGTCAAGCCCGAAGCGGCCCCTGCCACCACGGCACCTGCCGCGCCGACCGCGAAGCCGGAGGCCGCTCCCGCCAAGCCTGAGGCTGCCAAGTGAAGCGCGTTCTTCCGGTTTCCCTGCTCGCCCTCACCGTCCTGGGCGGCCTGGCCTGCCATCGCAAGCCCAAAGTCGCTCCCACGCCCGCCGTCATCGCGGGCGCACAGCCGGATGCCATCGGCAAGCTGCCGGAGGCGGACGCCAAGAAGGTGCGCGAGGAGATCCTCGTCATCGTCAACAACCACATCATCACCCGCCGCACCTTGCAGCAGGCGGTGGAAGAGCAGAACGCCGCGCTCTATCGCCAGTTCTCCGGCGCGGAGCTGGACGCCAAGCTGCGCACCGCGCGGGAGCAGACGCTCCAGGGCCTCGTTGATTCCGATCTGCTGGCGGACAAGGCCGACGATCTGGGCATCAAGGTGGGCGACGACCAGGTCCGGGCGATGGTGGAGCAGATCAAGAAGGAGAACAATTTCGCCACCGACGCCGATTTCGAAAAGGCGCTGAAGGCGAGCGTCGGCATCGGCCTCGACGAGTTCATCAAGCGGCAGAAGCAGAGCTCCCTCCAGCAGCAGGTGCTGGGGCGTGAGGTCTACTCCAAGATCGCCGTGGAGGATTCGGAGCTGCAGGCCTACTACGACGCGCACCTCAGCGACTACGCCCAGCCCTCCCGCTTCCGCGTGCGCGAACTGGTGATCGCCAAGGGCGCGACCGCGGCGGACACGGACGCGGCGCGCGCCACGATGGCGGAGGTCCAGAAGCAGTTGCAGGGCGGCGCCAAATTCGAGGATCTCGTGAAGGCCGATTCCACCGCCGCCAGCAAGGACACGGGCGGCGACCTGGGCTGGATGGCCAAGGGCCTGCTTCAGCCCCAGATGGAACAAGCCGCCTGGGCGCTGAAGCCGGGCGAGGTGACGCCGCTGCTGGAGACGGACAAGGACCTCATCCTCCTCCAGCTCATCGCCAAGGAAGACGACCGCCACACGCCCCTGGCGGAAGTGAAGGACAAGATCCTCGAAAAGGTGCAGGAGCCCAAGGCCAAGAACGCCGTGGAGCGCTACCTCCAGGATCTGCGCACCCGCGCCAACATCCGCTACATGGTGCCCAAGGACACGATCCTCAACGGCTGATCGAAGAGAAAGCCCGATGCGTCTCGACGCCTACCTCAAGAAATCCCACCTCATCAAGCGCCGCGAGCTGGCCAACGGCCTCTGCGAAGAGGGCATGGTCCGCGTCAACGGCCACCCGCGCAAGGCCGCCTTCGATGTGAAGGCGGGCGACGAGCTGGAGTTCCCGCTCTTCAGCCGCCACATGAAGGTGCGCGTGCTGGGCCTGCCTGAAGGCAACGCCCCCAAGAGCGCCCAGTGGTCCTACTTCGAGGTGCTGGAGGAGAAGCGCATTCCCTTCGACATGGGTCTCGCCGACGATCCGCTCGCGCCCCAGGGGAAGCCGCCCCGGAGCCACTGAGAAACCTGGGATCCGACATTCCGTGATGGTTCGGCGGCGACAAAAGCTGAACCACGGAGACACGGAGATCACGGAGGTTCACCCATGGCGCGGCCCCCGCGCATGGGCTTCCTGGCCCCCTTTGTGTCCTCTGTGTTTCTCCGTGCTCTCTGTGTTCCTCTTTTTCTCGGAAAGTCCCCATGCAAGGTGAGTAGTCACCACCTCACCGTGCGACCTGCCAAGGGCCTATACACTAGGTCCATGACCGACCAGCCCCTCCTCCGTTCGCTCAAAGAAGGCGAGACCTTCACGGGTTTCCTTCTCGCCCAGGAAGCCGCCTTCAAGACCAGCAGCAAGGGCACGGACTACCTGGAACTGAAGCTGTCGGACGCCAGCGGCGACCTCAAGGCCTTTCTCTGGGATGTCCGCGCCATTGAAGGCGACATGGACGCCATCCAGGCAGACGCCTTCCTGAAGGTGAAGGGGGCCATCAGCAGCTACAACGGCCGTACCCAGATGCGCTTGGACAAGGTGCGCTTCGCCCAGGATGCGGAAGTGGGCGACCTGTCTCATTTCTTCCCCGTGAGCCAGCGGCCCGTGCCGGAGATGCTGGAGGAGCTGGACCGCTGGATCGCCTCCATCGCCGATCCCTGGATCCGCAAGCTGCTTCAGGCGCTCTTCGTGGAGGATGAGGCCCTGCGCGCGGCCTTCGCCAAGGCCCCGGCGGCGAAGAGCATGCACCATGTCTACCTGGGCGGCCTGCTGGAGCACACGCTTTCCATCCTTGGCATGGCCGATCGTGCCTGCGGCCACTACCGCGCCATGAACCGCGACCTCGTGCTCGCCGGCGTGCTGCTCCACGATGTGGGCAAGACGGCCGAGCTGAGCTACGCCCGCAGCTTCGGCTACACGGACGCGGGCAACCTCATCGGCCACATTTCCATGGAAGCCCAGTGGATCCAGAAGGCGGCGGAAGCTCAGGCGGGCTTTCCCGAGGAACTGCGGCTTCAGCTCCTCCACATCGTCCTGTCCCACCATGGCCGGATGGAATTCGGTTCCCCCGTGCTGCCCAAGACGCCGGAGGCCCTGCTCGTCCATTACCTGGATGACCTGGACGGCAAGCTGGAAGTCATGTTCCGCGCCATCCGCGAGGAGGGAGATTCCCACTGGTCCGCCTACAGCCGGAGCCTGGAGCGGATGATCTACCGGGTGCGCTGGCCCCAGGCCCAGAACCCGGCCAAAATTGGACACGACTCCTCAAATTGACCAAATATGGTCGCATTTCGGCTGGGATTTGAGAATCTTTAGAATTATCAACACTCCTAATTTCAGTGTTTAAATCAATTTTTGAAGTTGGCATGGTGATCGCTTGATAGGTTCCCCGGGGGGACACCATGAAGCGCACCCGCACCGCCAAGCGTTACGACGACAGCATCCAGCCCGGCGCCTTCGAAGGCTTCCAGGCCGAGACCATCCAGACCGCCGGAGAGGAAGTCTGCTCCCTGGTCCGCCGGGAAGGCGGAAAGATCCAGCTGGGCCGCATGGAGGCCGCCCGCAGCGCCGCCTCGCGCCAGAGCTTCGAGCGGCTCCGCACCAAGGCCGAGCTGCTGGCGGACCGCCTGAACTACCTGGGCGAGCGCCTGGAGATCGTGGACCACGACCGCCGGGGCATGTTCATCCAGCTCCGCAGCCTGCCCCCTATGAAGGACGACAACGGCATCCAGTTCAACGAGATCAACCTGGGCCGGGATTCGGTGGTTGTCCAGCGCATCGCCTTCACCCGCAAGGATGAGGCGAAGCAGCAGATCCCCATGGCCCTCTCCCAGGGCACGCTGGACCGCCTCCTGTCCGATCTTCGACAGGTGCTGGCTTCCTGAGACTTCCCTCCCCCCTCGCGCGAAACAGGGCCCTTCGGGGCCCTGTTTCGTTGGGGGATCAATCGGCCTTCTGGGGAGCGCGATGGGCGAGGCGCCCGGGCGCGTTGGCGAGGCCCCAGGCGGTGACCGCGAGCGCCTGGGCGCCCTGGATCAGCTCCTCCGGTTTCACATGGTCCAGGGTGTCCAGCTGGCTGTGGTGGGTGTTGGTGAAGTAGTCAGCGAAGTCCTGGTAGCCGAAGAAGGCGGGCACGCCCTTTTCCTCGAAGGGCCAGTTGTCGGACGACTCGGGAATGGTCCCGAAGAAGAGCTCCCTGCAGCCCACCACATTGGCCGGGGCCATGGCGGCGCCGAGCGCGGGCGCGAGATCTTCCCGGCCTTCCATCGTCCAGCCCTTGATGGCGCCGGTGCCCAGATCATCCACGAGCACGGCCTGGATGCGGGGCAGTTCGTCGGGGTGGGCCTTCACATAGGCCTCGGAGCCGAGGAGCCCCTGCTCCTCGCCGGAGAAGAGGATCGCGCGGATGGTGCGCTTGGGCTGGAGACCGAGCGCCTTCATGGCGCGGATCGCTTCGATCACCGCCACCGTGCCGGTGCCGTTGTCCGTGGCGCCGGTGCCCAGATCCCAGGAGTCCTGATGGGCGCCGATGATGACGACTTCATCCGGCTTTTCGTAGCCGCGGATCTCGGCGACGACATTGTAGGCCTTCACCGGCGCGGCGCTGGTGGCGCCGCCGATCTGGAGTTCCAGCTCGACCTTCTCGCCCCGGGCGGCCAGGCGCTTGAGCAGGTTCGCGTGCTCGTTGGCGATGAAGGCGGTGGGCACATTCGGGCGACCGTCGCGGGCCACCGGGCTCCCGTCCATGGTCATGTGGTCATCCTGCTTCTCGCTGGAAAGGAGCATCGCGAGGGGCTTCTCCGCCTGGAAGGAAGCCATGGCTTCGCGGAACGCCGCGAGTTGTTTCGGATCCTTCCAGTCGAATTTGGGCAGCGGCCCCATCATCACGATGTGCCCGCCGATGCGACCGCGGAAGGCCTTGAGATCTTCCAGCGTCTTGGCTTGCACATAGGTGAACTCGCCGCGCACGGGGCCGTTCGTGGCGGGCGTCCAACCCAGCGCCGCGATCTGGAGCGCCTGATGGTTCTGCGTGAGCAGGCGCGCGCGGTCGGTGCCGCGGGTCCAGCTCGGTCCGAAGTCATAGGCTTCCTCGTGCACCTTCTCCGCGCCGTAGCCTTTCAGGGTGTCCATGGTCCAGGCCTGTGCGCGGCGAAGATTCTCCGAGCCCGTGAGGCGGGGGCCGATGGTGTCGCACATGAAAGCGAGGTTGGCGTAGGCCTGGGAGTGCGCGGCGATTTCTTCGAGGAGGCGCGTGGCGTCCGTCGTGGGCAGCCGGTCCGCCTGGAAGAGGCCAGGCATGGTCGGCGTCGCCGGAGGCGTGACGGTGATCGGCGCCTGGGCGAGCAGGGACGCGGAAGCGGCGAGCGCGAGAACGAGTCGGGACATGGAGACCTCTCGAAGGACGGTGGGAACCAGACGGGCCCCTCGCGGGGCCCGTCCGATGCGCTGGCTCAGCTTAATGCGCCATCTTCTTCGCGGGCTCGATGTGGGGCACGCGGTCGGGGCAGTTGGCGAAGAACCAGGCGGCGGCGGCCATGCACTGCGCGCCCTGGGTGAGGTCATCCTTCTTCACATGCTCCAGGCTGTCCACCTGGCTGTGGTGGGTCATGGTCATGTAGTCGAGCGGATCCTGGATGGCGGCGAAGGCCGGGACGCCCATCTCGTAGAACGGCCAGTGATCGGTGTCGCCGGGCTGGATGAAGGCGCCGATCTCGGTGCAGCCGAGCTGGTTCACGGGCGCCATGGCTTGCGCCAGCCAGCCGCGCCACTGCTCCTGGTTCATGTCCGGCCAGCCCTGGATCTGGCCCGTGCCCATGTCGTCCACGAGGACGGCCTGGATGTTGGCCATCTCGTCCTTGTGCGCCTGGGCGTAGGCGTTGGAGCCCAGCAGGCCCTCCTCCTCGCCGCTGAAGAGGATCATGCGGATGGTGCGCTTGGGCGCGACGCCGAGCGCCTTGATGGCGCGAATCGTCTCCATGGCCACCACGGTGCCGGTGCCGTTGTCCGTGGCGCCAGTGGCGAGATCCCAGGAATCCTGGTGGCCGCCCACGATGACGACCTGATCGGGCCAGGTGGAACCCTTGATCTCCGCGACGACATTGTAGGCCTTCACGGCGGCGTCACCGAGATGGCCGCCGAGCTCCAACTCGATCTGAGGGTGCTGGCCGTCTTCCTTGATGAGGCGCTTGAGCAGGTTCGCGTGCTCCTTGGAGATCACCGCCATGGGCCGTGTGCTGCCGCTCCAGCGGGGATCCGGGCTGCCGCTCATGGTGAGGAAGCCGTTGTCCTTCTCCGAACTCATGAGCACGGCGGCGTACTTCGCCTGCTTCATGATGTCCGCGTAGGACTTGAACCAGGCTTCCATGGCCTTGGGATCCTTGCGCTCCTCGGCCGTGGGCCGGGGCCGCGCGACGGACAGCACGATCTTGCCATCGAGGCTCGGCAGGACGGCCTTCAACTCATCCAGCGTCTTCGCCTCGAGCAGCGCCACTTCGCCCTTGATCGCGCCCTTGGTGCCGTTGGTCCAGGCCCATTGAGCGATCTCCAGCTGCTGGTTGTTGTTGTTGAGGAGGCGGGCCGAGGCCGTGCCGCGGAACCAGGGCTTGCCGAAGTCATAGGCCTCTTCATGCACATTCGTAGCGCCGTAGCCTTCGAGCTTCTTCATGGCCCAGGCCTGGGCGTCCCGCAGCTTCTGGGAGCCCGTGAGGCGGGGGCCGATGGTGTCGGTCATCTCCTGGAGGTTCGCGTAGGCCTGGGAGTGGTCGCCCACTTCCTGGATGAGCTTCGCCATATCGCTGGTGAAGGGCTTGTCGGGGATGCCGAACTCGAAGTGGGGCTTCTCGGGCTTCTTGTCGGCCTTGGCGGGAGCCTGGGCCAGCATGGGCAGGGCACAGAGACAGAGGGCGAGGGCGCTGAGGCGTTTCATGGGGGAGGCTCCTTTGGGGTGACCCTCACCTTACGAGGCCCGAAGCCCGGTCGCAATCCCAAAGTGAAAAGGGCCCCGATCGGGGCCCTTGGATCGCTGGATGGGGAGGCTCAGGCGCCGAAGCGCTTGGAGACTTCGGACCACTTGATGTTGTCCACGAAAACCGTGAGGTAGTCCCCGCGCTTGATGCCGTAGTCCACCATAAGGGACCCGCCTCCACGAGCGCGTTAGCGATCGTGGGAGGACCGTGCGGGGCACGGTCCGATAGGTGGGAGCGTGCGACCGGGAAGAAAAAGGAAGGCCCCCTTGAGGGGGCCCGCCATGACACACGAATTCAGGTTTAGGCGTCGAAACGCTTGGACACTTCCGACCACTTGATGGCGTCCACGAAGACATCGAGGTACTTCGCGCGGGCGATGCCGAAATCCACCATGAACGCGTGCTCCCAGCTATCCAGCACGCAGAGCAGATCCTGCTCGATGGGCAGGCCCAGGTGGTGCTCGGCGACGAAGTAGGTGTGCAGCTTGCCGTCGCGGCGGTTGCGAGTGAGCAGGGCCCAGCCGGGGCCGGTCATGGCGCAGGCCTTCAGGTCGGCGATGACCTTGTCCTTGCCGCCGGCGGCGTCGAAGGCCTTCTGGAGTCCGGCGCTGATGGTCGCATCCGCGCCGAGGTTCTCGAAGTAGAGCTCGTGGAGGAAGGAGCCGTTGAAGGCCACGGCCTCGCGGCGCTTCAGCTCGGTGTACTCGTTGTAGGAATAGTTCGGCTTCGTGTTGTCGGCGGTGCCGAGCTTCTCCTCGATCTCATTCAGCTTGGTGATGTAGCCCTTGTAGAGCGTGAAGTGCTGGTCCAGCTGGGCATCGGAGAGGCCCTTCACGGCGCCGCCCTTCAGGTGGTCGTAGTTCTTCGCGGTGTAGGCCATGGATGTCTCCTTGATTCAGGCGCCGCTCGGCGCGGAAGGTCAGTGTAACGCTTCAGGGCGGGGAAAGCCCTTTGAGCTCCAGGGGTTGCTTCAGGCCTGCATCTCCCTCAGGAACCAGGCTTCCTTCTGATGGACCTGGACGAAGCGGGTGAGCAGGTCCGCAGTGCCCGGATCGCCCGCCTGATTGGCGATCTCGATGCCCTTGTGCATGAGCGCGACGATCTTGTCCTCGCCGGAAAGCGCTTCCTTCACCATGGCCATGGCATCCAGGCGCTTCTTGGTGTCCGAGGGCTTCACGACGGAGAGGCTCTCCATCTGCGCGGGCGTGGTGATGGGCGTGCCGTCCAGGATGCGCACCCGCTCCGCCAATTCATCCACCGTGGCGTCCACCGCTTCGTAGAGGTCGGAGAAACGGAGGTGGTAGTCGCGGAAATGGGGACCGGACACCATCCAGTGGTAACGGCGCGCATTGAAGCTCTGGACGAAGGCCGTGGCCAGTTCCAGGTTCAGGTGTTCCACGACGGCTTTGGACATGGGGATCTCCTCGAAGAGTGGATGGAAGTGCGAAGACCTTGCCAGAGCGAAAAGGCCTTGCGGGGCGAGGGGTCGGGACGGGACGGCGCTCCGAATTCCCGGTCAGGCGGGACCGGGCTCGCGGCGGGCCGGGACTAGCGCCCGAGGGTGCCGCGGATGGCGGCGGTCACCTGGTCCGCGAGATCGCGGCGGCAGAAAAGGGACTGGGGCGTGGCCCCGGCGATGATCTGGTGCTTGCCCTCGGTGCTGAGCTTGGAGAACAACTCATCCATTTGGATGCGCGCGGCCTGGGAGCCCGGCGCCCACGGGCCGTCGCTACCGTCCTTGTCGAGGGCGGCGGAGGTCAGCACCAGCAGCGGTTTCTGCGCGAGGGTCTGGAGCTTTTGGCTATCGGCGAAGCTCGTGGGCAGACCCCTCAGCTCCGCGGCCTGGGCCTGGGCCAGCTTCACGGTGCGCAGCGAGGCCAGCACGACGGTCTCATCCGTGGGTGGCAGTCCGAATTCGGGATCGGGCGCCTTCTGCCACCAGTCCCGGAAGCGCGGCCAGCTGAAGCGGCGCAGCGTGGCGTCGTGGTCCAGCGCGTCCGCGCGCGCCCCGGCGTCCGCCATGAGCGGCTGATGCCAGGGATCCAGCAGCACCATGCCGTAGACCTCTTCCGGATAGCGCACGGCGAAGGCCTGGGCCTCAACCGCGCCGAGCCCCGAGCCCACGAGGAGGTAAGGCCCCTTCACATCGTAGGTGTCCATGGCGGCGTGGATGCGCTCGGCCTGGGAGGTGGCGTCCGCCGACGCGGTTCCCGCGCCGCTCCAGGCGTAGCCGGGGGGATCCCAGCGGACGACGAGCGCGTTCTTGGCGAGCTCGGGCATGATCCAGCCCCAGCTGGAGGAGGGCATCCCCCAGGCGTTGAACAGCACCACGGTGGGCTTGGAGGGCGGGCCGGCCACCTGCATGTGCAGGTCGAGGCCATCGGCCTGCACCACGCGCCCGGGCGGTGGCGAGCTGCGGAGCTGGAGCGATTCCGCGAGGGGTTCGTAGATCAGCCCCGCGAGGGCCACGACGATGGCGGCGAGGACGAGGTAGAGGAAGCGCTTGCCCCAGCGGCGTTGCCAGGGAACGGGAACGGCGCGCCAGGACTGGTCCGACGAAGGGGCCAAGGCAGCCTCCATGCAATGGGAGAAAGCATGGGCATCTTGGCGCTGAAGCGGGCGTGGTGCAACCTTCCCGTGGTCAGAGGGCCGCTTTAGCCCTTCGGGTCGAGGGCCCACTTCACCCCGCCGCGACAAGCGAGGTAGAGGAAGAGGAAGCAGTACAGCACCGCCAGCTCGCCTTGGTTCATGGCGGGAAACAACTTCGCTCCCCCTTGAAAGCGCCAGTGGAATTGAAAGTAGGCCACGGCCATCGTGCCACTCGCCAGGAAGGCCGCGAGGCGGGTGCGGAACCCCACCATCACAAGCAGCCCTGCGATCAACTCGACGAGACCGCCTACGCCCATCTGGGAGGCCAGGGGCATCCTGTGGTCGGCGAAGAGCCCGAAAACCAGTTGCGCTCCGTGGAAGGCGAAGAGGAAGCCCGCGGCGATTCGCAAGAGGGCATAGGTCTGGTCCGCGTACTTTTCAAACGCTTTCATGGGTCGCTCCCGGGAAAGATGATTAATATATCACGCTCGGGAAGCGGCCGACCTACAGCCCCATGCGTTTGTAGAAGGCCCGGTCTCACACAACTTGAGGTGCTTAGCGGAAGGCCTCGGGCGCTTCGGCCTTCCACGCGCCGCCCAGGAGCTGGGTCGTGACGGGCACGCCCACGGCCTTCACGCCGCGGTGGGCCATGCAGGTGTGTTCGGCCACGAGCTTCACGCCCCAGGCCTGGGGTTGGAGGTAGTCGTGGAGCGCGTCGAAGATCTGCCGGGTCATGCGCTCCTGCACCTGGAGCCTGCCAGCGTAGGCCTGCACCAGCCGCGCGAGCTTGCTGAGGCCGACGGTGCAGCCTTCGGAAGGCAGGTAGCCAATCGTCGCGAAGCCTTCGAAGGGCGCGAGGTGGTGCTCGCAGGTGGAGACGAAGGGAATGCGTTCAAGGATCACAGGCACCGGGGCGAGATCGCCCGGCAGCGCCCGCAACTCGTGGTCCAGGTCCATGGTGTAGCCCGCCAGCCGTTCCTGCCAGAAGGCCGCCACCCGCGCGGGCGTGTCCCGCAGTTCCGGCGCGTCCACATCCACCTCGAAGCTCTCCAGCAGGAGGCGGATGGCCTGGGCGGCGCGGGATTCATCAATGGGCATGGGCGGGCCTCCGTGGGACAATAGCAGGCTTCGGGGGACGGCAATGACGGAAGCCAAGACCAGCTACGCCGCGTCGGGCGTGGACATCAACCGCCAGGATGAGGCCCTGCGCCGCATCAAGCCGCTCGTGAAGGCGACCAAGACCCCCGGCGTCCGCAGCGACATCGGCCTCTTCGGCGGGCTCTTCGCCGCGCAGTTCGAGGAGAAGGCGCCCATCCTCGTGTCCTCCATGGACGGCGTGGGCACGAAGATGAAGGTCGCGCGGCGCGCGGGCATCTGGGACACCGTGGGTCAGGATCTCGTGAACCACTGCATCAACGACATCCTCGTGCAGGGCGCGCGACCCCTCTTCTTCCTCGACTACATCGCGGCGCAGAAGCTGGAGCCGGAAGTCATCGAGCAGATCGTGAAGGGCATGGCGACCGCCTGCAAGGAATCCGGCTGCGCCCTCATCGGCGGCGAGCTGGCGGAGATGCCCGGCGTCTACGCCGAAGGCGAAGTGGATGTGGCCGGCACCATCGTCGGCGTGGTGGACGAGGCCGACCTGCTGCCCCGCGGCGACGCGATGGCGGCGGGCGATGTGCTCATCGGCCTGCCCTCGTCGGGGCTGCACACCAACGGCTACTCGCTGGCCCGCAAGGTCTGTTTCGAGACGGAGAAGCTGGGCATCGGCGATCCGCTTCCCGGCGATGGCCGCCCTGTGGGTGAGGCCCTGCTCGCCATCCACCGCAGCTACCTGAAGCCGCTGTGGCCCTTCGTGAAGGCGCACCGTCTCCTGGGCATGGCCCACATCACCGGCGGCGGCCTCACTGACAACCTTCCCCGCGTGCTGCCAGCTGGGCTGGACGCGGCCATTGACACGACGAGCTGGGAGATTCCGGCGCTCTTCCGCTTCCTCATGGCGAAGGGCGGTCTTGAGATCGAGGACGCGCGCCAAGCGCTCAATCTGGGCGTGGGCATGGTGCTCCTCGTGGCGAAGGCCGAAGCGGGCGCGGTGCTCGCCGAACTGAAGGCCAGCGGCGAGGCCGCATGGGTCTTGGGCGAGCTGGTGGCGGGCACGGGCAAGGTCCAGTACCGCTGAAGCGCTCCGCGCACGAAAAAGGCGCCCGAGGGGGCGCCTTTTTCGTGGACGACGATCCGCTCAGTTCGACGGCGCGGGCGCGGGCTGATTCTGGTCGCCCTGGGCGGCGGGGGTTCCCGCGAGCACCGTGGGCGTCACCACGCCGTTGCTGGGCGCGGTCGCGGAGGCCGCGCCGCGGTTGAAGGCCTGGCGATAGGTCAGGTACTCGCCGAAGAAGACGGCCATCGTCTCGGCGTGATCCTTGAGGAAGGCCGAACCATGAGCGGAACCGGGATACATCAGCACCGAGACGCCGGGCACCGCCGCGAGCGCCTTGGCGTTGTCGGCGGTCTCCTTGTCGTCGCTGGCCGCGAAGACGAGATCCGCGCCGCCTCGGGGCAGGCCAGCCTTCAGCTTGTCCAGCGCGCCTTCGCCGAAGGCTTCGTTGCCCGCGGGGCTCAGGGCCAGCACGGCCTGGGAGTGGACCATCCGCGCGGCCAGCATCGCGGAGAAGGCGCCGACGCTCGCGCCGGCGAGACCCACCCGGCGGCCGTCAATGCCGTGCTGCTTGCGGACCCACGCGGCGGCCTGGGCGAGGTCGGAAGGGATCTTGTCGAAGCCCACCGCCTTGGCGGAGGCCATGAAATCATCCGTCACCGCGACGGCGACGCCATCCTTGTCGGTGCTTTCGCCCTGGCCGCGCAGGTCCAGCAGGAGCGTGGCGATGCCGCGGGCGTTGAGCCGCTCGGCGAGCGGCGCGAAGCTGTCCCGGGTCTGGTGGAACTGGGGCGCGAAGATCACCACTGGATGCCGCTTGGGGCCGTTGGCGGGGATGGTCAGGGTGCCCTTCAGGGTGAAGCCGTCCTTGGTCTTCAGGGCGACCGGCGTGCTCGTCGGTTCCGTGGCGGCCAGGGGCGCGACGAGGAGGAGGGCGGGAAGGGGGGCCAGCAGGCGGAGGGCGCGCATGAGGAACCTCGTAGGCTTGGGAACGGGCGGCCAGCGTATCAGCCTGGAGATTTCCGGCGCAACGGGATAAAACGGTAGATTCCACTTGGGAGTGTCCATGAGCCTTGACCGCATCCTCGCCGACGCGAAGAAGAAGATGCACGCCTCCGTGGAGACGCTGAAGAAGGAACTCGCCACCGTGCGCACGGGGCGCGCCAACGCGTCGCTGCTGGACACGGTGCAGGTGGAGTACTACGGCGCCATGGTGCCGCTGAACCAGATGGGCTCCGTCACCGTCCCCGATCCGGCGATGCTCCAGATCCAGCCCTTCGACAAGTCGGCCATCAAGGCCATCGAGACGGGCATCCTCCAGGCGCAGCTCGGCCTCAACCCGAGCAACGACGGCAATGTGATCCGCCTGCCCATTCCGGCCCTCACCGAAGAGCGCCGCAAGGAACTCGTGAAGGCCACCCACAAGATGGCCGAGGACATCAAGACCGCCATCCGCAATGTGCGCCGCGACGCCAACGACGATGTGAAGAAGCTGGAGAAGGACAAGACCTCGGGCTTCAGTGAGGACATGGCGAAGAAGGCCATGGAGGATGTGCAGAAGCTCACCGACCAGCATGTGAAGGAAGTCGAGGACGCGCTCAAGCACAAGGAAGCCGAGATCATGAAGATCTGAGGGGAAGGACGCCGGCCAAGGTAGGCTGGTTCGGATGCCGCCGAAGCCCCTCCATCCGCTCGTGGACCTCGCCGTCCGATCCCTGCGGTTCATCTACCTGCTCTGGGGCGGCATGTTCCTGCTGTCCATGAGCCTCTACGGGCGGCTGCGCCTGCCGGGCTTCCTGTGGCATTGGCCGGAGGCCGCCCGCTGGCTGCTCGGACCCTGGGGGCGGGGCCTCGCGCTGGGGCTGGGCCTCGTCATGGCCACGGCGGCCCTGGTGGAGATCTGGGAACTGGTGGACCGGCTGCTGGGCCGCTTCTTCGAGCACGAGGATCGCTAGGGCCCGGGAATCGGAAACCCGCGCTTGGCGTGGGAAGCCGCCTTTGCGATCCTGGATGCTTTGAACCCTCGGGGGCTTTGGAGCATCCCTAGGCGTTCCCAGGAGGTTTCATGGCAGGTCTCCAGCGTCGCCGGAGCGGATCCGCGTTCACCACCGCGCTCGCCTTCGGGACTCTTTGCGGGCTGAGCGGCGTCTTGAGCGCGCAGGCGCCCAACCTGCCCGCCGCCGATGCCGTGGGCGTGGGCCGCGCGGGCGCGGGCGTGGCCTTTGGCCGCAGCCTGGAAGCCGCGACGATGAACCCCGCGCTGCTGCCGACCCTCCAGGACCACCTCTCCGCCTACGCGTCCGCGGGCTTCGAGTTGCAGGCTTCGCAGGTGACCCTGCAATCCAACCAGACGACGGCCCAGACCACGGACCGCAACCGCCTGCTCGCCGGATTCGGCTTCGCCTGGCGGCCGGAAGGCAGCCTCGCCTTCGGCCTCAAGCTGGATCAGCCCTGGGCGCACCACGGTCTCCTGCCCGACGACGCGCCGGGTCGCTTCTCTGGCCGGGAGATGGACTTCTCCGCCCGCCGCCTGGAGGCGCAGGCCGCCTACGAGCTGCCCTCCCATCCCGGCCTCAGTTTCGGCCTCAGCGTGGGCGTCACGCGGGTCTCCTTCTCGGGCGTCAACACGGTTCGCGCCCTCGTTCCCCAGGACGGCACCCAGCCCGCGGGCGGCGCGAACCCGGTCATCGGCCTCGCGGAACAGAGCCTCTCGGAAGATGGCAGCGCCGTTCGCCCCAGCTTCACCGCCGGGTTCCGCTGGGCCATCAACCCGCGCTGGACACTGGCTGGCACCTACCAGTCCCAGGTGTCCGGCGACTTCAATCTCTCGTCCGGCTTTTTCTCCGGGCCGTCCTATGTGGGTGTGAACGGCTACCCGCCGGTGCTGGCCGGAATCGGCGTCCAAGGCGCGGCAGTGCTGGCGCGCTCCACCGTGCAGGCGGGCGAGGGCGCCTACAAGCTGCCCGCGCGCCTGACGCTCGGCCTGCGCCACCGCGTGAACAACCTCTTCACCTGGGAGCTGGACGCGCGGCTGCTCGGCTCCGGTCTCCAGATGCCCGGCTGGGCGAGCCTCGCCACACCCAACGGCCTCGAAGCCCCGCCGACGGAGGTTCCGGCCGCGAAGCGCGCCTATGGGTTCTCCGCGATGGGCGAGGTGGATCTCACGAAGCGGCTCGTGCTGCGCGGCGGCCTCGCCTACGATTCGCCCCTGTTCGCCGAGAGCCAGGCCAGTCCCGTGCTGGGCGGCCAGGCCAGCGCCACCTTCACCATCGGCGCCACCTACCGCGCCTGGGGCGGCGAACTGAGCGCGGGCTACGCGTACCGTCAGTCCCGGGACGCCATCGTTCCCAGCGGCCTGGACGGCACCTGGGACCAGGGCGGCTACCAGGCCTCGGGCACGCCCGCGCGGGTGGAAGGCATGGGTCATCTCATCAGCTTCGGTTACAAGTTCGCGTTCTGATGCGTTACCTGGGCCCCCACGCCTGCGAAGAGGCGCTGGAACGCGGCGAGCTGCACTCCCTCTGGGTCGCCGAGAGCGCCTGGGGCCGGGTGGCGAAGCTGCGCGAGGCGGCCCGGGCCGCGGGCGCGGTGGTGCGCCGGGAACCCATGGACGCGCTGGACCGCCGCGCCGAGGGCCAGCGGCACCAGGGCGTGCTGGGCGAAGGCTCGGCCTTTGCGTACGCCGACTTCACCCGCATCCTCGCGGCCGTGCGGGACAAGGGCGCGAAGGCGCTCGTCCTCGCGCTGGATGGCGTGACGGATCCCCACAACCTCGGCGCCATCCTCCGCTCGGCCGCGGCGGCGGGCGTGGATGGCGTGGTGCTGCCGGAGCGGCGCAGCGCGCAGGTGAACGAGACCGTCGTGCGCGCCTCCGCGGGCACGGCGGGGCGGGTGCCCGTGGCGCGGGTGGTGAACCTGGGCCGGGCGCTGGATGACCTGAAGGACGCGGGCGCGTGGCTCTTCGGCCTCGCGGCTGGGCCGGGTTCCGTGGACTACCTGGGCGAATCCTTCGATCACGCGGCGGTGCTCGTGCTGGGCGCGGAAGGCGAAGGCCTGCACCAGAAGATCGCCGAACGCTGCGACCTGCGCCTCTCCATTCCCATGCCGGGGAAGGTGGAGAGCCTGAATGTCTCCGCGGCGGCGGCGGTGGCGATCTTCCGCGTCCTCGCGGTGCGGGCGGCCCGGTAGCGCTTCGGCGGAAGTTTCCGCTTGAGCGGCCCCCAACCCCGTGATACCTTGCGAGTTCCCTGTCAGGGAAGTTCTGCCCCGCAGGACACCCCGATGGAAGGTTTCCGGAGACCTCCGGGAGCTTTGGGAGCCGCGCCCCCGCGGGGGAGCGGAAGGTCTTTCAGCATGCCGAGATGGCCGAGTGGTTAATGGCAGCAGACTGTAAATCTGCCGCGGAAACGCTACGGAGGTTCGAATCCTTCTCTCGGCACCACCTCGCCGCGGCGCCCTTCGAAAAGGATGGGCTCCGCAGCCGGGCGGGAACAAGCCTGGCGGGAATAGCTCAGTTGGTAGAGCGTCAGCCTTCCAAGCTGAATGTCGCGGGTTCGAACCCCGTTTCCCGCTCCATCCAAGCCGCCCTTTCCCGGCGGTTCGGTCCAGGCCCACATAGCTCAGTGGCAGAGCACTTCCTTGGTAAGGAAGAGGTCCCCGGTTCAATCCCGGGTGTGGGCTCCAGTCCGACGCACCTTCGCACCACCCGTTCCGTTTTCACTTCACTCAATCCAGGAGGTCCCCGTGGCCAAAGAGAAATTCGACCGTTCCAAACCCCATGTCAACATCGGCACCATCGGCCATGTGGACCACGGCAAGACCACGCTGACCGCCGCCATCGCGACGATCCTCTCCAAGAAGAACGGCGGCGTCGCCAAGTCCTACGACCAGATTGACTCCGCGCCCGAGGAGAAGGCGCGCGGGATCACCATCAACACCGCCCATGTCGAGTACGAGACCGACAAGCGCCACTACGCGCATGTGGACTGCCCCGGCCACGCCGACTATGTGAAGAACATGATCACCGGCGCGGCGCAGATGGACGGCGCGATCCTCGTCGTCGCCGCCACCGACGGCCCCATGCCCCAGACCCGCGAGCACATCCTGCTCTCCCGCCAGGTGGGCGTGCCCAAGATCGTCGTCTTCATGAACAAGATTGACATCGCCGACGCCGAGCTCGCCGAGCTGGTCGAGATGGAGATCCGCGACCTGCTCTCCTCCTACCAGTTCCCCGGCGACGAGACCCCCATCGTCAAGGGTTCCGCCAAGCTGGCGCTCGAAGCCGGCGACCCCGCCAAGCCCGACGCCAAGTGCGTGCTGGACCTGATGGACGCCGTGGACGCCTACATTGACACCCCGGCCCGCGCCGTGGACAAGCCCTTCATCATGCCCGTCGAGGATGTGTTCACCATCACCGGCCGCGGCACGGTGGTGACGGGCCGCATCGAGGCCGGCATCGTGAAGGTCGGCGATGAAATCGAGATCGTCGGCATCCGCGACACGCAGAAGAAGGTCGTCACCGGCATCGAGATGTTCCGCAAGAGCCTCGACGAAGGCCGCGCGGGCGACAACGCGGGCATTCTGCTCCGCGGCATCGAGCGCAAGGATGTCGAGCGCGGCCAGGTGCTGTGCAAGCCCGGCAGCATCACGCCCCACACCAAGTTCACCGCCCAGGTCTATGTGCTGAACAAGGAAGAGGGCGGCCGCCACACGCCGTTCTTCAACAACTACCGTCCCCAGTTCTACTTCCGCACCACCGATGTGACCGGCTCCATCAAGCTCGAAGCCGGCCGCGAGATGGTGATGCCCGGCGACAATGTCACCCTCGAAGTCGAGCTGATCTGCCCCATCGCCATGACCAAGGGCCTCAAGTTCGCCATCCGCGAAGGCGGCCGCACGGTCGGTTCCGGCAACATCAGCGACATCATCGCCTAAGTTTTCTGAAAGGATCACGCCATGCGCGAGATCATTCATCTCCAGTGCCAGGACTGCAAGCGCAAGAACTACAGCACGACCAAGAACAAGCGGACCACCACCGCGAAGCTTGAGTTCAACAAGTTCTGCCGCGCCTGCGGCGGCGTGAAGGTCCACCGCGAAGCCAAGGCCTAGCGCCGGGCTGGACGGTAAGGTCATCGCCCGGCCGGATCCGGTAGGATCGAGGTCGGGCGGTTTCCACAGGGGAGTAGCTCAGCTGGTAGAGCAGCGGACTCCAAATCCGCAGGTCGCGGGTTCGAACCCTGTCTCCCCTGCCACCCCTGGCCCCGGAATCATCCCGGGGCCAGGCTTTTCCAAGACAAGCCATCCGGAGGGGTTCCCTTGATCGGCACCATCAAGCGGCAGGCCAAAGACCTCATGGACGAGCTGAACCGGGTGGATTGGCCCGGCAAGGCGGAAGTCTTCAGTTCCTCCTGGGGCACGGTCATCATCTCCGTCTTCGTCGGCTGCTTCCTGTGGGCCTGCGACTGGGTGCTCTCCAAAGGCGCGGGGTTCCTCATCCCCGGCGGCCACTGATCCGTGGAGCCAGCCATGAACGACACCCTGCAAGCCGCTCCTGTCGCCACCGGCCGCCGCCTGGCCTGGTTCATCATCCACACCTACTCGGGCTACGAGGCCAAGGTGATGGAGAGCCTCCGCCAGCGCATCAAGATGGAGGCCCGCGAGGACCACTTCGGCGATGTTCAGATCCCCGAAGAGACCTACGAGGAGATGAAGCAGGATCCGAAGTCCGGCAAGAAGGAGCGGATCCTCAAGAAGCGCAAGTCCTTCCCCGGCTACCTCCTCGTCCAGATCGCCGTGAACACCAGCAGCGAAATGGAAGACGCCGACTGGCATCTGGTCCGCAACACCCCGAAGGTGACGAGTTTCGTGGGCGCCAACAAGAAGCGCCCGACGCCCCTCACCGACGAGGAAGTTCGCCAGATCATGAACCACCAGGAAGAGACGCAGGAGAAGCCCAAGCCGAAGTACCACTTCGAGAAGGGCGAGAAGATCCGCATCATTGACGGCCCCTTCGCCAACTTCGAAGGCGATGTGGAGGAGATCCACGAAGAGCGCTCCACCATCCGCGTGATGGTGACGGTCTTCGGCCGCTCCACGCCCGTCGAGCTCGATTTCATTCAGGTGGAGAAGCGCTAGCTTCCCCGAAACCTTCCGGCGGACAAGCGGCAATCCTGTCGCCCCGCCCTTCAAGGCAGAGTCGCCGGCATGTGCCGGAATCCCTGCGGAACTAGGAGAGAACCATGGCTAAGAAAATCACTGGCTACATCAAGCTGCAGCTGCCCGCCGGCGAGGCGACCCCGGCTCCGCCGGTCGGCCCCGCGCTGGGCCAGCACGGCGTCAACATCATGGAGTTCGTGAAGCAGTTCAACGCGAAGTCCGTGGGCTCGGTGGACAAGGGTACGACCCTGCCCGTCGTCATCACCGTCTACGCCGACCGCTCGTTCAGCTTCATCCTCAAGACCCCGCCCGCCGCCGTCCTCATCAAGAAGAAGATCGGCCTGGACAAGGGCTCCGCGACCCCGAACAAGCAGAAGGTGGCCAAGATCACCCGCAAGCAGGTCGAGGAGATCGCCAAGGTCAAGATGCCGGACCTCACCGCCGGCAGCCTCGAGGCCGCCATGCGCTCCATCGAGGGTTCGGCCAAGTCCATGGGTGTCGAGGTCGTGGACTAAGCAGGCCTGAAATCGGCCCCTGGACAAGGTCCCGGGGCCTGTTAAGCTGGACAGTTCTGGCATCCCCCCGTCGCGGGGGGATCCCGGCCACCGCGGCCGCACCCGCGGGAGATCCAAGACAGGAGCCACTATGGCGAAAACCGGAAAGAAGTACCGGGCTGCCGCGGCCACGATCGAAGATCGCCCCTACGAGCTGAAGGAAGCCCTCACCGCCATCCACTCCGCGGCCTACGCGAAGTTCGATGAGACGGTGGAGGTCCACATGCGGCTCGGCGTTGACCCCCGCCACGCGGACCAGATGGTTCGCGGCACGATCGTCCTCCCTCACGGGACGGGCAAGAAGATGCGCGTGGCCGTCATCGCCCAGGGCGAGAAGATCAAGGACGCGGAGGCCGCAGGCGCTGAAATCGTGGGAGGGGACGAGCTCGTCGAGAAGATCGCGGGCGGATTCCTCGACTTCGAGGCGCTGGTCGCGACCCCCGACATGATGAAGGGCGTCGGACGCCTGGGTAAGGTGCTGGGCCCCCGCGGCCTCATGCCGAACCCCAAGACGGGCACCGTCACCTTCGATGTGGCCAAGGCCATCAAAGACATCAAGGCCGGCAAGGTCGAGTACCGCGTGGACAAGACGGGCATCGTGCACGCGCCCGTGGGCAAGCTTTCCTTCGGCGTCGAGAAGCTGCAGGAGAACGCCCAGGCGCTGCTGGAGGCCGTCGTCAAGGCCAAGCCCGCCGCGGCGAAGGGCAAGTATGTGAAGGCCGCCCACATGGCCTCCACCATGGGCCCCTCGGTCACCCTCTCCACCGCCAGCATCGAAGCGAAGTGAGGTGAGCGATGGAAAAGACCCTGAAGACCACCGAAATCGCTGACCTGAAGGAGACCTTCTCCGGCGCCACCACCGCGGTGGTCCTGGAGTTCAAGGGCCTCACCGTCGAGAAGGACACCGCCTTCCGCAAGAGCATCCGCGAAGGCAAGGCCTCCTACCGCGTGGGGAAGAACACCCTGATGCGCCTGGCCGCCAAGGACACCGCCCTGGAGAGCCTCTCCGGCTCCTTCAAGGGCAACTCGTCCGTGGCCGTCACCCAGGGCGATGTCGTCGCCCTCGCCAAGGCCCTCAACGGTTTCCTGAAGGACAACCCCGCCGCGACCTTCAAGGCCGGCGTGATGGACGGCAAGCAGATCACGATGAAGGACATCGAAGTGCTGGCGAACCTGCCCAGCCGCAACGAACTCATCGCCAAGCTGCTCTACCTCATGAAGTACCCGGTCTCCGGCATCGCGGTCGCCCTCGAAGGCATCCGCAAGCAGAAGGCTGGCGAGTAATCCGAACCCAGAACCCTCAACCGAAACGATTAGGAGAACAACATGGCTCTCACCGCTGAGCAGCTCATCACCGAGATCGAGTCCATGACCGTGCTCGACCTCGCCAACCTGGTCAAGGCCCTGGAGGAGCGCTTCGGCGTTTCCGCCGCCGCCATGGCCGTCGCCGCCCCCGCCGGTGGTGGCGCCGCCGCCGCTGCCGAGGAGCAGACCGAGTTCAATGTCGAGCTCACCGATGGTGGCGCGAACAAGCTGAATGTCATCAAGGCGATCCGCGAGGTCGTCGCCGGTCTGGGCCTCAAGGAGGCCAAGGACCTGGTGGATGGCGCCCCCAAGATGGTCAAGGAAGGCGTGTCCAAGGAAGAGGCCGGCAAGATCAAGGAAAAGCTTGAGGCCGCCGGCGCCAAGGTCACCCTCAAGTAGTTTCATTCACAGCAATAGCGCCAAGCGCGAGCGGCCGAGCCGTTCAGCGCTTGGCGCCGTTGCCGCGAAAGTGGTATGTTTGTTCCTTGCGTCTGGCTCCGGCCCGGCGCATCCTGACCGCCGCTACGAAGGGCCCCGGTTGCTCACTTCCCGCACCGACATGCAGTTCCGGGCTGGCTGCCCCCGCGTCGTGAAAAACGCGTTGGAGGCTGTCGGCCATCGGCCTGTTCCCAGCCTGATCTAAGCGCGCGTTCCCCGGGGCCGTTCGTCCCGGGGTTTTCCTGTCCCTGTTGAAAAGCAAGACGCAAGTTCCCCACCTGGAGCGGACCATGAGCGTGCAGCAGAACATCTACCGCCAGCGCCACGACTTCGCGGAGATCCCGTCCCTGGTGCCGATCCCGAACCTGATCGACATCCAGAAGCGCAGCTACGACGAGTTCCTCCAGATGAACCTGCTCCACGAGGAGCGGGAAGGTCGCGGCCTCAAGTCCGTCTTCGAGGGTATGTTCCCCGTGCACAACGGGAAGAACCTCGACGGCTCCGACGCCACCCTCCAGGTCGAGTTCATTGACTACACCGTGGGCCACTGGGCCTGCAAGTGCGAGAAGCTCCAGGGCCTCGAGCACCTGCGCACCACCTGCTCGTCCTGCGGCCACCACATCGTGTCCGAGCACCCGAAGGATCCGAGCGTGGACTGCCCCAAGTGCGGCACCCGCAACAAGAACAAGGCCCAGATCTGCGATGTATGCCAGGACCCCGTCGGCATGAAGCAGAAGATGAGCATGGAGGAGTGCGTCGAGCGTGGCCAGACCATGGCCGCTCCGCTCAAGATCCGTGTGCGCCTCAACCAGTTCGAGAAGGACGACAAGGGCAACCGCCGCTTCAAGCAGAGCCAGGAGTCGGAAGTCTACTTCGGCGACCTGCCGATCATGACCGACCGCGGCACCTTCATCATCAACGGCACCGAGCGCGTCATCGTGTCCCAGATGCACCGCAGTCCCGGCGTCTTCTTCTCCATCGCGCCGGACAAGAGCCTCTACAGCGCGCAGATCATCCCCTACCGCGGTTCCTGGATCGAGTTCGAGCTGGACACCAAGGGCCTGCTCTACGCCCGCATTGACCGCAAGCGCAAGTTCCTCGGCGCCACCTTCATGCGCGCCCTCGGCCTCTTCGATGAAAGCCTCTCCGACAACGCCGCCATGCTGTCGAAGTTCTACGCGCCGGCCGCGTTCCACCTGAAGAAGGGCAAGCTCTTCACCGCCCCCGGCGAGCACCTCGTGGGTCGCAAGCCCGAGGAAGACATCAAGGATCCCAAGAGCAAGGATGTGATCGCCAAGGCCGGCCGGGCCCTCTCCCGCCGCGTGGTGGAGCAGCTGGTCAAGGCCGGCGTGAAGGATCTTCCCGCCGAGCGCGAGATGCTCGAAGGCGCCGTCCTGCTCGAGGATGTGGTGAACCTCGCCACGGGCGAAGTGCTGCGCGAGGCCAACGAGGCCTTCCTCGCCACCGACCTCGAGATGCTGCTCGCCAACAACATCGAAGCGTTCGTCGTCTGCTTCCCCGATGGCGACGCCACCGGCAAGGTCTTCAGCGAGACGCTCGCCAAGGATCACACCGAGGATTCCGAAGAGGCCGCCAAGGAACTCTTCCGCAAGATCCGTCCGGGCGAGCCCGCCACGCTGGAGTCCAGCAAGAAGCTGCTCCACGGCATGTTCTTCGACGCTCAGAAGTACGACCTCTCCAAGGTCGGCCGCCACAAGATCAATGCCAAGCTGGCCATGACCACGGATCTGGATGTCCGGACGCTGGACGCCAACGACTTCATCCAGACCGTGAGCTACCTGCTCCGCCTGAAGAAGTACGACACGACCCGCCAGGACTTCCGCGAGGTCGCTCCCGTCCGCGCCGACGACATTGACCACCTGGGCAACCGCCGCGTCCGCAGCGTCGGCGAACTTCTCGAGAACTCCTTCCGCGTGGGCCTCGTCCGCGTGCAGCGCGCCATCAAGGAGAAGTTCTCCATGGCCCAGGACCCGAACAATCCGGTCCAGGCCCACGACCTCATCAACTCCAAGCCGGTGATCGCCTCCATCAAGGAGTTCTTCGGGTCCAGCCAGCTCTCCCAGTTCATGGACCAGACGAATCCGCTCTCCGAGATCACCCACAAGCGCCGCCTCTCGGCCCTTGGACCGGGCGGCCTCAGCCGCGACCGCGCGGGTTTCGAAGTGCGAGATGTGCACACCTCCCACTACGGCCGCATCTGCCCCATCGAGACGCCTGAAGGCCCGAACATCGGCCTCATCTCCTCGCTGTCCTGCTACGCGCGCATCAACGAGTTCGGCTTCATCGAGAGCCCCTACCTCAAGGTCGAGGCCGGTAAGGTCGTGCAGTTCGCCCGCATCACGAGCGTGGGCGATGTGAAGCTGGATGACATCACGCCCGTGAACGCCAAGACCGGCAACGCGCTGGCCGCCGCCGAGCAGAAGGCGCTCACCAGCCCTTACCAGCAGGTCGTGCCCCTCGCCGGGCTCGAAGCTCTGAACAAGAAGCTGGAAAAGGCTGGCAAGCGCCCCGCGAAGTTCGAGATCCACGCCTTCTACCTCTCCGCGTGGGAAGAGGACGAGCACATCATCGCCCAGGCCAATGTGAACCTGGACGAGAAGGGTCAGATCCACGACGAGTTCGTCACCGCCCGTCACGCGGGTGAAACCAAGATCGTCGAGCGCGGCCATGTGACGCTCATGGATGTGAGCCCCAAGCAGGTGGTCTCCGTCGCCGCCTCGCTCATCCCCTTCCTGGAGAATGACGACGCGAACCGAGCCCTCATGGGCGCCAACATGCAGCGCCAGGCCGTGCCCCTCATCCGCACCGAGGCCCCCATCGTGGGCACCGGCATGGAGTATGTGGCCGCCAAGGATTCCGGCGCCTGCGTGGTCTGCCGCCGCGCCGGCATCGTCGAGACGGTGGATGCGAACCGCATCGTCGTCCGCGTCGAGGACGACCCTGAGACCGAAGGCGAAGAGAGCGGCGTGGACATCTACACGCTCGTGAAGTTCGCCCGCTCCAACCAGAACACCTGCCTCAACCAGCGTCCGCTGGTGAAGAAGGGCGAGTATGTGTCCATGGGTCAGATCCTCGCGGACGGCCCCTGCACCGATCACGGCGAGCTGGCCCTCGGCCGCAACCTCGTCGTGGCCTACATGCCCTGGCGCGGCTACAACTTCGAGGACGCGATCCTGATCAGCGAGCGCGTCGTGAAGGAGGACCTCTACACCACGATCCACATCGAGGAGTTCGAGGTCCACGCCCGCGACACCAAGCTCGGCCCCGAAGAGATCACCCGCGACATCCCCCAGGTGCGCGAGGAAGCGCTGCGCAACCTGGACGACAGCGGCATCATCCGCATCGGCGCCACCGTGCGCCACGGCGACATCCTCGTGGGCAAGGTCACGCCCAAGGGTGAGACCATCCTTTCCCCTGAGGAGAAGCTGCTCCGCGCCATCTTCGGCGAGAAGGCCAGCGATGTGAAGGACGCCTCCCTCACCGTGCCCCCGGGCATCGAAGGCACCGTGGTGGATGTGAAGGTCTTCACCCGCAAGGGCCAGGAAAAGGACCTGCGCACCCAGGAGATCGAGAAGGAACAGATCGCCAAGTGGGAGAAGGATCTTTCCGACGAGCAGCGCATCGTCCGCGCCGAGGCCAAGAAGAAGATCATCGGCCTGCTGAAGGGCAAGGAGCTCTCCGAGAACCTGAACGACGGCAAGGGCAAGGAACTGCTCGGCAAAGGCAAGAAGCTCACGCAGAACATGCTCGAAGCCGTGCCCTACGACCGCTTCCGCCAGGTGAGCGTCGTCGCGGGCAAGCACCGCATCGAGAAGGACATCGTGGACATCCTGGACAAGACCGAGAGCCAGCTCAAGGTCCTGCGCGACATCCTGAACGAACGCATTGACCGCCTCACCAAGGGCGATGAGCTCATGCCCGGCGTCCTCAAGACCGTGAAGGCCTATGTGGCCGTGAAGCGCAAGCTGCAGGTCGGCGACAAGATGGCCGGTCGCCACGGCAACAAGGGCGTCGTGAGCCGCCTGCTCCCGGCGGAGGACATGCCCTACCTCCCGGACGGCACCCCCGTGGACATCGTGCTGAACCCCCTCGGCGTGCCTTCCCGTATGAACATCGGCCAGGTGCTCGAGTGCCACCTGGGCTGGGCCGGCAAGGTCCTGGGCGTCCACTTCGCGACCCCGGTCTTCGACGGCGCCCGCGAGCACCACATCAAGGACCAGCTCAAGAAGGCCCATCAGAAGAGCCCGCTGGGTCCCGACGAGAGCGGCAAGGTCAAGCTCTTCGACGGCATGACCGGCGAGGCCTTCGAACAGCCCGTCGTGGTCGGCTGCGTCTACATGCTCAAGCTGCACCACCTCGTGGACAACAAGATCCACGCCCGGAGCATTGGACCCTACAGCCTCATCACGCAGCAGCCGCTCGGCGGCAAGGCCCAGTTCGGCGGCCAGCGCTTCGGCGAAATGGAAGTGTGGGCGCTGGAAGCCTACGGCGCCAGCCATGTCCTGCAGGAACTCCTGACCTACAAGTCGGACGACATGCACGGCCGCACCCACATCTACCAGGCCATCATCAAGGGCGAGCCCATCAAGGATCCGGGTCTGCCCGAGAGCTTCAATGTGGTCCGCAAGGAGCTCAACGCGCTCTGCATCGAGGTCGAGATGCTCACCCGCGAGCAGCTTGATCCCGGCGCGGCGGAGGAGGAGCCCGCCTCCTTCTCCATCGAAGGCTAGGCGCGTCCCGTCTCCTGAAGCGATAGATGCAGCGAATGAACCTGATTTAGAAGCGAGGCACCATGTTCCCCGAACAGCAGAACATCAACGCCTATGAGTGCATCCGCGTCACCCTGGCCAGCCCGGATGTCATCCGGTCCTGGTCCCGGGGTGAGGTGACGAAGCCCGAGACGATCAACTACCGCAGCCTGAAGCCCGAGCGCGATGGCCTCTTCTGCGCCCGCATCTTCGGCCCCGTCAACGACTGGGAATGCCTCTGCGGCAAGTACAAGCGCCAGAAGTTCAAAGGCGTGATCTGCGACAAGTGCGGCGTGGAGGTGACGAAGAAGAGCGTCCGCCGCGAGCGCATGGGCCACATCCAGCTGGCGAGCCCCGTCAGCCATGTGTGGTTCTTCAAGGGCGTGCCCAGCCGCATCGGCTACCTGCTGGACATCCCCCTCAAGGACCTGGAGCGTGTGCTCTACTTCGAGGCCTACACCGTCACCGAGCCCGGCGCGACCCAGCTCAAGCTCGGCGAGATCCTCGGTGAGGACAAGTACCGCGAGTACAAGCAGCAATTCGGCGAGACCTCCTTCAAGGCCCAGATGGGCGCGGAAGGCATCAAGGAACTCCTGAAGCAGGTGGATGTCGAGGCGCTCTCCATCGAGCTCCGCGACGCCATGAAGAAGGAGACCTCCAGCCAGAAGAAGACCAAGATCGCCAAGCGCCTCAAGGTCGCCGAGGCCTTCGTCCGTTCGGGCAACAAGACCGAGTGGATGATCCTCGATGTGGTGCCCGTGCTGCCCCCCGAGCTGCGCCCCTTGGTGCCTCTCGATGGCGGCCGCTTCGCCACCTCCGATCTGAACGACCTCTACCGCCGCGTCATCAACCGCAACAACCGCCTCAAGAAGCTCCTGGAGCTGAAGGCTCCCGATGTCATCGTGCGCAACGAGAAGCGCATGTTGCAGGAGGCCGTGGACGCCCTCTTCGAGAACGGCAAGCGCGGCCGTCTCCTCCGCGGCGTCAGCAACCGTCCGCTGAAGTCCTTGTCGGATGCCCTCAAGGGCAAGCAGGGCCGCTTCCGCCAGAACCTGCTCGGCAAGCGCGTGGACTACTCCGGCCGTTCCGTCATCGTGGTGGGCCCCGAGCTCAAGCTCAGCCAGTGCGGCCTGCCCAAGAAGATGGCGCTCGAGCTCTTCAAGCCCTTCATCTTCAACCGCCTTGAGCACAAGGGCTTCGCCGCCACCATCCGCCAGGCGAAGGAAATGGTCGAGGAAGGCCGCCCCGAGGTGTGGGATGTGCTCGAAGAGTGCATCAAGAACCACCCCGTGCTGCTGAACCGCGCGCCGACCCTGCACCGCCTCGGCATCCAAGCCTTCCAGCCCGTGCTCGTCGAGGGCAAGGCGATCCGCCTGCACCCCCTCGTCTGCACCGCCTTCAACGCGGACTTCGACGGCGACCAGATGGCCGTGCATGTGCCCCTCAGCCCCATGGCGCAGATCGAGGCCAAGGTGCTGATGATGTCCACGCAGAACATCCTCAACCCCGCCAACGGCAAACCCAATGTGGTGCCCAGCCAGGACATCGTCCTCGGCGCCTACTACCTCACCAAGAAGCGCTCGAACCGCCGCGGCGAGGGCATGACCTTCGCCAACATGGACGAGGTCATCTCCGCCCACGGCGCGGGCGTCGTGGACACCCACGCCGTCATCAAGCTGCGCTACACCGGCGAGCTGGTGGACACCGAGGCGTGGCACGCCAAGGACCCGAAGAAGAACTCCGAGCAGGAAGTCTTCGAGTGCCCGGCGCAGGACGCCAAGGGCGAGATCCTCACCACCACCGTGGGCCGCGTCATCTTCAACCGCGCGCTCCCCGACGCGGTGCCCTTCGTCAACGGCGTCATCAAGAAGGAGGGTCTGCTCTCCCTCGTGGTCCGCGCCTACAAGACCAAGGGACCTGAGGTGACCATCCAGATGCTGGACGCCATGAAGGACACCGGCTTCCAGTGGGCCATGCGCGCGGGCGTCTCCGTGGGCATTGACGACCTCGTCGTGCCCAAGTCCAAGCAGAAGCTCATTGACCAGGCCTCCGAGGATGTGCGCGGCATCGAGCGCGAATCCTACGAGGGCCGCCTGGACGCGGCGACGCGCTACAACCGCATCCTCGAAGTCTGGGGCAAGACCGCCGATCAGGTCGCCCTGGACATGATGAAGACGCTCGAGAAGAAGAACGAAGAGGACAAGTACCTCAACTCGATCTTCATCATGGCTGACTCCGGCGCCCGTGGCTCCAAGACGCAGATCCGCCAGGTCGCCGGCATGCGCGGCCTCATGGCCAAGCCCAGCGGCGACATCATCGAGACGCCCATCAAGTCGAACTTCAAGGAAGGCCTCTCGGTGCTCGAGTACTTCGTGTCCACCCACGGCGCCCGCAAGGGTCTCGCGGACACGGCGCTCAAGACCGCCGACTCCGGCTACCTCACCCGCAAGCTCGTGGATGTGGCGCAGGATGTCATCGTCAACGAGGATGACTGCGGCACGCTGGATGGCATCGAAGTCGCCGCCATCGTCAACAGCGACGGCACCAT
>CAZKIM010000008.1:29569-44958 GCA_964552855.1 uncultured Solibacteraceae bacterium | reverse complement strand
CACAAGATTGATGCCCGAGCCGGCCTCCATGTGTATTTCCTCATTCAAAGCTTGCGTCAGTTGGCGCCGAACGGACGCTTGGCATTCATCGCTTCAAGTGATATCTGCGAAGGTGTTTTCTCTACCCCGCTCTGGTCCTGGATTCTGGGCAAGTATCGCTTAGATGCTGTCCTTCGATTCTCGCAACAGGCTGCGCCGTTCCCAGGCGCGGATACCAACGCCATGATTTTTTTCATTCAGAGCGCCTCGCCGCGCGTCGACTTTGCGTGGGCTCAATGCATGAGGCAATGCCGGGAGCCCTTGCTCGCCTGGGTGGAAGGCGGGTTCAAAGACACCGAATCCCATGACATGGAGGTCCAAACGCGTCGAGTGGATGAGGCTATCCGGACGGGGTTGTCCCGGGCACCATCTGAAGCGATTTCAGATTTCCATCTCAGCGATGTGGCCTCGGTTGTGCGCGGGATCGCAACCGGCGCGAATGACTTCTTTCTCATGACCCGAGAGCAAGCGGCGGCAAGAAACCTTCCCTCGTCGTTCCTAAAACCATGCATCGCGCGAGTGCGGGATCTCGATGGCGACCGCATCACGCCAGCCTGCCTGGAACGGCTGGAGAAGAAGGGCCGCCCAACGCTCCTCCTTGACATCCCGGCCACTCCCTTCGAGAACCTCCCTGACTCCGTCAAAGACTGGATCCGTGGGGGTGAGGCCCTCGGGTTCCATAACCGTCCTCTTATCAAGACACGCAGACCCTGGTATCGAATGGAACAGCGAAAGATCCCACCGCTCCTCTTCGCCTATCTCGGTCGAAGAGATTGCAGGTTCATTTTGAATGACGCCGGGGTCGTCCCCCTCTCCTGCTTGCTTTGCGTCTACCCCAAGCATTCCCCACTCAGACTGGTTTGGGAAACACTCAATCGGCCTGAATCCATAGCGAACCTCGCCATGGTCGGGAAAAGCTACGGCGGTGGCGCCATCAAGGTCGAACCCCGGGGTCTCGAAAGGTTGCCCATCTCAAACACGGCAATGGAATCACTCCTTGGCACTATGCCCATTCAAGACCCATTGCTGGATCTGGCCATTAGCTGATCCAAATCGCGCCGCTGCGGTGAACAATTCCCCTACTTGTTCATCCCCGCCACGACGAGGCCTTCGACCAGGCACGCGATGGTTCCCAGACCGATCTGCGCGGCCACGAGGTGGGCGGGCATGGGTTGGACGGCGTAGTAGATGAGGTAGGTGGGGATCTGGGTCAGCACGGCGATGACGAAGCCGAAACGCAGGCCTTGGCCGAACCAGGGCTTGGCTTCGCGGCCTTTGAGGAAGATCCACACGAAGGCGTAGGCGATGAGGGCGTGGGCCAGGAGCATCCAGCCGAAGTAGTGCTGGCTGTCCGCGTCGCTGCGGTAGAGGTTGGGTAAGGCCTGGTAGGCGGCGTGCAGGTGCCGGCCATGGATAAGGAAGTCCAGCACCATGGACACGACGAAGAGCACGACGACGGATAGCCAGAAGCGCTTGGTCATGGAAGCCTCGGGGGAAGATGGCTCCAAGCATAGCCGGATCGTCCTTGGAACCGCCGGCGTAAGGCTCTCCGGGACGCGGCCCAAAAAAGCGGAACACAGAGGTCACAGAGGTCACAGGGGATCGCAGAGGACACAGAGGGAGCGGGCAATACCGACGCCTATGACCGCCATACGCTTTTCTTTGTGCTCTCGATGCTTTTCTCAGTGCCCTCTGTGTCCCAGCTTTGGTGGTCGCATCCGCTACGCGAAGGTCACCGCATACACCGGCGGAAGGTGCTCGGCGACGGTCTGCCAGCTGTCGCCGCCGTTCTCGGTCACCCACAGCGAACCCGTGGTGCTGCCGAAGGCGAGGCGGTCGCCGGTGCCGTCAATGGCGAGGGCGTGGCGCAGCGTGAGGTCGTAGGCATGATCCTGGGGCAGACCGTTGCGAAGCACTTCAAAGCTCTTCGCGCCATCACGGGTGCGCGCGGCGACGACCTTGCCTTCGACCGGAATGCGGTGCTCGTCCTTTTGCGCGGGGATGAACCAGGCGGTGTCGGGATCCTTGGGATGCACGGCGACGCCGAATCCGAAGACGGCCGGCTTCACATTCGTGATCTCCTCAAAGCTCTTCGCGCCGTCACTGCTCTTGAACACGCCGTTGTGGTGCTGGACCCAGAAACGCTCCGGCGCGGTCGGGCATTGCACGAGGCGGTGCACATCCTGGTGCAGCGGCTCGTTCGCCTGCTCCGGCGGCATGTACTCCGCGCGCAGGCCCGTGCCCAGCAGCTCCCAACTAGTGCCGCCATCCTTCGTCTGCCACACACCGCCGGTGGACACGGCGATGGTGACGCGCTTCGAATCGCGCGGATCCACGCAGATGGAATGCAGGCCCGCGTAATCCGCGCCGCCGCCGCTCCACTTGATGCGCCGCTCGTCATCCCATAGGGAGCGACACATCTCCCAACTCGCGCCGCGATCCTTCGAGAAGAAGAGACCCCCAGGCAGCGTGCCGCACCAGAGGAAACCCTTCTGATCCGCGCCGCCTGGCTCCAGCGCCCAGATGCGGATGAGCTTCCACGGGATGGCGCGACCCATCCAGTCCTTCTCCTCGTGGCCTTCGGGCGGCTCGGGGTAGGCGGGAACGGCGAGTTCCTCCCAGGTCTTCCCTTTGTCCTCGGAGCGCTGCAGCTTCACGCCGAAGTGGCCATGATCCAGCGCCGCGTACCAGGCGCCGTCGCGCGGGTCCACCATGGCGAGCGAGATGTTGTCGCCGAGGAACGAAGTGTCCGCGATGGACCAGCGATCCTTGCCCTTCTTCACCGTGAAAAGGCCCTTGCGGGTGGAGACGAGAAGCGTGTCGGACATGTCAACCTCCAGAGAGGGCCTGCATGACGAAGACTTCAGACTGCGGCAGCACAGGATCGCTGAGATGCTGGCGGTCGCTCACGGCCTCGCCATCCACAAAGACGACCATGTGGTGCCGCAGCGCGCCGTGCTCATCCAGCACATAGCCTTCGGCCTTGGGATAGCGCGCGAAGACCGAGGCCAGCACCTCGCGCACCGTGGCCCCCTGCCCTTCGGATGGCGGGCAGGCCACATGGCGCTGGAGGTTGCCGGTGAACACGACGCAGGGCATGGTGGGCCGAAGCTGAACGAGGCAGACTCCCGCGCCACCCTCGCCCTGTCAAGCGGCGAGCGCGTTCACTGGAAGCAGAGGTAATCCCACACCGGCAGGTAGGTGGGCGAGCCGTCGGAGTTCTTCGGCGTCTGCGCGTCCACGACCGTGCAGTCGTGGTAGAGGAAGAGCGGATCGCTGGCGGTCACGGTGAGGTTGGAGTAGAGACGGTGGCTGCCGCTGTAGCTGGTCGCTCCGTCCACGAGCGTCGGCGCGCCGGGCAAGGCCAGATCGTCCCAATCGTTCTCAGCGAGCGTCAGCGACACGAGCGGATCCTGCTGATGGGTGAAACCGTAATAGTTGGCGGAAGCTGTGGCGCCATGTCCCGCCTGCACCCAGGGTGAAGGCGTGTCGCTGGAAACCCAGCTTTCGGAATCCGAAGGCGAATCGAAGGAGATGACGCGGGGCAGCGTGATCTTCGTGGCCGTGTAGGCGGCCTGGCTGCCGCCTTGGGAATGACCCGCGAGGCGGATGAGGTTCCATTGAATCGCGCCGCCCACCGCGTACTGGCCCCAGCCCTCGGACGGATACTGCGCGTCGAGGTACTTGATCGCCTTCAACAAGCGGTTCTCGATGGAATCGGCGGCGCTCACGGTGATCGTGGAAAGCTGGTTGCCCGCGTTCGTGCCGTAGAGCACGGCGTCGTGAACCTTGCCGGCCGCGTCAGGGTCGAAAGCCGGTTGGGCCGGATTCGAGTAGGACTGGATGAGCGTTCCGACGAGGGTCGCGTTCTCGTAGGTGAGGCCGAGGGCGTGAAAGCCCTTCGCGGCGGCCTCCTTGAGGATATCCTGGTAGTAGATGGGCACGCTCGTGCTGCCGGGCAGGAAGACGAAGAGCTGGTTGCGCGGCGTCACGCCCGCGGTCGCCACATAGGCGAAGTCGTTCTCATTCTGGGTCGTGTAGACCTTCGTGATGGCGGGGTCCGCGAGGCTGGGTGCGAAGTCGTGCTCCTGCAGCGTGACGCCGTTGGAAGCCGAAGACGACGAGTTCGACCCGCCCCCGCAGGCCAGCAACAGGGCTAGGCCGACGGACGAGCACAGCAGGTTCACCTTCATGTGGAACTCCAGGGTTCGAACAAAAGAGGCTGCCAGCCCCCGGAAGGTTGAAGCGCGACAACAAGAAAACGGACGCCCAGCAAGGCGTCCAGTTCTGCTGCGTCCTCTATGAGGCTGCGGTGGGCCCATCGCTATTCACGAACTCCTCGATGAGTTCACGCGAGATCTCAAAGAGGACGCTATGGAAAGAACGACCTTGCCAAACCGTCCGACCCTACTTCTCCGAGGTTGGATCATCCTGAAGGAGTGCTTTGATCTTTTCCTTATCGACAAAACTTGCCATCTCAGCGGCTCCTGCCGCCACCTGAGGGTTCGAAAAGATCTCCCTACCAGCTACCTCTCCCAGCACTTGGAAGGAACTCTGGATAGCTGTTCCGCCTTCATAGCGAACGGCGTCCTTGGCCTCTTTCGCGCATCTCACCGTGAGTAGATCCTGAAAGAGCTTCGCCACCTGCTTGTTCAGATCTGTCCGCTGTTGCGGGGTAACAGTGGTGAAATTCTTAAACTCGGGATTCAAGGAAATCATGGCGAACATCCACCGCATCAAGAGGGATCGGTCCTCAGGGGTGGTGGACTCTACGAGTCGCTTGCTCAGTGTGTCGGTGTAGGGGCCGGCGAAGGCAGGGCTACTGAAACAAATCACCACCATCAGAGCGGCTGCCTTGAGCCAAGTCGCCTTACGAAACAGGTTCATATCAGGGCCTTTCCAGAATGGCATCCTAGCCAGCAGGTTCGGGAAACTCGAATCAGGTTGCCATACTCCGGCTTAATTTAAACTCACCATTCTTCTTTTAAATTGCGGGCGCCGCAGGGCCTGTGGGACGGAATTGTTCAAATAATTCCAGAATATGCTCCGCCATCCATCCCGAACCTGCGGTAGGAGGCCGCAGTTCTCGGAGTCCTTCGCGTCTCTCTGCAGCGAATAGCTTTTTACTTCACCAGCCCCAACTCACGGACGGCCTGGCGCTCTTCTTCCAGTTCGTGGGCGGTGGCGTCCATCTTGGCGCGGCAGAAGGCGTTGACCGACAGGCCCTGGACCACCGTGGCGAGGCCGTTCTTCACCGTGCAGGGGAAGCCATAGATGAGGCCTTCGGGGATGCCGTAGCTGCCATCGCTCACGAGGGCCATGCTCGCCCAGTCGCCCTCGGCCGTGCCCAGCGCCCAGGTGCGCATGTGATCAATGGCCGCGTTGGCCGCGGAGGCGGCGGAGCTGAGGCCGCGGGCCTCGATGATGGCCGCGCCGCGCTTGGCGACGGTGGGGATGAACGAGGTCTCGTACCAAGCCTGGTCCACCTGTTCCATCGCGGGCTTCCCGGCGACGGTGCAATGGAAGAGGTCGGGGAACTGGGTGCTGCTGTGGTTGCCCCAGATGGTGAGCTTCTGAATATCCGCGACGGTCTTGCCGGTCTTTTCGGCGAGCTGGCTCATGGCGCGGTTGTGGTCCAGGCGCACCATGGCGTGGAACTGCGTGGGCTTCAATTTCGGCGCGTTGCTCATGGCGATGAGCGCGTTGGTGTTCGCAGGATTGCCCACGACGAGCACCTTCACCTCGCGGCTGGCGACTTCGCTCAGGGCCGCGCCCTGGGGCTTGAAGATGCCGCCGTTGGCGCTCAGCAGATCGCCGCGCTCCATGCCGGCCTTGCGGGGCATGGCGCCCACGAGCAGCGCGTAGTCGGCGTCCTTGAAGGCCACCATCGGATCGTCGGACACCACCACTCCCGCTAGCAGCGGGAAGGCGCAGTCGTTGAGCTCCATGACGACGCCGTTGAGCGCCTTCAACGCGGGCGTGATCTCCAGGAGCTGGAGGATGACGGGCTGATCGTCGCCGAGCATGGAGCCTTCCGCGATGCGGAACAGCAGGCTGTAGCCGATCTGGCCAGCGGCCCCGGTGACAGCGACGCGGACGGGCTTCTTGAGGGTCATGGCGGCTCCAATCAAACAGTCCATTCTATCGGGCTGAAAACGGATTGGAACCACCGATGGACAGCGATGGACACCGATGAAACAAGGTCACGAATGTGTCAGGAACCTCGCCCGTCCTTATCGGTGTCTATCGCTGTCCATCCGTGGTTCCCTTTTTACTTCTCCAGATCCTTCACGACCTCGACGCCACCCATCTGGGACATCTGTTCGAGGATCCAGGCCTGTCGCTGGCGCACAAAGGCGCTGGGCGCGTCCACGCGGTACTTGTGGGGATTGGGCAGCACGGCGGCCAGCAGCGCGGCTTCGCTGGGACGCAGGCGCTTGGCGGGTTTGTGGAAGTAGTGCTGGCTGGCGGCCTCGACGCCGTAGATGCCATCGCCGAATTCGACGATGTTCAAGTAGGTCTCCAGGATGCGCCGCTTGGGCCATTCAGCTTCCATCAGCAAGGTGAACCAGGCTTCAAGGCCCTTGCGCAGGTAGGAGCGCCCCTCCCACAGGAACAGGTTCTTGGCGGTCTGCTGGCTGATGGTGGACGCGCCGCGCACTTTGCGGCTCTTCTCGTTGTGCGCGTAGGCCTTCTGGATGGACTCCCAATCGAAGCCGAAGTGATCGGGGAATTTCTGATCCTCGCCGGCCATGACGGCGGCGCCCATGCAGGGGGCGATGTCATCGAGCGGCACCCAGGTGTGGTCGGAGTGATAGGGCGCGGAACTCGTCCACGACGCCACGCGCCGCTCGGCCATCAGCGCCGAGAAGGGTGGGTGGACATAGCGCAGCACCAGCACGAGCACCGCGCTCCAGGCCAGGGCCGCCAGCAGACCGAAGGCCACCGCCCGCACCACCCGCCTGAAGATCCCCTTTCGCGCCACGCGTGCCTCCCGCCGCCGCGCGGCCCTTTCGATTCTAGGACAGCCCCGGCTCCCGGCAGGGCCTAACCCGGAGAAGAAGGTACGCGTAGGCTGGTCGTGGAGGTGGCCCTTGGCCGCAGGAAGCTCGCGTTGGCTCGTCTGGCTCGCCGCCGCCGCGGCCCTGGTGGGCGTGATCGGCCTCTCCGTCTTCCTGCGCGTCCAGGAGAACGAGGGCAAGGCCTGGCCCATCACCTCCGCGGTGGTGGCGCGTCTTGGAACCGACCAAGGCGCTCGCGATCTCTACGCCAAGAACCCGCGCCTAGCCGAGGACTACCCCACCGTGGATGCGTTCGTCGCGGCCGTCGCGGCCCAGCGCACCGCCTTCGGCACTTTGCCCCCCCGCCAACCGGATTCCTTCCATTCTGAATCGGATCCCACCGATCTCAGCGTGGTCGCCAAAGGCTCGGGCGGCGCGTGGATGGAGCTTCATGTGGAGCGCAGCGACGGGTCCGAAGCGGGCCACGCCGCCATCGGCGAAGGCATCACCTTTCTCGGTTTCGGAGCCACCGAAGCCGCGCTCGACGAGGCGCGAAAGGATCTTCGCTCCGCCTACCATGAAGCGCGATGGGCCGAGTTCAGGGCCATGGAACAGAACCTCCTCACCGACGCCGGCGTGACCAGCCTGCTCCAGGCCCACCCCGACCTCGCCACGGACGCGGCGACGCGGGCGGCCTTCCTCCAGCAGGCGCAGGCCTGGCGGCCCCTTCTCGCGGCCCATCAGCCTCCGGCGACCTGGAAGAAGGCGGTGGACGCGGACGCCAAGGATGAAATGGTCTCCATGGTTCGCCGCAGCAACCCCCTGGGCGACCATTTGGAAGTGGGCTGGAGGCTGAAGGACCAAAGCTGGCTCCGGGCCACCTGGGACAACGGCCGGCTCATCAAGCTCACGCTCGGAAATTAGAAGAGCCTGCCCACCAGCGCCGCCAGCGCCGTCTCCGTGCGAAGGACGCGCGGCCCCATGGACACGGGCTCGAAACCCGCGCGGGTGAAGGTGTCCAATTCAGCCTGCACCCAACCGCCTTCGGGACCGAGCGCGAGCACGGTCGGCCCTTCGAGGCCTCGTGGACAGGGCGCGACCGCGCCCGGGTGGGCGAGCAGGCCTCGGCCCAGGCGCGGCTCCGCTTCCATGAAGGGCACGAAGAGGCGCGCGAGTTCCAATTCGGGCGGCACCGTGTCCCGCGCCTGCTCCAGCCCGAGCAGGAGTTGCTCGCGCAAATGATCCGGCTCCAGCTTCGGACTCGACCAATAGGCCTTCTCCACGCGCCAGGCGTTGAACAGCACGATGCGCGCGACGCCAAGGGCGGCGGCGGATTGGAGGCAACGGTCCAACACCTTCGGGCGCGGCAGCGCCAGCAGTAGGGTGAGCGGCAGCTTGGGCGGCGGATCGGCGTCGAGCGCCACCTCCAATTCCAGCGTGTCCGCATCGAGCCGCAGCACCCGACCCGTTCCCACGCGCCCGCCAAGGCGGCCCACCTTGAGCGCGTCGCCGGGCCGCGCCCCAAGCACCTCCCGCGCATGGGCGAGCCTGCGCCCGGAGAGGCGCGCGCGCTCCGGCGCGAGAAAGTCCTCATCGAGGAGGAGTAGGAGATTCACGATTTGAACCTAGATCCGTGACAAGTGGCGTCTATGGTTTAACCTATCGCAAACCACCCATGATCACCATCCGGCGGCTCCTCATTCGCGAGTTCCTGATCATCGGGAGTATCGCGGTGCTCGCCCTCATGGGCCTTCGCGGCAGTTTCGAGCTCTGGGTCCTGCGCGAACAGGCCACGAGCCAGGCCGAGATCAGCGGCCGCCTCGTGGCCGATGCGATCCTGCACCAGACGCGCGGCGCCGAGGGCCTGGGCGAGGCGCTCGCCCTCATGTGGCGGCGCGGCGAGCTGGCGCCGGGCCAGCCGGGCACCGAGTTGGCGCTGGAGGGTCTCCTCCGGCAATCGCAGGTGGAGAACCTCGTCCTCGCCGATACCGCAGGTCGGCTCTCCAACGCCCATCGGGACGGCCAGGGCTTCGTGACGCGTTCGCTCACGGCGGGAGGGCGAGTGCTGGAGACGCGCTGGGATGCGGACGGGCGGCCGTCGGAACGGCGGATCATGGATCTTCCGTCCCTGGACTACACCCAGCGGCCTTGGTATCGCCAGGCGATGACGCGCTCCTCGCCCTCCTGGACGCCCGCCTACGCCTTCATCGAACCCGCGGTGGAAGGCATCACCTACTGCACCAAGGTCGTGGACGGCCAGGGCCGGGTCCTGGGCGTGGTCGGCGTGGATCTCCGCCTGGACCGCCTGAATGCTCTCATGCAGCACGACCGCCCTTCCCCTGGCGCCCTAGTCAGTCTCGCCGGACCGGATGGACGCGGCATCGCCCCGTCCATCGCCCCCTCCCAGGACGCCCGCGACGCCGAGCTTGGCCACATGGCGCTGGCTTCCGGCGCGGCCGCGTCGGGGTGGCCGATGGTGCGTTCCGGCGGGCGCGCCTGGCTCCTCCACAAACAGCGCATCGAAGGACCGGGCTGGACGCTGGTCACCGCCATCCCGTTCGGCGATCTCGCCATCCGCCCGGGCCGCATCACCATCATCTCGCTCCTCATCGGCGCGTTGACGCTCACGATCATCGCGATCCGCCTCGCGGTGGCGGCGAGGCGCGTCACGCTGCCCCTCACGGAGTTGGCGCGCAGCAGCGAAGGCCTGTTGGCCGGAGAGCCTGTGCCTTTGCCACCCACCGACATCGAGGAGCTCGCCCAGGCGCGGGAGGCGCTGCAGGCCGCTTCCACGGGGATGCTGGAGCGGCACCGGCTGGAATTGGAATTGCAGCGCGTCCAGCGTCTCGAGCTCGCGGGCGCCATGGCCTCCGGGCTCGCGCATGACCTGAACAACCATCTGTCCACCATTCAGGCCCAACTGGACCTGCTCGCGCTCGAAGCCCCCAGCCCGGCCTCCGGCGCGCGTCTCACGCGGGCGCAGGAGGCCGCGGAGCGCATGGCGCGGTTGCTGCAAGATCTTGTGGCCTTTGGCAAGCCAAGGGCCATCGTGGCGGATCCGGTGGACCTCAATGCCCTGGTCGCGGAAGCCGGGCGTCTGTTGGAGCACAGTCGCGGAAAGCGGATGCAGATGGAGCTCGACCTTGATCCGGCGCTGCCCGCGGTGGCCGGCGACCGCATCCAGCTGGAGCAGGTCATCCTCAACCTCGGCTTCAACGCCAAGGACGCGACGCCCGAAGGGGGAAGGCTCTCGCTGCGAACCGGGCTCAAGGACGGCGAAGCCTTCTTCGAAGTGCGCGACACGGGCACGGGCATGACGCCCGAGGTGAAGGAGAAACTCTTCACGCCCTTCTTCAGCACCAAGGGCAGCGACAAGGGCACAGGTCTTGGCCTCGCCATGGTGGCCAGCATCGTGAAGGCCCACCACGGCCGCATCCTCGTGGAATCCGAGCCCGGTTTCGGCAGCGCCTTCACCGTCTGGCTGCCGCTCGCGAAGGGCTGAAGGCCGGCTAGGCGAGCCGCTTCTCGAAGATGAGGTCGCGATCCTCGGATGATCCCACGCGAAAGAGGTGGTCGCCCACCTCCACGAAGCCGTTGCGCCGGTAGAAGGCCTGGGCCCGGGGATTGTGCTCCCACACGCCGAGCCACATCGTCCGTCGGCCCACTTCCGCCGCCTTCGCGAAACACCGGTCCAGCAACGCCTGGCCGAGGCCCGCGCCCAACGCGGCGCGGAGCACATAGATGCGCTCCAGCTCGATGGGCGCGGGGCCGGTCACGCAAGCCTCGACGAGGCCCGCGTGGAGCAGCGCGTAGCCCGTCAAGCTCCTTTCACGCTCCGCCACGAAGCAGGCGTAGGCAGGATCGGTAAGCTCCCGCGTGAGTTTGGGAAGGGCGTAGGCGGACGCGAGAAAGGCCTCCAGATCCTCCGGCGCGTAGTTCGACGCGAAGGTTTCGCGGAAAGTCCGCGCCGCCAGGTCGGCGAGCGCAGGTGCGTCGGCTGGGACTGCGGCTCGGATGTGGAAGGCCTCCGGCTTCCCGCTCACGGCTTCGTCTTCCGCTTCGCAGGTTTCTTCGCCCGGGCCGCCACGGCCAGCGCCTCGCGCATCCAGTCCGGCAAGCGCTCTTCGTCTTCAAGCACCTCACCGGGAACTTCAAAATAGCCGTTCATCACCTGCTCGCCGTTCTTGAAGGGGTCGAACGGTCCCATGCCCGCATCTTGGTAGCGGCGGCGTGACGCGTCGTCCACCTTGAAGTAGAGCCGGTCGTCATCCATCAGCGCGAAGAAGAGCCCTTCCGCGTAGACGCCGACGCCGCCGAACATGGCGCGACTGGTGACGGGCGCCACGGCGGAAAGCTGCTCAAGCACGAAAGCTTTGTAGGAAGGCGAGACGGCCATGAAAGCTCCGACCCCATGGTGACGCCCATCACAGTTCCGGGGGAAGCCTTCCGGTTCCGCTTGACGGCGCCCTGGCGGGATCTATGCTCCTGCCGGTTTGAGACGCGACGATCTTCGACAGAGAACCAGGAAGGGCGGCCGGGATCCCCCGGCGGCGGGTCCAAGCCCCATCTCTCGCTACACTTCACACTTTGATTGGAGTCATCCGAATGTCCCTCTCCTGGTTCGCCGAGAACCCCGGCAGCACCGTCCTCATCCTCATCGGCTGCGCGCTCTTCCTGCTGCTCCTCAGCAAGTGGATCCGTTACATCCCCAACACCCGCGTGGGCATCGTCGAGAAGCTCATCAGCGGCAAGGGCTCGGTGAAGTCCGGCCTCATCGCCCTGAACGGCGAGGCCGGCTTCCAACCTCATATCCTGCGCGGCGGCTGGCACCTGCTGACGCCCTTCCAATACCGCATCCACAAGACGCCCCTGGTGACGATCCCCCAGGGCAAGGTCGGCTATGTCTTCGCGCGGGACGGCCAGAGCCTGCCCGCGACCCAGGCCCTCGCCGCCAATGTGCGCGCCAATGATTTCCAGGATGTGGCCGCCTTCCTCCAGGCCGGTGGCCAGAAGGGCCCCCAGCGCCTGATCCTGCGCGAAGGCACCTACGCCATCAATCTCGTGCAGTTCGTCGTGCTCACCGAGGACCAGCTCTACTACCTGCCCCTGGATCGCTCGGAGCTGGACACCTTCCAGAAGATGTCGGCCGTCATCGCCGAGCGCGGCGGCTACCGCCCCGTCGTCATCAAGGGCACGGATGATGTCATCGGCGTCATCACCGTCCACGACGGCCCCAGCCTCGCCGCGGACGAGATCATCGCGCCCACGGTGGGTAGCCAACCCGCGGACCCTGACACCTACCACAACAACTTCCAGGACCCGGACAAGTTCCTGAAGGCCGGTGGCCTGCGGGGCCGCCAGCTCCAGGTGCTCGTGGAAGGCACCTATTACATCAACCGCCTCTTCGCGACGGTGGAGGCGATCCCCAAGACCATCGTCGAGGTCGGCACCGTGGGCGTGGTCGTGAGCTACACCGGCGGCGAAGGCAAGGACATCTCCGGGGACGACTACAAGCACGGCGAACTGGTGGCGGTCGGCACCCGCGGGGTGTGGAGCGAGCCTCTGCTCCCCGGCAAGTACGCCTTCAACACCTACGCCGGCAAGGTCGTGATGGTGCCCACCACCAACTTCATCCTGAAGTGGAGCCAGTCGGATGTGGGCGTCCACCGCTACGACGAGAACCTCACCGAAGTCAGCCTCATCACCAAGGACGCCTTCGAGCCGAACCTGCCGCTTTCGGTGGTCGTACACATTGACTACCAGAAGGCGCCGCTGGTCATCCAACGCTTCGGCGACATCAAGCGGCTCGTGGAGCAGACGCTGGACCCGATGGTGAGCGCCTACTTCAAGAATGTGGGTCAGACCCGCACGCTAATCCAACTGCTCCAAGACCGCTCCGCGATCCAGGACCAGAGCAGCGTTCAGATGAAGGCGAAATTCGAGCTGTACAACCTGGAGCTGCAGGAAGTCCTCATCGGGACACCCACCAGCGGCCAGCAGGGCGGGCAGATCGAGCAGATCCTCATCCAACTCCGCAGCCGCCAGATCGCGGAGGAGCAGGTCGAGACCTACACCCGCCAGGAGAAGGCCGCCGTCCAGGAACGCCAGCTCCGCGAGGCAGAGGCCAAGGCCAAGCAGCAGACGCTCCTGACGGAATCGGATATCGCGATCACCGTGCAGAGCAACCAGGGCAAGGCCGATTACGCCCGCGCCCAACAGGAAGCCAACCGCATCCAGACCCTCGCCACGGCGGAAGCCGAGAAGGTCCGCATCATGGGCGAAGGCGAAGGCAAGCGCATCAAGGCCATCGCCGAAGGCGAGGCCGAGAAGGCCGCCCGCGTGGGCATCGCCCAGGCCATGGCCATCGAGGAGCAGGTCCGCGCCTACGGCGGCCCGAACTTCCAGCTCGTTCAGCAGGTGATGAACCGCTTCGCCGAAGCCATCGAGCAGTCCAAGGTGGATGTGGTGCCCAAGATCCAGATGGGCGCCACGGCCGGATCCGGCAGCTTCATTGAAAGCCTCCTGGGCCTGATGCTCAGCCAGAAGGCGGGCGAACTCGCCGGGGTCGCCGTCACTGCCCCGAGTCCGGAGGCGGAGGCCCTCAAGGCCGCGCTGAAGCAAAGCCTGATGAAGAAACCCGAAGCCTGATCGTCACCCGCGTGAACGAAGCGCCCGCGAAAGCGGGCGCTTCACTTGGGGGGCGGCTGGAAATCCGCGTCCGTCACGGGGACATTCAGCGTGATCTTGTCCACGCGCACAGAGACGGGGCCGATGATGACGGTGAAGGCCATGGGGAGGCCGTCCACCTCCTGGTAATCCCAGAAGTCGAGCTCCACGCCCGCCTTTCCTTCGCCGTTCACTTGGGAGAATTTGAGAAAGGTCTTGGGATCGAAGTACATCGTCTGGACGCGCTTGTCCTTGAGCGTCACCTTCAGGACCAGCGCCTTCTGATTCTGGAATTCCTGGAGTCCGAGATACTTCACCTGATTGCCCTTGGCCGCGGCGTCCACCAATGGGCCATCAAAGTCGGCATCCAGCACCTGGACTTCTTCCGGCGCGAGCTCCCGGGGCGCTTCGGTGTCGGACCAGGCCCAACCCGAGCCGCCCGCGCAGGTTTTGGACTGGGTGGAGACGGGCGTGGGCGCGCCCCCTGTCGCCGGAACGGCCCCGCCGCTGCGCATGACGAGCCGCACGCGGTCGGGCCGCGCGTTCAGCTGCGTGAAGGAAACCGGGTCGGGCAGGCCCTCGATATGGCCCGTGATGAAACGCGATTGGACGGCCTTGAGGCGCGCGGAGCCGCCTTGGGCGTCCAGCACTTTGGCCAACACCTGCTCCACCGTCAGGGTGGAAGGATCCTGGGCCGGAGCCGCGGGAACCTGCGCGGAGAGCGCCAAGGTCGCGAGGAGAAAGGGAAAGGCGCGGATGAGCGGCATGGTTGACCTTCGGTCTACGGCTCCATCATGGCCGCGGCGTGGATTCGCGCAACCGTGGGATGATTCCCCCATGCGCCTGGAAACCCTGCTGGACGAGGCCATCGCGGCCTGCCGATCCCTTCACGCCCAAGGGCTCCTGGCCGCAGCGGACGGGAATGTCTCGCTGCGCCTGGAAGACGGGCGCGTGGCGATCACGCCGAGGGGCGTGGCCAAAGCGACGCTTCGGCGGGAGGACTTCGCGTTCCTGGATCTGGACGGGACGATTCTCCACGGCGATCCCAGCAGCGAGCGGGTCATGCACCTGGCCGTCTATCGCGCCTGCCCCGAGGCGAAAGCGGTTGTCCACGCCCACCCCGTGACCGCCATCGCGTGGAGCCTGGCGCATCCGGATGCGAAGGAACTGCCCTCGGACGCGCTGCCCGAAGTGATCCTCGCGGCGGGCCGCATTCCGCTCGTGCCCATGGCCACGCCGGGCACGGAGGAAATGGGATCGAACCTCACGCCCTTCCTGCCTGGGCATCGCCTGTTGATCCTCGCCCGTCACGGCGGCCTCGCCTGGGGCGAATCCGTGCGTGAAGCGAGCGGCGGGATCGAGCGCCTGGAGCAGGTGGCGAAGATCCTGCTCGCGGCGGAAGGGTTCGGCGGCGCGAAGGCTCTGGCGGCGAGTGATCTCGCGGAACTCCGCGCCCTTCGCGCGAAGCTGGGGTCGAGGCTGATCTGATGAAGTCCTTCGACACTCTCGGCCTGCGCTACGACGGCACGACGCTCTGGGTGCTGGACCAGACGCGGTTGCCGCACGAAGAGGTCTGGGTGGATGGGTCCAGCCCATCCGTCATGGTGGACCTCATCAAGCGGCTCGCGGTGCGCGGCGCGCCGCTCATCGGCGTCGCGGCGGCGGCCAGCCTCGCGTGCTCGG
>CAZKIM010000008.1:27604-29469 GCA_964552855.1 uncultured Solibacteraceae bacterium | reverse complement strand
GCGCCCGCGCCGGTGTCGTCGCGGGTGAGGCTGCTGATCCAGTGCCAGTCGCCCTTCTCCGCATCCGCGCGGACGAGGAAGCCTTCGAGCGAGACGATCTGTCCCGGGCGCAAGGAAAGGATGGTGCCACGCACTTCCGAGTCGGCCGGGATGAGGTGCATGTTCGCGCTGTGGGTCTCGATGTTGCCGCGGGAGATGGGGAATTCCTGGCAGGACCAGTGGTACCAGCGCCCGGACTGGCTGATGTCGAGCTGACTGAGGATGCGCGCGTCCGACATCTGACCCCAGCCGAAGGCCACATCCTCCGGCACCAGATCGGCTTCGCGATCGAGGTGGTAGCGCTCCGTGGACAGTACCCGCGCCTTCATGGAAAAGGAGGCGAGGGCGCTGACCTTGTAGCCGTTCACTTCCCAGCTCTGGGGCTCGCAGGCCGCCTGGGCCGGATCCTCGGGCGCGAGCACGCCCGGGCCGGTCTTCACCGCGCCCGCGGGCCAAAGGAGCCATCCCGCGAGCAGCGCCGCGAAGCCGAGGCCCGCGAGCTTCAGCTTCGGATCCACTTCCGCCCAGCTCACGAGGCCTTGCCACTCCAGGCTTGCAAGGCCACGCCCAGGACGATGATGGCGAGGCTGATCCAGCGGATCGGGGGAATGGCTTCCCCGAGCCAAGCCTTGGCCATCAGCGCGTTGGCGATGAAGCCGAGCGCCAGGAATGGGTAGGCGTAATTCACCTCGACCATCGAAAGCGCCTTCAGCCACACGAGGACGCTCACGGCGTAGCAGGCGAGGCCCGCGAGGATCCAGGGTTGCTGGAAGAGCTTCACCAGCGCGCCGAACTCGAAGCTCATGCCGTGGGTGAGGCCTTTCTTGAGGCAGATCTGCGCGCCCGCGTTGAGCAGCACGCCCAGCAGGATCAGGGGAATCGCTCTCAGGTTGGGTGCCATCGAAAACTCCTTAACGCCGTTCCATGAGCATCCAATCATCCCCGCCCTGCTTCATGGTCAGCAAGGGGCGGAACTCCGCCATGGTCGAGGCGGTGAGGCCGAGGTGGCCCGGCTCCCACCGCGTGGCGATGACGACGATGCGATCGCCGGGCTTCAGGGCCAACAGGCCATCGTCGGTTCGGATCTCGGGCATGGTGCGATCGGTGTAGAGCATCGCCCCGCTGCGGATCTCATCCCAGAAGTAGACCGCGTGACCTTCCATCAGCGGCAGCGCGGCGGCGGTCCAGCGCTTCGAATCCTTTTGCGGATCCAGCTTGTGGAAGCCCCAGGTTCCGCCCAGCAGGAAGATCAGGCCCAGCGTGAGGGCCGTTTCGCGGACGAGGTAGCGCCCTTCCCCCGTGGCCGCGCGGGTGGCGACGGAGAGCGCGCCCAGGGTCGCGAGGAAGGCGAGGACGCGGATCAGCGCCTTGAAGGACGCGATCTGGGCCTGCACCTTCGCGCCGCCAAGGCCGAAGGCGAGGGCCAGCAGGATGCCCGCGAGGAGACCCAGGCCCAGGCCGAGCAAGCCGCCGATCCTACGGATGCGCCGCGCGCTCACGCCTTCCACCGTCAGCGGTTGCAGCATCGCGGCCAGCAGCAACGCGAGGAAGGGATAGGCCATGAGCAGGTACTTGCCCTGCTTGCTTTCCACCCAGGACAGGAAGAGGAAGGGCACGATCCACGCGAGCGCGAGGAAACGCGCCACGGGTGCGCGCCGGGCGCCGCTGCCGAAAAAGAAGAAGCCGAGCGCCGGAAGGAGCAGCACCCAGGGGAAGAAGTCGCCCAGCATATAGACGGCGTACTGATACCAGGGCTGGATGTGATCCCAGGCCTTCGTCGCCCGCTCGAAGTTCTGATGGATGAGCAGCTCGTAGACATAGTGCGG
>CAZKIM010000008.1:22933-27504 GCA_964552855.1 uncultured Solibacteraceae bacterium | reverse complement strand
CGCGTCGCCCACCGCTGGAAGGCGGCCATGAAGGCGATGGCGGCGATCACCGATGGCAGGCGCAGCGCCCATGCGGCGATGCCCTGCTGGAAGCCGAGACCACCCGAGAGCTTCTCGAAGACGATGGCCGAGACCTTCATGCACCAGTAGAAGAGGATCGGCTTCTCGGAGTAGGGATGGCCGTTGAGATAGGGCAGCAGCCATTCGCCGCGCTCCCGCATCTCCTTCACGCACTGGGCGAAGTCGGGCTCATCGGGGCTCCAGTACCCCCGCGCGGCCATCACCGCGAGGAGCAGCACCGCGAAGAGGACGAGGGGCAGGTGTTCCCGCACCCACAGACCGACCCGTTGACCCGGCGCGGCCGGGGCTGCGGGCGCTTCTTCCTCGAAATCATCCTGGGACCAGTCCATCCTTCCATGATCCTCCAGGGAACCGCCGCTCCCAAGGCCGTATTATGGAGAGGGAGGGATCCGGATGCTTTTGCCTGTTCTGCTCGGCGCCGCGCTGGCGCTCGCTCCCCAAGGCTCGCCGAAGCAGGATCTCAAGCAGGCCGGCAAGGAAGTCGGCCACGCCTTCAAGGAAGGCGGCAAGGAAGTGGGCCACGCCGCGGCCAAGGGCGGCAAGGCCGTCGGCAAGGTCGCCAAGAAGGGCGGCAAGGCCATCGGCAAGGGCGCGCGGGAAGCGGGCCACGGCATCAAGCGGGCGTTTGAAGGCAAGTGATCCAAGTCGGCTAATCAGAGCCGTGTGATCAGAGCGAGGCCGCGATCGCCGCGTGAAGACCGTCGAGCATCTGATAGCGCTTGGCGTACATGGACCGCTTGTTCGGCTTCATCTCGTCGCGGGCGCGCCGCGCGGGCGCGAGCGGCACTCGGAACCAGCCATCGAAGCCGCGCTGTCCGCCCGCTTCCTCCCAGTAGGCGTCGTAATCGAAGCCGAGGCCGTGGAAGCGGGGAAGGTGGATCGCGTGCTTCCGCTGGTGGGCCTGGATGGAGCTTCCCGCGCCAAGCAGTTCCTCGGCCTTCAGCGCCTTCGCGAGGGCCTGGGCCACCTCGACCATGAAGGATCGGGGCCTCAGGCCGTGCATCGCTTTGGTGATGGAACGGATCTCCGCGCCGGCCTCATCTTCGCCTTGGACGCACCCCACCAGGAGCGTGAGTCCCCCTTGGCACGCGCGTTCTAGCGCGAAGGCGAAGGACATCACGCGGCCCTTGCCGGGCGCATGGAGCGACACCACGAGTTCGCCTTCCTTGCGGAAGCGGTCATCGCGTTCGAGACGCACCGTTCCTCCGCCATCTTCCAGGCTGAGCTTCGCGAGCACGCGCGGTCCCTGCCCTGACAGCACATGGGCCAGCATCCCGCCCCGGACGCTCACCGCGCGGTAGGTGTCGAGGATCACTTTCAGACGCCGATCCCTTGACCATCGCGTGGAAAGATAGACCCTCAGCTGCTTCAGCGGCAGCAGGGGATTGGCGTCCACGAAGGGGCGGAGGGCCGGATCTTCTATGGCCTGGAACCAGCGCCGTGACGCCGTCGGCGCGAGCGACGCCGCCATCGCCGCCCTCGCGCAGCGAAGCGCGCGGCGCGGGAACGGATCGCGCCGATGCGCGCGGGAAGCCCAGGCGGCCGCCTTCGCGGCGACCTTCAGGGAATGCCCCGGAAAGGCGTCGCTGAGACGCGCGGCCTTGGCAGCCTGAGGCAGAGGAAGAATGTCAAACACGGGACGGCTCCCCGCGGGCCGCGGTTCCGGTCGCCATGCGATCCAGACAGGGCCTGCGCTCCGTTGAGTATCCCGGTGACAGCGCGGGGGCCGCAAACGCCCGTCAAGCTTCTGTCATCTGCCTCAGGGCTTCAGACGCGCCAGGACGCTGGACGAGCTCCGGTCCACCACTTCGAAGGCCGCCTGCTGATCGGGAGTCAGATCCTTCCAGCTGGACGCGCCGCTCAGCACATACACCGGGCCTTGTTCCGACAGCTTCCGTGCGATCGGAACGAGCTCCGCGCGGTTCTCGGGCAGCCACCGTTCCTGATCGGCCGGAGAGAGACGCTTCCTGCCATAGGCCAATTCGCCGGTGCCATCCAGCACCACGCAGCGGCGGCCGGTGTACCAGGGAATGCCCTGACCGTAGACGCCGAAGCTGATCCAGACCGCGTCCGGTGGGGCCTGGGCGATCATGCCTCGAAGCGCCTTCGCGGGCCCGGCCGCCCGTTCCGCGGCGAGGGTGAGCATCAGCAGGCAGGCGGCAAGCCCCGCGAGGAGCATCTTCACACTCATGCGGAGAGGCTTCACGCACCACGCGCCGAAGGCGATCCAGAGCACGCCGAGGAGGATGACCCACTCGCCCGCGCCCGCCGGAAGCTTCCGGCCCAAGAACCCATAAGCGAGAAAGGCGATGCCCAGCGCCATGAGTTCGATGCCCGCGCGGCGGAGGGTCTTGGGCTCCTCGCCTTTGCGCTCGAAGGCGCAGGCCAGGGCCAGGATGGGCACGACGACCGGCAGGATGTAGGGCGGCAGTTTGGAGCCGGAAACCGTGAAGAAGACGAAGGGCCAGAGGAAGGCCATCCAGGTGGCGCCGACGATCCAGCGATGCAAGCCCCCTTCCCCGGCCTCGGGCCCTTTCGCGCGGGCGAAGACCCAGCCCCGCTTCAAACCCACCAGGCTCGCGCTAAGCCAGGGCAGCAGCCCCGAGCCGAGGATCACGAGGAAGTAGAACTTGTCCAGGACCGGATTATCCGAGCCCTGGCGCTGCGCTTCGTGGGTCAGGAAGCGCGCGAAATGCTCGTGCAGGAAGAAGAAACTCGCGTGGCCTGGATTGGCGCGATTCACGAGAATGAACCACGGCGCGGTGAGAAGCGCGGCCAGGAGCCACCCCATCGGATCGAACAGCGTCCGCAGGACGGCCTTCCGAAGCGCGGGCCTGCCCTTCGCGAAGAAGAGCGAGAAGATCAGCGCGCCGCCCGGCAGCACCGCCGCCGCGAGGCCCTTCGTCAGGAAGGCGAGGGACATGGCGGTGAATTCAAGCATCAGCCAGTTGCGCGGATTGCCGCCCGCCAGCTCCAGGGACACCGCTTCCACCGCGGCCACGAAGGTCAGCACGACGAAGGCGGAGAAGAGCGCGTCCAGCGTCAGGATCTGCCCCACGATGAAGCCGAGGATCGTGGTCGCGGCCATGACGGCCGCCCAGATGGGGCCGCGGGCGCCGAGGCGCTTGGCCAGCTTCCACGCGCACCAGAGCAGGATGCCGGTGGCCACGGCGAGGGGCAGCCGCGCCGCCCAGTCGTGGAGGCCGAAGAGCTTGAAGCTCGCCGCCGACATCCAGTACTGAAGCGGCGGCTTCTCGAAGTAGAGGACGCCGTTCAGATGCGGCGTCAGCCAGTCGTGGCTCGCAAGCATCTCGCGGGGAATCTCCGCGTAGCGCGCCTCATCCGGCTCCCACAGCGGCCGCAGGAACAGCGGAAGCAAGCCCAGCGCGGCCCACAGGAAGAGATAGGTGAGCTTCTCGCGCCGAGTCATGGACGCCTCAATCGTTATCCGCCACCTGCTCCATGGCTTCGTATTCCTGGAGGAAGAAGTCCAGGCTCTTCGCGAGGCTTTCCTTCATGCCGATCTTGGGATCGAAGCCGAAAGTCTCGGAGAGACGCTTGATGCTAGGCGTGCGGGTCAGGACATCCTGGTAGCCCTTGCCGTAGAAGTCGCCGCTGCTGGTTTCGACGAGCGGCGAGAGCGCCACGCCCATGGCCTTGCGCTTGGGATGCTTGTCCCAGAGGTCGCGGAGCATCTCGGCCACTTCTCGGACGCTGTGATCGTTCTTCGGGTTTCCGATGTTGAAGATGCCGCCCTTGGCTTTGCCGCCCTCGTTCTTGAGTAGCATCATCAGGCCGTCCATGGCGTCGTCCACATCAATGAAGCAGCGGCGCTGGGCGCCGCCATCCACCAGCTTGAGCGGCTCGCCCTGGATAAGGTTCCACACGAACTGCGTGACGAGACGGGAGCTGCCTTCCTTCGCCGTGTTGAGGCTGTCCAGCTTCGGCCCCATGAAGTTGAAGGGGCGGAAGAGCGTGAAATCCAAGCCCTGCTGCCAGCCGTAGGCCCAGATCACGCGATCGAGGAGTTGTTTGGAGGTGCTGTAGATCCAGCGATCCATGGGCACGGGGCCGGTGACGAGCGGGCTCGTGTGCTCGTCGAACTCCGCGTCCGGGCACATGCCGTAGACCTCGGAGGTGCTGGGGAACATCACGCGCTTCTTGTACTTCACGCACTGGCGGACGACGCGGAGGTTCTCCTCGAAATCCAGCTCGAAGACCCGGAGCGGATTCTGCACATACATCTTCGGCGTCGCGATGGCGACGAGGGGCAGCACCACATCGCACTTCTTGATGTGGTACTCGATCCACTCCTTGCTGATGGTGATGTCGCCTTCCACGAAGTGGAAGCGGTCGTGGCCCAGATGCTCGGTGATCTTGTGGGTGCCCAGGTCCATGCCGTAGACCTCCCAGTTCGTGTCGCGCAGGATGCGCCCCACGAGATGGGAGCCGATGAAGCCGTTGACGCCGAGGATCAGGACCTTCATGGG
>CAZKIM010000008.1:19137-22833 GCA_964552855.1 uncultured Solibacteraceae bacterium | reverse complement strand
CACGGTGTTCCCCACCACCAGCTGCCACTTGTCTTCGCCGGGCTCCTTCACGAGCGGGTAGGCCAGGGTCAGGTAGACGACGCGGCCGAGGCTGCTCTTGAGGTCGCCGAAGCGCAGGCCCGCGCCGAGGTCCGCGTAGGTGCGGCTCCAGCCTTGGCCATCCAGGCGATGGATGGCGCCCGCGTCGGCGTAGGCGACGAAGCCCACCCGCAGGATGCCCAGCCAGCGCCAGTCGGTGAGCGTGCGGTGCTCGAAGCTCGCCAGCCAGCGTCGGTCCCCGGGGTGGATGTGGTCCGTGTAGCCCCGCAGGCCCTCGAAGCCGCCCAGATAGAGAACGCTTTCGGGATCGGGCCGATGAGCGGCATCCACCGCGACATAGGCCGCCAGCACTTGATGGGGAAAACCCCAGGCGTAGGCGGTCAGCGTGCCGCCTGCGAGGCCGTTCTCCACGCCTTCCGGTCCGCGCCGCGCGGAGGCGTAACCCGTGGCGAGCAGCAGGGTCCGGTCCGAAGGCGTCCACCCCTTGGCGAGGTTGCTTCGCGCGAAGGGCGCGGTCTCCGTGCTGCCCCAGGCGCGGGTGTAAGTTCCGAGCGCCGCGGTCCCACTCCATCCGAGGTTGTAGTCTTCAGGCGTATCCATGCCTTGCAGATCGCGGAAGGTTCGGAACTTGTCCTGAAGCCACTCAAGCGTGAAGGAAGGCCCTCGGAATCGCCGCGGGGACAGCGCGGGAGGAAGGAGCGGCCCAGGATCCGCATCCACCGTCATGGGGCCGTAGCGCGCGTCCCCGGCCTCCACCCGCAGGCCCACGCGCCACACTTCCGCCTCATCCCCGCCCACGCGCCAGGTGAAGCCCATCGTGCCCGAGTCCAGCTTCGAAGGCGCTTCGAAGACCTGGGTGTTGTGATCGAACATGAGCCAGCGGGATTGCACCGTGGAGGCCGAGGCGTCGAAGGACCAGGGCGTCGTGATTTCGAAGAAGGGCCGGGCGAGGGTGAATCCGCGGGCGAATCCATCGGACAGCGACTGGTAGTTCAGCGTGGCGGTCCACCGGCTGCCGAAGAGTTGCGGGTCCTTGTAGGTGAGACCGTTGCTCGTGCGGTCCGGATCCACTTCGCGCCGGAAGGCGAGGGCCTTGCCGCTGCCCAGCAAGTTCTGATCCTGGAGGCCGAAGCCCCAGGAATGATGGCCGCCCTCCTGGCTGTAGCCCGCGCTGACCTTGAGCGTCCAGGCGTCCCGCGCCCGCACCACCGCGGTCACGGCACCGTCTGCCGCCACCTCTGGGGTGATGTCGGCGTCCTTGATGAAGCGCAGGGCGCGCAACTGGCGTTCCAGTTCGTGGATGCGCCGCGCGTCCACCGCATCGCCCTCATGGATGGTCAGCTCCCGGCGAATGACCGATTCGCGGGTATCCAGGTGCAGCGCGTTGCCCAGGCGCCCGATCCAGGTGTCCTGGGAGGGATCGGAGAGGTCGAAGACGGGTTGGATGACGATGCGGATCGCCGCGAGCTTCGCCCCGCGCGCCTCCAAGGCTTCCCATGACCCGGTCTGGGCCCGGACCGCCGTGGCGGCCAGGATCAGCGCAGCCAGCCGCGCTTGCGGAACCACAGGTAGATGCCAAAGGTCGTGAGAGCCATGAGCGCGAGCGCGGCCGGATACCCGTAGGGAGTCTTCAATTCGGGCATGCGCTCGAAATTCATGCCGTAGACGCCCGCGATGAAGGTGAGCGGAAGCAGGAAGGCGCTGAAGAGCGTGAGCACCCGCATCACATCGTTGGTTCGCTGGGCTTCCAGGTTCAGCTCCAGGTTCACGAGCGCCTGAGCCGCATCGAGCAGTTCATCGGCCTGCGTCTGCAAACGCTCGGCCTGTTCCTTGAGATCCTGCCAATGAGGGCGGTCGCCGTCGAAGACCGGCTTCATGTCCAGGATGGCGCCATGGGCGCGCGCCAGGCTGCGGCGCATGATGCGGATGCGCCGCTTGGTGCCGTGGATCGCCTTGATGGGAAGGCTCCGGTGCCTGCGGTCGAAGCAGGCCTTCTCGCGCTGGTCGAGGGTGGCTTCCGCCTGCAGCAGCGGCGCGTCGAATGAGTGGAGGATCCCCTGGATCACCGCCGTCAGCGCCTCCCGCGGAGACTTCGCGCCCTGCCCCAGCGCCGCGAGTTCCATGAGCGGGCCGAGGAAGGGTTGCGGCGCGCGATGCACCGTGAGCAGCCCTTTGGGATGCAGGAAGCAGGCGACCTTGTGCGTCATGGCCTGCAGTGTGTCGCCGATGGCGTCCGCGTCCATGACGCGGAGGATGAGGAAGGCCGTGTCGCCGATCTGCTCGAACTTGCTCAAGTGGTCCGATTGAAGGCAGTCGCGGACGCTGGTGGCGTGGAGCGCCCATTCCGCCGCCAGCGCCTCCAACTCCGCGGGCTCGGGCGCCTCCAGATCCAGCCAGACGCGTCCATCGGCGAGGACGACCTCCCGTTTCACGGGGCCACCTCGCACACCACTTTGCCAAAAGCCGAGCCCGTCTCCAGATGCCGTTGCGCGTCCGGGTAGTCGCTGAGGCTGAAGACGCGGTCCACCACCGGAAAGAAGGGTGGATTGGAGGGGTTTCGCCGGATGAAGTCCAGCAGCTTCCACAGATGTTCGCGACGGCCCATGTAGGAGCCGAGGATCGTGATCTGCTTGGCGAAGAGCGCGCGCAGGTTGAGCGCCGTCTCCACGCCCGTCGTGCTGCCGCAGGTGACGATGCGCCCGCCCCGGGCCACGGCGGCCATGCTCGCGCCCCAGGTGGCGGTTCCGGTGTGCTCGAAGACGACCTCCACGCCGCGCTTGCCGGTGAGTTCGCGCACCTTCTTCGCCACATCCTCCCGGGTGCGGACGATCACATGCTCCGCGCCCAGCTCCCAACACTTCATCGCCTTGGCATCGTCGCCCACCACGGCGATGGCGTGGCCTCCGAGGAAGCGGACGAGCTGCAGCGCGGCCGAACCCACGCCGCTGCCGCCGCCCCACACCAGCACCGTCTCGCCAGGTTGGAGGCGCGCTTTGTGGACGAGCATCTCCCACGCGGTGAGGAAGACGAGCGGAAAGGCCGCCGCCTGTTTGAAATCCCAGTTGGGCGGGATGGGCAGCAGGTTCGCGGCGGGGACGAGCACATGGGTCGCGGCCGCGCCGTCGCAGAGATGACCCATCACCTGGTAGTGAGCGCAGGCCATGTCGTCGCCTCGCAGGCAGGCCGGGCACGCGCCGCAGCTGAAGCCGGGCGCGATCATCACGCTGCCGCCCAACTCCACGCCCGGCGGCAGGACCGTGCTTTCGCCGAGCGCGTCCACGATCCCCGCGCCATCGCAGCCCGGCGTGAGCGGGAGGGGCAGTTTCACGCCATCCAGCCCCCAGGTCGTCCAGAGATCGAGGTGGTTGAGCGCCATGGCGCGCAGCGCGATGCGGGCCCAGCCGGGCCTCGGCGCGAGCGGCTCGAAGGCCTCCTTCACCACGGAGCCGGTCGCACCGTGTTCCTTCACCCGCCAGCGGTAGGCTTCCGCCATCGTCATCTCCGATAGGTTCCGGTCCAGCGGCCTTCCGCCAGGATCTTGCCCTTCATGGCCGCGCGCAAAGCTTCGATCGTCGCGCTGGGCGCGAGCCCCGTGGGCGCGGACAACGCGTAGACCGTGAAGCGGTAGTGATGCGTCTTCCCCGGCGGCGGCGCGGG
>CAZKIM010000008.1:15293-19037 GCA_964552855.1 uncultured Solibacteraceae bacterium | reverse complement strand
TTCGCGACGGATAGACGCAGGCTCGCCTTCGGCGCGCCGCAGGCGGCCAGGGACGCGAGCAGCGGCAACGCGAAAAGCCTCAGCATCATTCTTCCTTGAGGCTGCGGCGCATGAGGCTGTCCACCGCCGCGCGGGGGTCATCGCCCTTGAGGAGCCCCGACACCGCCTCGGTGATGGGCAGTTCCACGCCCGCGCTGGCGGCGAGCGCCAGCGCCGCGGCCGTCGTGCTCACACCTTCCGCCACCTGCCCGCCCAGCGAGGCCAGCGCCGCGTCAAGACCCACGCCCTTCGCGAGCTCCGCGCCGAGCCGACGATTGCGGCTTTGGGGGCCGACGGCGGTGAGCATGAGGTCGCCCATGCCCGCGAGGCCCATCACGGTGTCCCGCTGACCGCCGAGCGCGTCCACCAATCGCGCCATCTCGGCGAGGCCGCGGGTGATGAGCGCCGCGCGGGCGTTGTGGCCGAGCCCAAGCCCTTCCACCAGACCCGCGGCGATGGCGAGGACATTCTTGAGCGCGCCGCAGAGTTCGGCGCCCACCACATCCCGCGAGCGGTAGACCCGCAAGCGCTCGGTGGCGAGAAAGTGCTGCCACGCTGCCGCGGCGTCTTCCTCCACGGCCTCCGGCAGCGCGAGGACGATGGCGGAGGGGAGCCCCCGCGCGACTTCGTCGGCGAAAGTCGGCCCGCTGAGCACGCCCACCGGCAGGCCCAGCGCGGGGCCAAGCGCCTGGCTCAGCGTGAGGTGGCTGTCCTGGAGCACACCCTTGCTGGAGTGGAGCAGCAATGAAGGCTTGCGGGGCGCGGCGGCGGCCAGCGCCTTCCAGGCCACAGGCGTCGCCTGCACGGGAAGACAGGAGATCCATCGTGGCGCGGCGACCGCCGAGGTGGGATCCGAAAGGGGCGTCACGGTGGCGGGCAACTCGGTGCCGTTGAGACGCGGATGCAGGCGCGTCTTCGCCAGCTCCGCCATCTTCGCCTCACCGCGCCCCCACAGGGCCACGCGAAGCCCAGCCAGTCCCCAGGCGCAGGCGAGGGCCGTGCCCCAGGAACCCGCGCCGAAGACGGCGAGATCGTACTCGGCGCGCGCCTCAGGCATCGGCGTCGGCCTTCTTCGCGCCCCAGAGCGGAGGTTCCGTGCCGTTCAAGAGACGACGGATGTTCGCGTGATGCTTGACGATGATGAGCAGGGCGAGCAGCGCCCAGAACAGCGTGGCCTGGTGAGGATCGCGACCCATCAAATCCAATCGAATCGGCCCCAACCGCCGTTCGACCAGGGGATGCGGCCAAGCCATGGCGATGGGCAGCAGCGCCGCGCCGATGACGCTGCCGAGACTCACGCGCCGAAAGACGGCGAGCAGCAGCACGAACACGGTGAGGCTGGGCAGCACGGCCATCCAGCGGTAGGCCAACGCCGCGCCGACGGCAGTCGCGACGCCCTTGCCGCCTTTGAAGCCAAGCCAGGGGGTGAACACATGGCCCACCACCGCGCAGAGCGCGAGCGCCGCGCATACATCCACCGGCATTCCCGCATGCTGCGCGAGGGCAACCGGCGCGAATCCTTTCGCCGCATCCAGCACGAGCGTGAGGAGGCCGAGACCCTTGCCGCCCACGCGGCTCACATTGGTCGCGCCGATGTTGCCCGAACCGTGGGCGCGCACATCGCCCTTGCCGACGAGCTTCACCAGCAGCAGGCCGAAGGGGATGGAGCCCATCAGGAACGCAGCGGCGCACCAGAGGAAGACCTGGATCGGGTCGGGACCGGTCGTGAACTGGAACATCCGATCAGCGTATCAGAGCGGCCCGCCGCAGCAGATCGAGCCCATACATCACGGCGCGGAGCTGCATGTCCGTCCGCGATCCCGCCTGGATGGGGCGCTGGCAGACCGTGCCTTCCGGCCCGGCGAGCGCGAGGAAGGTGGTGCCCACCGGGGCGGGACCGCTCGGGTCTTCTCCAGGGCCGGCGTTGCCGGTGACGGCGAGGCCCCAGGTGGCGCCGAGCCTCGCGCGGATGGCCTCCGCGAGTGCGCGGGTGGTGGCTTCGGACACGGTGCCGTGTTCCGCGAGAAAGGCCGCGTCCAGCCCCGCCAGGCGCTCCTTCGCCTGCGCCGCATAGACCACGGCGCTGCCTTGGAGCACGCGGCTGGCGCCGGGGATGGCCGTGAGGCGCGCGGCGATCAGCCCACCCGTCATGCTTTCGGCGAGGGCGAGGGTCTCGCCCTTGCGCGCCAACAGCTCGAGCACGGCGCTTTCGAGGGTGCCTTCGCCGGTGAGGGCGAGATCCTCGCCCAGCGCGGCTGCCAGCTCGTTCTGAGCCGACGCCAGCGCGGCATCGTCGGGGCTCCGGGCGATGAGCTCGACCTGCATGAGCGACGCGAGAATGGTCCAGTCCAGGCGGGCGTGCTTCGCCCGCAGCGCCTGGGTGCGCTCATCCACCACGCTTTCGGGCACGCAGGACACCAGCATCCGCAGGGTCTTCACGGGCCGCGCCGCGAGCGGCGCGAGGCGGGGCGCCACCTGCTCCGTCCACATGCGCTTCATTTCCTGGGGCACGCCGGGCATCAGCACGATGCGTCGGCCCGGAAATCCAGCTGGACTCTCCCACCAGATGCCCGGCGCGGTGCCGATGGGATTCGACAGGATCTCCGCGCCCTCTGGCACCAGCGCCTGTTTGAAGTTGCTGGGGCTCGGCGTCCGTCCGCGCGATTCAAAGAAGGCCAGCAGGTTCGCCATGGCGTCGGCGTGCTCCCTTAGGTCCACGCCGAGCACTTCCGCCCACAGCTCCTTCGTGAAGTCGTCGAAGGTGGGACCCAGACCGCCGGTACAGAGGATGAGGTCGGAGCGATCCAGCGCCTCGCGGAACAGCGCCTTCATCGCGTCCCGGTCGTCTCCCACCGCGGTCTTGCGGGAGAAGGCGAATCCCAACGAAGCCAGCTGCTGTCCGAGCCACACCGAGTTGGTGTCCACGCGATCCGTGGTGAGCAGTTCCGTGCCGATGGCGATGGCTTCGATGCGCATGGGATGAGGCTACAAGATGACCAAAGGGCTCTGACCGCAGATTTCGCCGATGACGCAGATTCAAAGCCAGAAACGAGAGGACCCTGGCCGCTATTCAATCTGCGCAATCCGCGTAATCTGCGGTGAGAGACTTCCGATGCTCATCCCCGACCTAGACGACCTGATCCTGGAGCACGACGAGGATACAGGCCTCCAAGAACTCGGCCGCCGCGTGCTGTCGCGCGGACCCTGGAGCACGGTGGCCTTCCTCGTGAAGACGCGTGGCGGCCCGGAAGAACCCTGGGAAGGGCCCTTCCTCTGGCTGCACCGTTATCAGAAAGTCGCCCAGGGCTGGAAGCTCGTGAGCCGCTTCCACACGACGGAGACCGAGCAGCTGGACGGGCTGCTGGGCGCGCTGAAGGACTGGGGCCTGACCGAGTAGCTACTTGGCGGGCGCCTCGATGAACACGGTGGGGATGCCGCCCTTCTTCACGAGCATGCCGCTCACGGTGATGGTCTGGCCCATCTGGCTGGCCATCTCGGCGGCGAGGCTCACCTGGCCATCGCGACGGGGGTGATGCTGCTCGGGCATCAGCATGTAGACCTTGCCAGCCTTGGTCAGGAGACCGGCGGGCTCGCCCGCGGCGACACACTTGGCGCCGCAAGCCTTGTGGGCGTCGCCCTTCTTGCCCAGCTGGAGGTAGCAGCTCAAGTCCACCACTTCACCGGTGAGGACCACCGCGCGGCCCT
>CAZKIM010000008.1:10811-15193 GCA_964552855.1 uncultured Solibacteraceae bacterium | reverse complement strand
TGGAGGTAGCAGCTCAAGTCCACCACTTCACCGGTGAGGACCACCGCGCGGCCCTGCTTCAACCACGCCTTGTTGGCGGGCGTGGCGGCAGCTTCTTCCGTCGTGGCGGACCAGGCGGCGGGAGACACGGGCTTCTTGGCGGGAGGCAGGGGCATGGGCCGGGGCCGCACTTCCTGCTCCTGGGCGGGCGCGGGCTTCGGCGTCTCCTGAGCGGGTTGCTGGATGAGAAGAAGCGCGGCGAGCAGGATCATGGCGGAACCTCCAGGCCCGAGCCTAGCGCCATCGGCTTCCAGTCTCCAGCCTGATTGATTCCTAGCCAAATCTCGGTACCGGCCGCGATGGGAACCTCCTCCGCAACGGCCTGGGCAACCCTGACGGCGACCAGAGCTAGGGACACAGAGTCCACAGAGAAAAGCATGAGGGCGCAGAGAAGATGCCTTGAACCACCCCCTCTGCGCCCTCTGTGATCTCTGTGTTCCGCTCTTTCACTTTCCAAGACGAGCCACCGAGCCATGCACTCAGTCTCAGTAGGGAAACGCGTGCGTTCCCCTGCACCTAGGGGCAGTCTGAATTAGAAGGTCATCACCTTCATCGTGTTCGTCGTGCCGGTCTTCCACAGCGGCAGGCCCATGGTCATCACGACCCGGTCTCCGGAGTTGAGATCGTGGCGCGCCTGGAGCAGGCTCCGCACCGCTTCCACCATCTCGTCCGTGTTCTGCACACGGGGGATGAGGAGCGGCGTGACGCCCCGGAGCAGGCCCATGCGGCGCGCGGACACCGCATCCGTCGTCGCGCCAAGGACGGGCACCGAACCCGAGAGGCGCGACACCATGCGGGCGCTGCCGCCGCCTTCGGTGAAGGCGACGATCCACCGGGCCTTGAGTTCATCCGCCACGCGGCAGGCGGCGAAGGCGACGGCGACTTCCGTGCGGCCTTCGGCGCGATCCAGAGTGTCCTGGGGCAGCGGGCGGCGACGGTGGGCGCTGTCCGCCTCGGTGGCGATGCGGTCCAGCCACTTCACCGCCTCCACCGGATACTTGCCGGAGGCGCTTTCGGCGCTGAGCATCACCGCGTCGGTGCCGTCCCAGATGGCGTTGGCCACATCGGAGGATTCGGCGCGGGTGGGCTGAGGGTTCTCCAACATGCTCTCCAGCATCTGCGTGGCGGTGATGACGGGCTTGAGCGCCGACCGCGCGGCCTCGATGATCCGCTTCTGGAGCGTCGGCACGCGCTCCACGCCCAACTCCACGCCGAGGTCACCGCGGGCCACCATCACACCCCAGGCGGCCTCCAGGATCTCCTCGAGATTGCCGAGCGCGGCCGGGTGCTCGATCTTCGCGACGATGGGCTGGCTGCCGCCGTGCTTCTTGATGAGCTGTTTCAGCTGGTGGATGTCCGAAGCGCGGCGCACGAAACTCTGCGCGAAGAGGTCCACCTCGTTCGCCACGCCCCAGGCGATGTCCTCCAGATCCTTCGGCGTGAGCGGGTCCACCTGCACATCCAGGCCGACAGGGTGCAGGCCCTTCCGCGGCTTGAGCGCGCCTCCCACGACCACCTTGGCTTCAACCAGGGAAGGCGTCGCGCGGATCACTTCCGCTTCCAGCGCGCCGTCATCCAGCAGCCAGCGCTGGCCGGGCCGCGCGCCCGCGAACAATTCGGGATGGGGCAGTGGCGCCGTCCAGGCGTAGTCGCCCTTCGGCGCGGATTCGTCCGGCGGGAAGAAGGCGCCGACGGACCCGACCGTGAAGGCGATCTGACCTTCGAAGGCGCCGACGCGCCACTTGGGGCCTTGCAGATCCAGGAGCACCGCCACATCCCGCTTCAACTCGGCGGCGGTGGCGCGGATGAGCGCGAGGGCCTCCGACCGGGAAGCCGCATCCCCATGGCTCGCGTTCAAGCGAATGGTGTCGGCGACCTGAAGAATTTCTCGAAGCCTGTCTCCTGGCAGAAGAGCGGGTCCGAAGGTGATCACGAGCTTGGTCTTGCGCAAGGCGGCACTCCCGAAGTCCACAGAGTATCCGCAGACTTTTCCACAGTGGCGGCGAGAATTCCCGCTTGGCGGAGAAAACGAAGCGGTGGTAGCTTCGACCTCCCCTGCGTTTGGAGTTGTGCGATGCGCGAGAAGCTGCGGAGCCTCGTAGCCGATCTGGTCCGTGGAGGCGTGCCCCTGGAAATGGCCCGTCGGGAGTTCGAGCGGATCTACATCGAAGAGGTCCTGGCTTCCCATGACGGCAATCAGAGCGCCGCCGCCCGGGATCTGGGCATCCACCGCAACACGCTCTCCCGCAAGCTGGACATCCCCGCCGCGCCCGCGCCCTTCCCCCGCCGCGCCCGCATCGCGAGCTGATCTCCGGCTACCGCAGACCGGCACCCCGACGACCGGGGCGAGCGACTCGGGTAGGCTGGCTTCCTCTGGAGGAGGCCGCCATGCGGAAGGTCGCCATCAACGGGCTCGGGCGCATCGGGCGGCAGGTGCTTCGTCACCTGATGAAGGTGCCCCATGTGCAGGTGGTCGCCGTGAACGACCTCACGGACGCCGCGACCTTGGCGCACCTGATGAAATTCGATTCGGTGCACGGCGCCGCGCCCTTTCCCGTCGCTTCCGATGGTTCCTTCCTCGTGGTGGATGGGCGGCGCATCCGCGTCTACGCGGAGAAGGACCCCCAGCTCATCCCCTTCGGCGCGGCGGGCGCCGAGGTCGTGCTCGAATGCACGGGCCGTTTCACCAAACGGAAGGACGCCGCCGTCCACCTCCAGAACGGCGTGAAGCAGGTCATCATCAGCGCCCCGGCGAACGACGCGGACGCGACCATCGTGATGGGCGTGAATGACCAGAGCCTCGACCTCGCCACCCAGACGGTCCTCAGCAACGCGAGCTGCACGACGAACTGCCTCGGCCCCATGGTGAAGGTGCTGGATGACGCCTTCGGCCTGGACTACGGCTTCATGACGACGGTGCACAGCTACACCAACGACCAGCGCATCCTGGACCTGCCCCACAAGGACCTGCGCCGGGCGCGCGCGGCGGCCATCAACATGATCCCCACCAGCACCGGCGCGGCGAAGGCCATCGGCCTCGTGCTGCCCCACCTCAAGGGACGGCTCGATGGCATCGCCGTGCGCGTGCCGACGCCGGATGTGAGCCTCACCGATCTCACCGCCACGCTCAAGAAGGACGCGACGGTGGACGAAGTCCACGCCGCCTTCAAGGCCGCCGCCAGCAACGGCCCTCTCGCGCCCTACCTCGTGGTGCTGGAAGACGAGCTGGTGAGCAGCGACTTCATCGGCAGCGAAGCGAGCTGCAGCTACGACCCCTTCCTCACCAAGCAGCTCGGGCCGCGCATGGTGAAGGTCTTCGGCTGGTATGACAACGAGTACGGCTATTCGGCGCGGTTGAAGGACCTCTGCGTGGCCGTGCTCGACCGGATGAACTAGGGATGGTTGGAGTCAACGGGCTCGGCCGCATCGGGCGGCTGCTGGTGCGACGCCTGATGGCGTCCGAACCGGGGCTCATCACGGCGCTGAATGATCCGGCGGACCTGAAGACGCTGCTCCATCTCCTGAAGCACGACTCCGTCCATGGCCGCGTTTCGCTCGCCATCGCGGGGGATCGGCGCGGCGATCAGGACTACCTGGTGATCGAAGGCCGCGCCCTTCCGCTCTTCCACGAAACCGAGCCCGGCACCATCCCCTTCCGAGATCACGGCGTCCAGGTGGTCGTGGAAAGCAGCGGGCGCTTCACCGCGCGGGATCAGGCCGCGAAACACCTGGGCGGCTCGGTGCGCCAGGTCATCATCAGCGCGCCTTCGCCGGATGCCGACTTCACCATCATCGCGCCGGTGAACGGAGCCGACCTCGATCTCGCGCGCCATCGCGTGATCTCCAACGCAAGCTGCACCGCCCACGCCACCGCGCCCATGCTCGCGGTGCTGGAGGACGCTTTCGGCCTCGACACCGCGGGCATGAGCACCGTGCATGTGGCCACCAACGATCAGCGCCTGCTGGATCTGCCCCACAAGGATCACCGCCGCGCGCGGGCGGCCTTCAAGAACATCATCCCCACGACGAGCTCCGCCTTCGGCGCCCTGCATCGCGCGATGCCGGAGCTGCCGGAAGGCTTCACCGGTTTCGCGCTACGCGTGCCGACCCTCAGCGTGAATCTGGTGGATGTGACCGCCACCTTGAAACGCCCAGCCTCCGTGGAGGCGGTGAACGCCGCGTTCCAGGAGGCCGCGACGAAGCTGCCTTCCGGCATCCTGGCCTTGGCCCACGCGGGCGCCGTCTCCAGCGACTTCATCGGCCGCGCCGAAAGCGTCGTCATGGACCTGGACCTCACCCGCGTCCTCGGCGACCGCTTTGTGAAAGTCTTCGGCTGGCACGAC
>CAZKIM010000008.1:0-10711 GCA_964552855.1 uncultured Solibacteraceae bacterium | reverse complement strand
GGACCTCACCCGCGTCCTCGGCGACCGCTTTGTGAAAGTCTTCGGCTGGCACGACAACGAAACCGGCTACGCCGCGCGGCTGGCGGAACTCGTGGCGCGCATCGCTAATCCCGAAAGCTCCAAACCCTAACGCCGCTGACGCGGTCCAACACCTCGGCGATGAGGTTCGGCGCGGCGGGACCGGCGTCTCGCACCTGCGCCGCGCCCGAACTCGGCAAGTGCACCACATGCACCGCGCACCCCCGCAGATCCGGGTGGTGGCGTAGCGGGCGAGCCAGGGCGTCCAGGTCCAACCCTTCGAGCCAGCCGCCCGGCACCTGCGCCTTCCGCGCGCCGGGCACCAGCGCGCCGACCTCGCGGGGCTGGAGCAGGACGAGGTGGACGCGCCCTTCCACGACGCCGCGCCAGACGAGAAAGGGAGGCAGACCGCCAAACTTCACGCCGCCCTTGTCCACCTCGGGCCAGGCGGTGAGCGAAATGACGCCTTCTTCATCCGCCGCGTCCATGGCGAGGCGCGGGAGGTCGGTGCCCGCGGGTGGGATCCAGGGTTCGAGCGCGAAGTCGGTCATGCAAACAGGGTAGGCTCGATGGCATGTCCGCATCCCGCCCCGTCGTCGCCACCGGCCAGCAGATCGGCGCGGGCTGGAGCCCGGCGCTGGCGGTGGTGAAGGCGCTGGCGGCGCTGGCGGAAGCCGAGCGCCTGGGCGGCGAAGCCGTCCATTGGCTGGCGGACGAAGATCACGACCGCGCCGAAGTCGCGTCCGTGGTGGGCCTGGAAGGGACGCGGCTCACGCGCCACCGCTTCCACTTCGACGCGCCCGAAGGCACGGCCACCGGCTGGCTGCCCTGGACGGAACGCCACCAGCGCGAGGCCGAAGCGCTCTGGGGCGCGGTCCCGAAGGCCAACGGCACGCTGCGCGACCACGCCCTCGCGCTCGGCGCGCCGCTGTGGGCGAAAGGCATCCGCGCCTTTTCTCCCACCGAGGCGTCCGCGCGAAACGCCGTCCAGGACGAGCTGCTTCGCTGGCGCGGCCTCGGGCTGGAGAAGGATCTGATCACGCAGGCGGAGCGCCTGGAGCGCGAGGGGACGCCATCGCCGTTGGATCCGAGGGTCCAGGCGGCCTGGTTCACCCTCGATCCCCGCACGGGCCTCCGCCGAAGGCTCGAGTCGGGCGAAGCGCTTCCCATGGGCCATTGGCTCAGTCCCGGCGCGGCCCTGCGCCCGCTGCTCCAGTCCTTGATGCTGCCCGTTTCAGCCGTCGTCCTCGGCCCTTCGGAGCGCGCCTATTGGCGGCTCACGGAGCCGCTTTGGGAGCGCGTCGGGCTCGTCGCCCCACGCATCGTGCCCCGACCGCGGGTCTTCGTGGTGCCCAAGGGCATGAAGCTGAACCCCGAGCAACTTCACTCGGTGAAGGCGGGAGCGTGGGCTGAACTCGCCACGCCGCGAGCGGCCTCGCCCTCTTCGCGCCTGCCTTCGGTGAAGGCGGATCCGGCGTGGTCGCAGGCCCTCGCGGACCGGTTCAACTCCGAGGTGGCCCGCACCCGGTTCCGACTGGAAAAGCTGGATCGGCGTTGGAACCGCGACCTGGCCTCCCAGACTCTCGGCTACGATCCTGAGGCCCTGCGCCAGCGTCTCTTCCCCTTCGACCACGATCAGGAGCGGGTGCTGCCCGGCCTCTTCTGGCTGCGGAACCCGGCGCTGCTGGACCGCATCCTGGACGCGCTGCGCCAGGGCGGCGATCTTCATCTGGTGGAGGAGCCATGAGCCTCGATCTGCTGGTCCTCGGCGCGCATCCCGACGACGCGGAAGTGCATGTGGGCGGCCTCCTCGCCCGCTGCGCGGATCGCGGTCTCAAGGCCGGAATCCTGGATCTCACCACCGGCGATCTGGGCACCCGCGGCACGCCCGAGACGCGCCGGAAGGAGGCGCAGGAATCCGCGCGGATCCTGGGCGTGGAGCGGCACATCCTCGACCTGCCCGATGGGCGCTTTTTCGAGGACGAGACCTCGCGCGTGAAGCTCATGGTCGCCCTGCGCCGCCTCCGGCCCGAGGTGTTCATCCTCCCCGGTCCCGACGACCGCCACCCCGACCACCGCCGCGCGCATCGCCTGGGCAAGGAGGCCGCCTACTACGCGGGCCTGAAGAACTACCCGTGCGAAGGCGAACCCTGGCGGCCCGCCGCCGTGGCCTGGATGGGCGGCGAGAACCCCGGCGCGCCGGATCTGGTGGTGGATGTGAGCGAGCAGTGGGAGCGCCGCATGCGCGCCTTCGACGCCTTCGGCAGTCAGTTCAACGACGATCCTTCCAAGCCGCCGACGCGCATCGCCCACCCGGCCTTCCGACGCGGGGTCGAGGGCCGCGCCATGCACTGGGCCACCTTCCTCTCCTGCACCTGGGCCGAAGCCCTCTGGTGCGACAAGCCCGTGCCCCAGGCCCTGCTGGACCTGCTCGGAAAACTGCGATGAAGGCTGGTCCAAGACCCGAGGCCCGAGGCCCGAGGCCCGCCGCGCGGAGCGCGGCATGAACCGTTTCGAAACGGATGTGCTCACCCAGATCCGGCGGCGGGGCGATGGTGTGCAGGACGGGCGCGTGCTCATCGCCCTCAGCGGCGGCGGAGATTCCACGGCGCTGGTGGCGGTGCTGTGGGCGCTGCGGAAGAGCCTGAACCTGGAGATCAGCCTCGCTCACGCCGATCATGGCCTGCGCGCCGAAGCCGCCGAAGACGCCGCCTTCGTGCGCGATCTTGCCCGGAGCCTCGACCTCGATCTCGCCGAAGCCAGCCTGGATGTGAAGGCCCACGCGGAAACGGCGGGCGTCGGTCTCGAAACCGCGGCCCGGGAGCTGCGCTGGGCCTGGCTCCGCGCCGAAGCGGAGGCCTGGGGCGCCCTCGCCATCGTCACGGGACACACGCTGGACGATCACACGGAAACCGTCCTGCTCCGCCTCCAGCGCGGGGGTGGCGCGGGCGCGCTCACGCCCCTGCCCGCGCGCCAAGGCCCGCGCTGGTCGCCGCTCATCCAGTGCCGCCGTGAATCGCTGCGCCGCTACCTCGAAGGCAAGGGCCTGCCCTGGCGGGAGGACGCCAGCAATGACGAACCCTTCACGGCCCGCAACCGCTGGCGGAAGCTCCTGGAAGCGATGCGCGCCGAAGCGCCGCTCCTGGATGAACACCTGTGGGAAACGCACCTCCAGGTGCGCGATCTGCGCGAGCTGGCGGAAGCTTCGCTGCTGGAATCCCGGGGTGAGACCTGGGACTTGACCCAAGACGCCCTGCGCCTGCGGATCGGGACCTGGGACGAAACCCGTCTCCGCATCGTGCTGGAGCTGGCCTTCCGCGACCTGCGCTGGCCCAGGGAGGCGGCGGCCCTCCGCGCGCTCGCGCCCTGGCTCCGGGAGCGTTTGGCCGGTCACGACCCGGTCACGGGGAACCTGTCATGTGGGAATTTCACGCTGAACTTTGAACCGGATGGCGCGTACCTGCATCGAATGGGGTGAGGCCGCCCGCGGGTTCCCTCGCCCCAATTTCTTGCGCCGGGGCTGTAGAATCAAAGATGGCCCGCTGGCGCGTCCCGACGCGTCGCCCCCAAGGAGCCCGATTTGAACTCGATGATGAAGAGCCTCCTCGTCTGGCTGGGCATCCTCGCCCTGCTGTTCGCGGTGTTCAAGTTGTTCCCGCCCACGACCCGGGTGAACGAGATCCCCTTCTCGACCTTCTACATGGAAGGCCAGGCGGGCAAATACAAGACCGTCACCCTCGCCGGCCTGGACATTGACGGCACCTATCGCCAGGCCGTGAAGAACGCCCAGGGCCAGGAAGTGGATAAATTCAAGACCATCGCGCCGCCCATGCAGGACCTGGGCGCGAAGATCCTTTCCTGGAAGCAGGAAGGTCAGCTGGATGAGTTCAGCGCGCAGAAGCCCAACGACAATTCCTGGTCCGTCTACCTGCTCTTCTGGGGCCCGTTGATCGTCTTCGTGGCGCTCTGGTTCTTCTTCATGCGCCAGGCCCAGGCCGGGGGCAACAAGGCCATGTCCTTCGGCAAAGCCAAGGCGCGGGGCCTTTCCGCCAACGCCAAGCGCGTCACCTTCGCGGATGTGGCCGGGTGCGAGGAAGCCAAGGATGAGCTCAAGGAGATCGTGGACTTCCTGAAGGACCCGGGCAAATTCGCCAAGCTGGGCGGCAAGATCCCCAAGGGCGTGCTGCTCGTCGGCCCTCCGGGCACCGGCAAGACCCTGCTGGCCCGCGCCATCGCCGGTGAGGCCAAGGTGCAGTTCTTCTCCATCTCCGGCTCGGACTTCGTGGAGATGTTCGTGGGCGTGGGCGCGAGCCGCGTGCGCGACCTCTTCGAGCAGGGCAAGAAGAACGCCCCCTGCATCATCTTCATTGACGAGATTGACGCCGTCGGCCGCCACCGCGGCGCCGGACTGGGCGGCGGCCACGACGAGCGCGAGCAGACCCTGAACCAGCTCCTCGTCGAGATGGACGGCTTCGAAGGCAACGAGGGCATCATCCTCATCGCCGCCACGAACCGCCCCGATGTGCTGGACCCCGCCCTGCTCCGCCCCGGCCGCTTCGACCGCCGTGTCGTCGTGGACCGCCCCGATGTGAAGGGCCGCTGGGAAATCCTGAAGGTGCACACCGCCAACAAGATTCCCCTCGCACCCGATGTGGACCTGGAAGTGATCGCCCGCGGCACGCCCGGCTTCGCCGGCGCCGATCTCGCGAACCTCTGCAACGAAGCCGCCCTCGGCGCCGCCCGCGTCAACAAGAAGTGGGTGGAGATGCACGATTTCGAGCAGGCCAAGGACAAGGTCTACATGGGTTCCGAGCGGCGCTCCATGGTGATGACTGAAGAAGACAAGAAGATCACCGCCTACCACGAGGCCGGCCACACGATCCTCGCCGCGGCCATTCCCGGCGCGGACCCGTTACACAAGGTGACGATCATCCCGCGCGGCCGCGCGCTGGGCGTCACCTGGCAGCTGCCGGAGCGGGACCGCTACAACACGACGAAGGAATTCATGGAAGGCCGCATCGCCATCTGCATGGGCGGCCGCATCGCCGAGGAAGTCTTCTTCAGCCAGTTCTCCACCGGCGCCAGCAACGACATCCAGCAGGCGACGGACATGGCGAAAGCGATGGTCACCCAGTACGGCATGAGCGAGAAGCTGGGCCCGCTGAACTACGGCGGCGAGCAACACGAGATCTTCATCGGCCGCGACTTCAACCAGCGCCGGGACATCTCTGAGGAAACGGCGCGGATCATTGACGCCGAGGTGCACGACATCGTCATGCGCAACTACGAGCGGGCCAAGCGCATCATCATCGAGAAGCGCGCGACGCTCGTGGCCATCGCGGAGTCCTTGCTCATCCGTGAGACGCTGGATGGCAACGATGTGGACATCCTCATGAAGGGCGGCACCCTGCCTCCCCGCGTCAGCGGCGGCGGACCTTCCGCCCCCGCCGTGAGTGGTCCCGACGCCGACCCCGGCCTCGACCCGGCCCTCAATCCGGCGTGACCTCGCCCGCGTTCGACTGGAGGGCCTTCCTCGCGGAAGGCCCTCTTTTCATAGGCATCCTGAACCTCACGCCGGACTCTTTCAGCGATGGCGGGCGCCACGCCGCGCCGGAAGCCGCGTTGGAGCAGGCCCGGGCGCTGCTTGGAAAAGGATTCCGGATGGTGGATCTCGGCGCGGAAAGCACGCGGCCCGGTGCGGAGCCGCTGGACCCGCGCACGGAATGGGAACGGCTCGGCCCCGTGCTGGACCTGCTCCACCGTGAACTGCCGGTCCTTCCGCTCAGCGTGGACACGCGCCATGCCGAGGTCGCCGCGCGCGCGCTGGACCACGGGGCGAGCGTCCTCAACGATGTGACCGGATTCCGCGATCCCGCCATGCTCGCGCTCGCGACGAAGTCGGCATGCGGCCTCATCGCCATGCGAAGCCGTCTCCACGAAGCCCGGTTCGTGATGCCGCCCTACGACGGCCCGGGTGAGCCCACGGGCGATCGCGCGAGAGTCGAACTGGAAGCCGTGAGGCATCGCTTGGCACAGGCCGGCATCGCGGAGACGCGCGTGGCGCTGGATCCTGGCTTCGGATTCGGAACGACTTTCCGCGAGGATTCCGCGCTTTGGCGATCGCTTCCCGAAATCCCTGGTCCGCTTTGCGTCGGCGTCTCCCGCAAACGCTTCACCGCCTGGAAGGCGGGGCAGCCGGACCTCCCGCCTTCCGAGCGGGATGGCCTCACCGCCGCGCTGCACGCGGAAGCCATCGCGATGGGCATCCGCATCTTCCGCAGCCACGCCGCTACACTGGCGGAATGACCTTGAAACATTTCGGCACCGATGGCATCCGCGGCCGCGCGTTCGAATCGCCGCTCACCTTGGCGGAAGCGACGCGGTGGGGTGCGGCCTGGGGCGCGGTGGCGCGATCCAGAGGCGTGCAGCGCCTGGTGGTGGGCTGGGATCCGCGCTTCAGTTCCGAACGGCTCTGGGCGGCGTTCCATCACGGCCTCGGAACGGGGCTCGAAGTGCGTGTGCTCGGTCTCGCGCCCACGCCCGCCGTGGCCTGGACGGTGGGGCAGGCCACGCGCGGCGGCGTGCCCACCTGGGGCCTGATGATCAGCGCGAGCCACAACCCGCCGGAGGACAACGGCCTCAAAGGCTTCAACGGCGCGGGTGAGAAGCTATCCGAATCGGATGAACTCGCCATCGAGGCGGCCTTCGAACAAGCGCCTGAGCCGAGCCACGAGACCATCGCCACCGCGGCGGAAAGCCTGGACCCCTACCTCGACCATCTCGAAGGCCTGGACCTGCCTGCGGATCTCAAAGTCGTCGTGGACTGCGCCCATGGCGCCGCAGGGCCTTCCGCCAAGCGGCTGCTGCGCGGGCCGGGCCTCCATTGGCTCGCGGAGGAGCCCGACGGCGCGAGCATCAATGTGGGCGTTGGCTCCACCCATCTGGAAGGCCTGAAGGCCGCCGTGGCGGCGCAGGGCGCGGCCTTCGGTCTGGCCTTCGATGGCGATGCGGACCGCTGCCTGATGGTGGACGGCGCGGGCCGGGTGCTGGATGGCGATCAGATGCTCTGGCTCCTGGTCCAGGACCGGCTCGCCGCGGGGGATCCTCCGCCCGGCGTCGTCGGCACCGTGATGACCAACGGCGGCCTCGAAGCCGCGCTGGACAAAGCGGGCGTGCCCTTCGTCCGCACCCCGGTCGGCGACAAGCACCTGCTCCGGGAACTGGCGGCGCGGGGCTGGGATCTGGCGGCGGAAGCCAGCGGTCATGTCATCCAGAAGCGCGTCTGCCCCAGCGGGGACGGCCTGGCGACGGCCCTCTCCGTGCTGCGCGCCCTGCTCCACCGGGAGCCCGCGCATCGGCTCGATTGGACCTTCACGCCCTGGCCTCAGCGGCTCGTGAATGTCGTGGCCCGCGAGCGCCGCCCCGTGGAGGCGATGAAGGCCCTGAAGGGCGCCATGGCCGACCTCGAGACCCGCCACGGCGCCAAGGCCCGCCAGGTGATCCGCTGGAGCGGCACCGAGCCCAAGCTCCGCCTCATGGTGGAAGCCCCGGACTCTGGCCTGGTGGATGAGGCATTGTCGGAATTGGAAGCCGCGGCCCGCCAGGACTTGGGGTTGTGACGCTTCCGTGATTCGGGGCCAAAACCGGGGGGCATTTCTGGCATCCTGGATGGGAAGAGGAAAATGCCGCCGATGACCCGTCTGGGCGTGAATGTTGACCATATCGCCACCCTCCGTCAGGCCCGAGGCGGCCATGAGCCGGAGCCGGTGGCTGCGGCCCTGCTCGCGCAAAGCGCGGGGGCGGCCGGCATCACCGTCCATCTCCGGGGCGACCGGCGCCATATCCAGGACCGGGACATCCGCGTCCTGAAGCAGGTGCTGGCGGTGCCGCTCAATGTGGAATGCGCCGCGACCCAGGAAGCCTTCGACGCGGTCGTGCCCCTCAAGCCCGCCTGGGTGACGCTCGTGCCCGAGACCCGGGAAGAACTCACGACGACGGGAGGGCTCGACGCGGTCTTCCTCCAGAGCAGTCTGCGGAGCCTCGTGCGGGAATACCGCACGGCGGACATCCGCGTGAGCCTCTTCGTGGACCCGCTCCTGGATCAGGTGAAGATGGCCGCCAAGCTCGAAGCCGACGCCGTGGAGCTGAACACCGGCGTCTACGCGGATCTGCCCTACGGCGCCGACGCCTCCGTGGAGCTCGCCAAGTTGAAGGAGGCCGCGCGGCTCTCCACCCGGCTCGGCCTGCGCGTCCTCGCCGGCCACGGCCTCGACTTGCGCAATGTCGGCCCGGTGGCGGCCATCCCCGAAATCGAGGAGCTGAACATCGGCCACAGCATCGTGGGCCGCGCCGTGCTCACCGGCATGGAGAAGGCGGTGCGGGAGATGATCGAGGCGGTCGCCGCGGCGGGGGGACAGGCCTGATGTCCAACCTCAAGGGGAACCTGGAGAGCATCTCGCTCATTGATGTGTCCCAGCTGCTCAATGTGAACCGCAAGACCGGGATGCTGAAGATCGCGTCCGGCAAGCTCCAGGGCATCCTCCACTTCCAGAATGGCGAAGTCATCCACGCCGAGACCGCCACGGAAAAGGGCGAGATGGCGGCGTACCAGATCCTGGAATGGACTTCCGGCAGCTTCGACTTCCTGCCCGCCGCGGTGAACGCGCCCACCACCATCCGCCGCTCGGTGCAGGATCTCGTGATGGATTCGGCGCGGGTCAGCGATTCCCGCAAGCGCCTCCAAGGCCTCTTCCCGGATCTCACGCTCGTGCCCTGGCCCAAGCTGGCGGGGGACGCGCTGCTCCAGGGCCTCAAGATCTTCGGCGAAGACAAGAAGGTGCTGCCGTGGATGGACGGCTACCGCAGCTTCCAGGACATCATGGACACGACGGGGCTCAACGATGTGAGCGTGCTCCAGGCCGCCGCCACCCTCTCCGACGCCGGACGCCTGGACGCGCTGCAGCCCGAGCTCACCCTCCGCGTGACCACCCTCAAGGGCGGCCTCTTCAAGAAGACCGATCATGTGGAAGTCGCCTCCCACCACGAGCATCACTGGCGCGCCATGGGCCCCTACGAGTTCGGCGTCGAACGCCTGCGCCTCATGTGGCCCAAGGGCCCCGCCGTGGACAGCGTCCAGTTCACGAGCATGGAAGAATCCCTCATCGCCATCCCCAAGGACCTCCAAAGCGCCTGGGGCCTCGAAGAAGGCAGCGTCGTGAAGGTGCGGCCCGCGCCCTGAGGCAGGGGCCGCGTTCGGCTATTGGGACTATTGGCAGGCCGCGTTGTCGGCCTTCGCCACGGCGAAGAAGGTGATGGTCTCCGGCGCTAGGACGATCTTTCCGGCGCGGACCCTCAGGCCCCGCGGCACGGGAAGCGCGTCCCCACGGCCGAGTTTTAGCTCCCGACCGTTGAGCCGGACATGGGTCGCGCTCAGCGGCGCGGACAGGGTGTAGCGTTCCGCGGCGGTCGGCAACCGCAGGACCAGCGGCTTCGAGCGACTGGTGTTGATCGCGAGGATCGCCACGCCGCCCGGCACGCCGCGCAGGCTCTGCGCGTAGATGTGCTGCCCTTCGGCGATCGGCACCCCGGAATCGAGCACCGTCGTGCCCATGAATCGCCGCCAGAGCAGCGCGGCCCAGTAATTGGGCTTGGGCTCGAAGGTGTTCTCGTCGAGAAGGCCGTAGTCACTGGCGACCAGCGTGTTGTGGAGGACGACCTCCACCTGCTGGCGCGCGAGGCGGCCGAGTTGATCGAGGTACCGGAAACTGTCGCGGAAGGTGCCCGCCCACGGATTGCCGCCGCACGCCGCATCCGCCGTTTCCGTGTTCCAGAAGGGCTTGCCGGGCATGGCCTTGTCCCGCACCGCGCGATAGTACGCGAGCGTCTGATCGGTGCGGCCCAGCCAATCCTCGGAAAGCGCTTGATCCGCGCTGGTTTGATGACCCATCAACGCGCAGCGCCGCGAAGCCGCGCCGTAGTGATGGTAGGAGAAGGCGTCGGCATCCGCGGTGAAGGCGGCGAGATCCGCCGCGTGCAGCACCTTCTGATCCCCGTAACCGCCTGAGGCGATGGCCCAGTCCGCGTTCGCCTCTCCGACCGATCCCGGCGCGAGGAGCTTGGTGTCCGGGTATTCCTTGCGCATGAACGCATCGAACACTTGGAAGTCGCGGCCGAACGACGCGGCGTCGTAGTCCTTGGGAGCGCCACCCATGGAGGCCAGGGTCGGTTCATTGAAATACTCGACTGCGGCGAGGGTTCCTCCATGCGCCTTCGTGAAGGAAAACCAGCTCCGAGTCTGATCCGGTCGCCAGACCCCGTCGGCTCCGCGCGTCCCCATCCCGATCGGCACCGAAGTGACGATGGGCGCGTCCACCGCGTGCGAAAAAGCGATCACGCCCAGCCACTGCCGCCGCGTGAGCACGCCGCCATAGCCCGGAGGTGGCTCCTTGGGCGGCGCGTCGGTGTCGGCGAAGTAGGTCGTGTTCGCCCAGGTTCCGCTGACTCGCACATAGGCCGGACCAAGCCCGGCCGCCATCGCGCGCAGGCGGTGGTTGGCCAGGTCAATGGGCGGACGGTACTGGTAGAGATCCGCGCTCATGCCGCCAGGGATGTCACCGCCCTGCGTGGCTGACCCAGCTTCGCCGCCATTCTTCGCGGACATCGCCTTGATGGCCTTGTACGGCTTCCAGAACCG
>CAZKIM010000007.1:41448-45416 GCA_964552855.1 uncultured Solibacteraceae bacterium | reverse complement strand
ACCCATGCCTAGGATTTGCTCCCCGAGAATGGGATTGTAGCTGTGCTCAATGCGGACTTCCTTGCCAGGGGGGAATCGTTGCGTCCAATGGAAGCGGAGGGACACCTTCCATTTCGGGGTAGGCGTGTTGTAGTCCTCGATGAGGCCCAACTTGAAGAGGCTGTCTCTTATCGCAGGGTTTGAGCAAATCTGACAGCCCTCATGGTGATGCTTGTCATCGTCGGTGGGGCCGTCATGCCCCGCGAACTGCGCGATGTCGATGCCAAGCCGCTTCAGATCTGGTGTCACATCTTTTCCGTCCAGTGTCGCGTGGATATCCGGCTTCACCGGTTGTTCCTTCCCATCCACGATGGCGGTGAAGGTGAGCATGGAAGGATCCCAAGTCCTCACGCCATAACTGAATTCGTAGTCAGGCCAGGGGAACGCGACTTCCGTGACGACCTCCTCCTTGGAAGTGTTCAGGAAGCGGAACGCGACCTTTACTTGGTCCACGGATAGGTCCAAGCGTTCCCAAACCATGGCCACGCGCGTCTCGTGCCGAGCGCGTAGGCCGCCATTTGCGATCTCGGCGGCGCCGTCGTCAGCGTGAAGTAGGGTTATCGCGCCGAGGATGACCAGGAAGAGTTGTTTGAACTTCATGGCTTTCTCTGCGACTCTGCGTCTCTGTGGTTCAACCTTCTTAGAACCGCACCGTCACATCGCCATCCGCTTTCTTCACGGTGTCAATGAAGCGGATCTCGCGGTTCTGGTGGGTGAGGATGAGGCTGCTGGTGCGGATGCCGTGGCTGAAGAAGCGGACGCCTTGGAGCAGGTTGCCGCCGGTCACGCCGGTGGCGGCGAAGACGATGTGCTTGCCGGGGGCCAGGTCCTCGGTGGTGTAGATGTGGTCGAAGCGGGCGCCCATGGCCTCGGCTTTCTCCTTGGAGGCCGTGTTCGTGTCCACCACGAGGCGGCCCTGGATCTCGCCGCCCAGGCACTTGAGCGCCGCCGCGGCCAGCACGCCCTCGGGCGCGCCGCCAGTGCCCATCACGGCATGGATGCCCGTGCCGGAGACGGCTGCGGAAATGCCCGCGCTCAGATCGCCATCGCCGATGAGCTGGATGCGCGCGCCCGCGGCGCGGATGTCCTCGATGAGCTTCTGGTGACGCTCGCGATCCAGGACGGTCACGACCAGATCGCCGACGCCCCGATCGAGAGCCTTGGCGATGGCTTTGAGGTTCTCGGCCACGGGCGCGTCCAGGCTCACCTTGCCCTTGGCGGCGGGGCCGACGACGAGCTTCTCCATGTAGAGGTCCGGGGCGTGGAGGAGGCCGCCCTTTTCGGAAGCCGCCAGCACGGCGATGGCGTTGGGCGCGCCGGTGGCGCAGAGATTGGTGCCCTCCAGCGGATCCACGGCGATGTCCACGGCTGGATTACCCTTGCCCATGCCGACCTTCTCGCCGATGTAGAGCATGGGCGCCTCGTCCCGCTCGCCCTCGCCGATGACGATGGTGCCGTCCATGTGAACGGTCTCCATGGCCTTGCGCATGGCTTCCACCGCGAGCATGTCGCTGTGCTTGCGGCGGCCGTGGCCGATGCTGCGGGCGCAGGCGATGGCGGCCTCTTCGGCGACGCGGAGGAATTCGAGGCTGAGGGTGTGTTCCATGACGAGCTCCGCAGGCTGGAGACCGGAGGCCGGAGACTGGAGGTCCAAATCGAGCGCGCCTCCGGCGCGGTCTTCTTTACCTCCAGCCTACAGCCTCCAGCCTCCAGCCTGAACTAAACAGCCCGGCTGACGCTGCCGCGGATCCAGTCGAGGATGGAGGCGCTGCCCTGCTCGACGGGGACCATGAGGATCTCGGGGATCTCGTAGGTGTGCAGGTCGGCGATGACTTCCGCCACGCGGTCGTAGCGGTCGCGGGTGGTCTTGATGACGAGGAGGACCTCCTCGTCCAGATGGGTTTCGCCCTTGAAGTAGTAGTAGCTCTTGAGCCCCGGCAGGATGTTGACGCAGGCCGCGAAGCCCTGGTCCACGAGCGCCGAGGCGATGGTGAGGGCCGTTTCCTCGCTGCCGCAGGTGGTCAGGATCATGCAGGCATCGGTCATGGTCGCTCCCCGCCTCAGGCGGATCATCCAGCTTACACCTGGATGACAAAAGGGCCGAGGCCTCGGAGCTTGAGGCTGGCCTTCCATCGCCGTCCCTTGCCGCCAGCGGTTCGCGCTTTCTTCCGCTCCGACGCTCCACTGGAGCGTCTCCACGGCGCGCTCACCGGGCGGCTGCGGCTCGGAGCTTCGAATCCTCTCGCCTGGTGGGACGAGAAAAGGCGCCCGAGGGCGCCTCAATCATTGGTCGGGGCGAGAGGATTCGAACCTCCGACCTCTCGGTCCCGAACCGAGCGCTCTACCAGGCTGAGCCACGCCCCGACGAAGGTTCAAGTCTACGGGAAGGAGGCCGGAGCGTCCAGGGAGGCTTTCCGCTTCCGCCACGCCAGCATCAATTCCCGCAAGGGATCTCCTGGCGCCGAGCCCGCCGCCTCCGGCTCCGGCGGGTCGCAGGGCACGATCTCGATGGCGGAAAAGTGCAACTTGAAGGCTCGGGAAAGGCGTTCCTGGACGGTGGGCCAAGCCGCTTCCGCCGCGAGGCGCAGGCTGGTGATGGCGGGCAGTTCCCAGCAGCCCACCACGAGCCGTCCGCGGTGGAAGCGGATCAGCCGCGTCCGCCGGGCGAGCAGCGGGCCGACGGCGAAGGACCACGCTTCTCGCAGGCGAGCTTCCGCCAGTCGCGCCGCGTCCGGTGCGAGTTGGCCGCGCAGGCCGTTGGACATGGGGCGCAGACCCTTCATTTCTTCCACCGGGGCGGTGGGGTCTTGGCGCAGGCGCGTTCGCCGTTGAGCAGCACGGGGCTCGCGAGGGTCGGCACCATGCCGCCGGTCTCGGGGTCCAGCAAGGGTTGGATCAGGTGATGGAGGTCGCCGGCCTTGCGGAAGAGGACTTCATCCACGGTGCGCACGCGGCTGGCGGGGATGGCGTTGTGGTCGCAGAAGTCCACCACGGCGTCCACGCTGCGCGGCGCGAGCTTGTCCTTGAGCAGCGCGACGAGGTGCTCCCGGTCCTCCACGCGCCCGCGGTTGCGTCGCCAATGGGGGTTGCCTTCCAGCGGCAGCCCGAGCCACAGCGCGAGGATCTCGAACTGCTTGTCGCCGCCGACGCCGATGGCCACTTCTCCGTCGGAGCAAGGGAAGGTCTGGTAGGGCACGATCTGTGGGTGGGCGTTGCCGTAGCGCTCGGGCGAGCGGCCGGTCATGAGCGTGCCGCTGCCCACATTCACGAGGCCGGCGAGCGCGGCCTCCATCAAGGGCACCTGCACTTGGATCGCCTCGCCGGTGCGCTCCCGGTGAAGGAGTGCGGCCTGGATGCCGTTGGCGCAGTAGAGCGCGGCGAGCACATCCACCAACGCCACGCCGATCTTCATGGGGCGGCCCTCGGCCTCGCCGGTGATGCTCATCCAGCCGCTTTCGGCCTGCATGATGAAGTCGTAGCCCGCGCGGCGGGAGGCTTTCACATCCGGTGCGAAGCCGCGGATGGAAGCAAGGATGAGCTTGGGATTCGCCTTGTGGAGCTTGGGCCAGGTGAGGCCCAGGCGTTCCGCGGAATCCGGGAGGAAGTTCTCCACGAGCACATCCGCGTCCTTCATCAGTTCCGAGAGGCGCGCGCGGCCTTCCGTCGAATGCAGGTCGAGGACCGTGGAGCCCTTGCCCCGGTTCGCGCAACGGAAATAGGCGCTTTCGCCGCCAAAGGGATGGGTCGCGTCGCCTTCCTCGAAAGGCGGTCCCCAACCCCGGGTGGGATCACCTTCCGGCGGCTCCACCTTGAGCACTTCCGCTCCCAGATCCGCGAGGAGTTGGGTGGCGAAAGGACCGGCCAGGATGCGGGAGAGGTCCAGGACCTTGAATTTCTGGAGAGGCTTGAGCATGGGAAGGTCCAGTCTA
>CAZKIM010000007.1:33781-41348 GCA_964552855.1 uncultured Solibacteraceae bacterium | reverse complement strand
CCCCTGAGGTAAGATCATCTTTTCCGCGCCCGATGGGGCCACAGAGGTACCGCTTTGGATCAGATGCTTGACCTGATGAGCCGGGAGTTGAAGCTCCCCCGCGCCGCCGTCGCCGCCACCGCGGCGTTGCTGGAGGAGGGCAACACCGTCCCCTTCATCGCCCGCTACCGCAAAGAGAAGACCGGCAGCCTGGATGAAGTCGCCATCCGCGCCATCGAGGACCGGCTCGCGTACTTCAAGGACCTGCTGGAACGCAGGGCCACGGTGCTGAAGAGCATCGGCGAGCAGGGCAAGCTGACGCCCGACCTGCAGGCCAAGATCGAAGGCACCTGGGTCAAGACGGAGCTGGAGGATCTCTACCTTCCCTTCAAACCCAAGAAGCGCACCAAAGCCTCCGTGGCCCGGGAGCGCGGGCTGGAACCGCTGCTGGAAGAGTTGCTGTCGGATGCGAGCGGCGCCGAGCCCATGATGCTCGCCGCGCCCTATGTGAAGGACGGCGAAGAAGGCATCGCCACGCCGTTCGAATGCGTCGAGGGCGCGGGGCACATCCTCGCCGAGCGCTTGGCTGAAGACGCGGAGCTGCGCGCCCGCCTGCGCCTGGCCTTCCATGACCACGGCGTGCTCGTGTCGGCGCTGCGTGAGGACAAGAAGGAGGACAAAGGCGCGCTGCGCTTCAAGTCCTACTGGGCCTTCAGTGAACCGCTCCGCAAGATCCCCAGCCATCGCCTCCTCGCGCTGCGCCGCGGCGAGAAGGAGGACATGCTCACGGTGAAGCTGGAGGTGGAGCGCGAGAAGCTCGTCTCCGAGATCGTTTCGCGCATCCCCGCGAATCCGGGAAGCGGCTACCGCAAGCTCATTTCCGCCGTGGGCGCGGACGCCTTCGACCGCCTCCTCTTCCCGAGTCTGGAAGTCGAGGTGCGGATGGAAGCCAAGCGCAAGGCCGATGGCGAGGCCATCAAGGTATTCCAGTCCAACCTGGACCACCTGCTGCTCTCACCGCCCGCGGGCCAGCGCTGCACGCTGGGCGTGGACCCCGGCATCCGCACCGGCTGCAAGCTGGCGATCCTGAACCGCCTCGGCCAGTTCGTGCACACCGAGGTGATGTATCCGCTGGAGCCGAAGCGCGACCTGGAAGGCTCCGCCGCGATGCTGGAACAGCTCTTCACCAAGTTCCCCATCGAGGCTGTCGCCATCGGCAATGGCACGGGCGGGCGCGAGGCGGAGGCCTTCATCCGCGGTTGGCTGAAGGAGACGGGCCGCAAGGAAGTCATCTGCATCGCCGTGAGCGAAAGCGGCGCTTCCATCTACAGCGCGTCCGACATCGCCCGGGAGGAGTTCCCCGAGCAGGATCTCACCGTGCGCGGCGCCATCAGCATCGGCCGCCGCTTCCAGGATCCGCTCGCCGAGCTCGTGAAGGTGGACCCCAAGAGCATCGGCGTCGGCCAGTACCAGCATGATGTGAACCAGACCGCGCTCAAGAAGGGCCTGGATGATGTGGTCGAGTCCTGCGTGAACCGCGTGGGCGTGGATCTGAACACCGCGAGCTACAAGCTGCTGGCCTATGTGGCCGGCGTCGGCGAGCAACTCGCCAAGAACATCGTCGCCCACCGCTTCGAGCATGGCGCCTTCAAGCGCCGCGACCAGCTCAAGGAAGTCTCCCGCTTTGGCGACAAGGCCTTCACCCAGGCGGCGGGCTTCCTCCGCATCCGCGATGGCGAAGACCCGCTGGATGCCTCCGCCGTCCACCCGGAAAGCTATCCCGTCGTGCAGCGCATCTGCCAGCTCACGGGCAAGACCGTGCCGGAACTCGTGGGCAACGACGCGGTGCTGGACGCGCTGGATCTGAAGGCGCTGGTGGATGAGAAGTCCGGCCTTGAGACCGTGAAGGACATCGTCGCGGAGCTGAAGAAGCCCGGCCGCGACCCGCGCTCGGCCTTTGAAGCCGTGCAGTTCGCCGAAGGCATCAATAAGCCCGAGGATCTCGCCGTCGGCATGGAGCTCACGGGCATCGTCACCAATGTGGCCGCCTTCGGCGCCTTTGTGGACATCGGCGTGCATCAGGATGGCCTCGTCCACCTCTCCGAGATCAGCCACCGCTTCATCAAGGAAGCCTCGGAAGCCTTGAGCGTCGGCCAGGTCGTGAAGGTCAAGGTGATGGCCGTGGATCTCGCCTCCAAGCGCATCGGCCTGTCCATCAAGGCCCTGCTTGCCGCGCCCGTCGGCGAGCACCGAGCGCCGCGTCCCGAGCATCGTGGCCCCCGACCGGAGCGCACCCCGAAATCCCAACCGCGCCCATCCCAGAGTGGTCCGCGGCCCGAGGCCCGAGGCCCGAGGCCCCCGCACCAAGGCCCGAGGCCCGAAACCCGAGGCCCGCGGCCCGATCGCGGCCCCAAGCCCGCCGCGGGCGGCGTCTTCGGCCCCAAGGCCGAGCCCGCGAAGACCGGCGCCTCCCTCGGCGATCTCATGGCCAAGTTCGGGAAAGGGCCGAAATGAAACGCGCGCTCCTTCCGATCGCGGCGCTGCTTCTCCTCGCGGGTTGCCAGCAACCGGGTCCCAGCGTCGCGCGCGCCTACGCGCCGGAAGAGGAAGGCCTCACGCTCGTCTACCTCAACCCGTCGCTGCCTCAGGATCAACAGGCCGCGGAACGCCTCCAGGTGCGCGTGGAGAAGGTGGTCGAGAGCGCTCAAGGCGCCATCGTGGTCACCAAAGCCTTCACGGCGGGCGTGCAGCTTCCCTTTCGCACCGACACCCTCCTGAAAGATGGCGGCGTCGCGCTCCTGAGCCCCGACGGCAAGAGCCAGCTTCCGCTGGTGCCGGAGGGTTTCCCGAATCGGACGGAATCCTGGTCCACGGCCGCGGGCGCTTACCGGGTGCTTGGCCGCGGTGCGTGGGTGGGCGGCGCGAAAGTGCTCCCTCCGGATCGTCCCGTCGAAGGCGTGTGGGTGGAGAACCGCTCGATCTCTGGCGCGGTGGCGCGTTCGCTCTACCTCCCAGGGTTGGGCGAAGTCCAGACGGATGTTCGGCAGGCTGATGGCCGGTGGCAGACCGTGAACCTGCTCACCCAGTACGGCTTCACCGACGCGCCCATCACGCCGAAAGAAGAGAAGCCGACGGCGCCCGAGCCGAAAAAGCGCAAGCGGACCAAGGCCCCCAAGGCGAAGGCCTGAATCGGAGAAGAGCATGGCCGACGACCTGAAGAACCTTCCTCCCGGCGCGGCCAAGGGCGCCATCCGCGACAACCTCGAAGTGGTCTGCTTCGCGGTGGCGCTGATCCTCTTCTTCAAGACCTTCGTGGGCCAGCAGTTCTCGATTCCCAGCGGCTCCATGCGCGAGACGCTGATGATCGGCGACCACCTGCTCATCAACAAGTTCATCTACGCGCGGCCCCAGTTCGCCTGGGAGTCGGCGCTCTTTCCCATGCGGAAAGTGGAGCGCGGCGACATCATCGTCTTCCGCTATCCCATGGACCGCGACCAGGATTATGTGAAGCGCTGCGTGGCGCTGCCCGGCGACACGCTGGAGATGAAGGACAAGCGCCTCTATGTGAACGGCAAGCTCATCACGGGGCCGTGGGAATACCACATCGTGAAGCCCAATGTCATCGCCAGCGATCGGGGCGACGGCTCCATGGTGGAAGCAGGCGATCCCATTCCCGGCCCGTGGCCCGTGGGCCGGGACGCCGGTCCTGTCACCCAGCCCTCCGGCTTCTGGCGCTTCAAGGACCCGGATGTGCTGGCCATGGATCGCCAGGGCATGACCAGCCTCATCCAGAGCGACTTCAAAGACAACCTCGGGCCGGTGAAGGTGCCGCCGGGCTTCGTGATGGCCATGGGCGATGACCGGGACAACAGCGAGGATGGCCGCTACTGGGGCTTCGTGCCCATGGACCACCTGCGGGGCCGGCCCTTCCTCGTGTGGTGGAGTTTCCGCGAAGGCGAGCACGACTACGACAACGGCACCGTGCCCGGCGGACCCATTGATGTCGCCCACGGCATCGGCGACGCCGTCTCCCACTTCTTCACCCGCACCCGCTGGGAGCGGACGGGAACGATCCCGCGGTGATTTCAGGCATCAGGCATCAGGCGTCGGACCAATAGGCATGGAGGCGTGCTCTGATCGTTCGGTTCGATTCGAACGGAGGCCCGAAGCCTGACGCCTGACTGCCTGACGCCTATTTCAACGGTTGCCACCGCTTTCGCGTGAGGCGCACCTCGATGGGTTTCCCGGCTTCGTCCTGGCCTGTGTAGCTGAGCTTCAGCGGGCCGAGGGCGTCGCGTGTGTCCACGACCAGGCCTTCGCTTTCTCCCAGGGCCAGGGCGCGGGCCAGGGCTTCCACGCTGCCGACCTGGGGCAGCAGTGGCAGCGGCAGATCCGCCAAGGTCGGCACGGTGCGGTTCACCTGCTGCTTGGGCAGCACATATTGGTAGCCGGTCGCGGTGTCGCCATCCACCAACGCCAAGCGGTCGCCGTAGCTGAAGATCTCCAGCACGAGCTTGCCGCTGCCTGGCTCCATCAGCAGCGCGAGCGTGCCGCTGCCGCTGCCGTCCGCGCCCTTGAAGCTCCATTTGTATTGGGCTTTCACCGAGGCGAAGGGCAGCGCGCCGGGTCCGGGACTTGGTGGCGCGGGGCTTTGCAGCGCGGGGGGGAAGATCATTCCCCATCCTCGCCGTCGTTGTCATGGGCGGCGTCATGGGCGGCGTCCGGAGCCTCTGGAGCGGCGGCCTTGGCTTTGGCCGCTTGGGCGCGCACATCCTCCAGGCGCTTCTCCAGCGCGTCGCGGCCGGGGAAGGCGAAGGCGAGGGCCCGCTCCCACTGGGTGATGGCTTCGGCTCGCTTGCCGAGCTTGAGCAGCACTTCGCCCAGGTGTTGGCGCACATCGGCGCTGTAGGGCCGCAGGTCCGCGGCGTGGCGCAGCTGCGTTTCCGCATCCGCGAGGTTGCCCTGCTTGAAGCGGAGCCAGCCCAGCGAGTCCATGAAGCTGCCGTTGTTCGGCTCCTGCTTCACCGCCGCCTCGATGAGGGACGCGGCTTCTTTCAGGTCGCCGCCGTTGTCCAGCAGGGTGTAGCCCAGGTTGTTCTGGAGCGTGGCGTTGGTGGGCGCGAGCTTCTGCGCGGCGCGAAGGGTGCGGAGGTTGTCCGCCGGGCGGTTGAGCTGGTCATAGGCGTTGGCCTCCAGCAGCAGGAGGTCGGCGTTCTGGGGCGCGCCGAGCGCCTTCGCCTTGAGCAGCGTGTCGAGGCAGGTCTGCCACTGGCCGAAGGTGGCCCACATCTCCGCCATGGTCTGGAGATCCACCTGGCGCAGGCGCGTTTCAAGCTCCTTCCGCGAGCCGTCGAGCGCGCTGGCCTCCTTGAAGAAAGGGCGGTCCGGATAGGTCGTCGCGCCTTGCTTCAGGGCGTCCTTGGCGGCGGAATACTTGCCCGTCTCGATGAGCGCCTGGGCGCGCAGCACGGCCATGTCCCCCGCCGCGCCGGGGCGGACCGGCGTCTGCTTCAACCAGGCGAGCAGGCTCTTCGGCTGCCCGCGCAAAAGCAACGCTTGGGCATAGAGCGTCTGACCGAGGTCCTGGAGCTTGTCCTTCTGTTCCAGGTCCGAGCCCGGCAGGTCGGCCATCAGCTTCTGCAGCCGCGCCGAGGCTTCGTCAAAGCGGGCCAGGTTCATGAGGCAGAGCGCGATGTTGAAGGAGGTGCCCGGATCGGCCTTCAGGCTCTCGGCCTTTTCGAGGTTGGCGAGGGCCTTGGCGTATTCGGGAACGCGCAGCTCCACCATGGCGAGGCTCGCCCACACGGCGGGCTCCTGGGGCAGGTGCTCCGCGAGGAGTTGGTAGCTGTCCTCCGCGTGGCCGAGGAAGCCGCTCTTCAGTTGCTCCTGCGCGAGGGACTCCAGCAGCTTCAAATCGCCGGGGCGCGCGTCGTCCCGGTCGCAGAGCGCCATGATGGCTTCGCGGCGGCCCGCGTAGTCCTTCAGCACCCAGGCGTGGATGGCCGCGCGTTCCCAGGCGGGGACGAAGTCCGGGCGCAGGCGGCCCAGGTGCAGCCAGGCGTCCATGGCGGTGCGGTCATCGGAAGCGGCTTCCGAAGCCTCGGCGAGGAAGGCCCAGGACTGGGGATCGTTGGGCAGCAGATCGGTGGCGGCGCGGAGCGCCTGGATAGCCTCGGGCAGCGCCGTCTTGTCTTCCCGCGATTGGCGGAAGAGCAGGTTCCCGAGTTGGCCCGCGGCCTCGCCGGAGCGGGGGGCGAGGGCCACCGCCTGCTTGGCCGCCTGGATGGCGCCCGGCAGATCCTTCGATTCCTCCAGCGCCTCGGAAAGACGGAGATGGGCTTCCGCGCTCTTGGGCAGAAGCGCGATGACCTTGCGGTAGAGCACGGCCGCGCCCGCGGGGTCGTCCCCTCCGGCGCGCAGCTGCATGGAGCGCGCCTTGAGCATGAGCGCGCGTGGGTCGTCCAGACGCGTGGCCGCGAAGGCGGCGTTGGGCGTCGGCGGCTTCACGGCGGGTGCCTGGCCTGCGAGCGTCGCGCCCGCGGTCAGACCCGCGGTCAGAATCGGGGCGAGGATGGGAAGGAAGCGGGATTCAGGCACGGGCAGGGTCCCCTTGAAGGAGATGCTTCACGCGGGCGTAGGGTTCAGCCCAGGCATCCGGTGGAAGCAGTTGTTGGAGCGCTGTCTCGCCCGGTCGGGGCAGGATGCAACGGATCTGGATCCCTTGCGAACCGGCGGCCGTGAGCCCAGCGCCCTTCTTGTCGCGGAGCAGCCAGGGCAGGACCGCGTCCCAGCTTGGAAGCCGCGGCGCGAGCGGCGCGAGGCGCGTGGCCAGCTTGTCCATCAGCGAGGCCGGGAAGGGGCGCAGGCCGTGAGCTTCCGCCATCAGGCAGCTCGCCAGCAGGCCGATGCCCACCGCCTCGCCGTGCAGCAGCGCGTAGCCGCTGGCGGATTCCACGGCGTGGCCGAGGGTGTGGCCCAGATTCAGCACGCGGCGTTCGCCGCGCTCTTCTGGATCCCGGTGGACCACTTCCGCCTTGTAGGCGAGGGCGCGCTCGATCCAGGGTGTGCGGATGGGACCCTCGCCCGCCAGGTCTTCCGCCCATTCCAGATCGCCCAGGAGCAGGGCTGTCTTGATGAGTTCCTGCCGTCCGCTGTCCGTCTGACGATCCGGAAGCGTCGCGAGGAAGGCGGTGCAGACCACGAGCTTCGTCGGAGGGTGGAACGCGCCGACGAGATTCTTGCCCGTGGGCAGGTCCGCGCCGGTCTTGCCGCCGAGCCCGGCGTCCGCCATGGAGAGCAGCGTCGTGGGCCAGGCCTGCCAGGCGATGCCGCGCATGTAGAGCGAGGCCGCAAGCCCCGCGAGATCCGTGAGCACGCCGCCGCCCACGGCGACGATCGTGGCGTCGCGATGGAGCGGCAGCCGGGACCAGTCCTCCAGCCAGGGCAGAATCGTCTCCACCCGCTTGCGGGATTCGTCCACGGCCTCCCAGATCGCGCAGGACGGTTCGGGCATGCCCGCCGCGCGCCAGGACTCCCGCACGGCCGCATCGCCCACGAGCGCCCAAGGCCCGGAGGGCAGCAGCTCCGC
>CAZKIM010000007.1:2742-33681 GCA_964552855.1 uncultured Solibacteraceae bacterium | reverse complement strand
CCCGCACGGCCGCATCGCCCACGAGCGCCCAAGGCCCGGAGGGCAGCAGCTCCGCGGCTGGCGCCTCCTGGACAAAGACCTCCGTGGGGAATCCGGGCGGGGTGGCAAGGCGCATGGGCGATCCAGTGAACCTCCATCATCCCATGAGGCGGGGCTTGCTCGAAAAGGGCTTCGTTGGTCAATCACCCGGGATCACCTGGGCCTGGGCAGGTTCGACGGACAACCAAAGCGGGGACACAGAGCCCACGGAGAAAAGCATGAGAGCACAGAGGGCTATATGGGGTCGTCCGCGCACAGGTGCCCTAACGCCTCTGTGCCGTCATGCTTTCCTCTGCGCCCTCTGTGTCCGGCTTTTCAGTTCTTCCCGTGAAAGGGTCGCGCGCCCATGAATCCCAAACCCGGGCGCTCATGCGAGAATGGCCGGGATGTCCACGGCGGCCGAAGGGTTCTTCCAGTCCGACAACACGGAGAAACCGCTCCGGCAGGCATTGCTGTGGCGGCTCGTGGGGTACTTGAAGCCCTATCGCAAGCAGCTCGCGCTGTTGTTCTCGCTCATGGCGGTGGGCGCGGCGTTGGAGGTGCTGCCCGCCGAACTCACCGTCCGGATGATCAACCGCTTCATCCAGATGGATTCGGTGCGCGGGATGGAGCCCCTGATCCTGGCCTTCGTCGGCGCGCTGGTCGCGGGGATGGTCGTCACCTTCGGGCGCTTCTGGCTCCTGGCCTGGATCGGGCAGAAGGCCATGCTCGACCTGCGCCGCCAGCTCTTCACCCATCTGATGTCGCGCTCCACGCACTTCTTCCACCACAACCCGGTGGGCCGCCTCATGACGCGCGTGACGAGCGATGTCCAGAACCTCAACGACATGTTCGCCAGCGGCATCGTCGCCATCGTGGGAGACGCGCTGTCGCTGCTCGCCATCGTGATCTGGATGTTCAGCAAGAACGCCGGCATGGCGCTGGTCGCCTTCGGCGTCGTTCCGCCGCTCCTCGTCGCCACGGAGATCTTCCGCCGCCACGCGGGCGAGGCCTACCGCGAGACGCAAGGACGCTACGCCGCCATCAACGCCTTCCTCCAGGAGCAGCTGTCGGGCATGCAGCTCGTGCAGGTGAACGCCCAGGAGGCGCGGAGCGGCGCCCGCTTCAGCGAGCTCAACAACAGCTATCTGGACGCCTTCCTCCGCACGATCTTCGCCTACGCGGTGTTCTTCCCCGTGGTGGAGTTCATCACTTCCGCGACCTTGGCGGCGATCATCTGGTACGCGGGCGTGAAGCTGGCGGTGGGCGTCGTGGACTTCGCGCTGCTCTTCGCGTTCATTCAGCTCACGGGTCGTTTCTTCCGGCCCATCCGGGAACTGGCTGAAAAATACAATGTGATGCAGACGGCCCTCGCCAGCAGCGACCGCGTGTTCCGCCTGCTGGACAACGACGAATCCATCCAGGAGGCGGCGTCGCCCGCGACGCGGACCTTCGAGCGCGAGATCCGGCTGGAGGAGGTCTCCTTCGCCTACGATCCCGGCGGGCGCGAAGTGGTCCGCGGCCTCAGTGGCGTGATCCCCAAGGGTTCGCGCGTGGCGGTCGTGGGCCACACCGGCGCGGGCAAGAGCACCCTCATCAACCTGCTCATGCGCTTCTACGACACGGGTTCGGGCCGCATCACCGTGGATGGCGTGGACGCGAAGGAACTCGCCCTGAAGGATCTGCGCGGCCTCTTTGGCCTCGTGCTCCAGGATGTGTTCGTGTTCAGCGGCTCCCTGAAGGAGAACATCGTCCTCGACCGTCCACTGGATGCCGGTCGGCTCGCGGATGTGCTGAAGCAGAGCCAGCTCCACGACCTCGTTTCGCGCCTACCCCAGGGCCTCGAAACCCAAGTGGGCGATCGCGGGCAGAAACTCAGCGCGGGCGAACGCCAACTCCTCGCCTTCGCGCGCATGCTCTACCAGGACCCGGAGATCCTCTTGCTGGATGAGGCCACCGCCAACATTGACAGCGAGACCGAGCACAAGATCCAGGGCGTGATCGAGGCCGTGAGCCACCGCCTCACCACCTTCACCATCGCCCACCGTCTCAGCACCATCAAGGACGCGGACGAGATCTGGGTCATGGATCAGGGCCGCCTCATCGAGCGCGGCACCCACGACGAACTGCTCGCGCAGGATGGCCATTACGCCAAGCTCGTGCGGCTCCAGTTCGCCGCCGAGGAAGCGGCGTGAGGCTCCGAGTCCTGGCCGCTTTGGTGGCTGTGGCTCCGCTCGCGGCCCAGTCGGGCGATGCCATCCTCGCCAAGCACCTGGAGGCGGAAGGCGGCTTCCAGCGCTCGGCCACGATCCAGACGCTTCGCCTGCGCGGCACCGTGGAACTCGCGCCGGGCGCCTCGTTTCCCCTGCTCATCGAGATGGCGCGGCCCAACAAGCTCCGCATGGAGTCCCACGCGCCCGATGGCCTCGTCTACCTGCGGCTCTTCGATGGGACGAAGGGCTACCTCACCGACGAGGCGGGCCAGCTCTACCAGATGACGGACCGGGATGTGGAGGCGGAGCGCTCCGAAGGCTTCGCCGGCTTCCTTCTGGATCCGTCGGTCCGGGGCGCCCGGGCCGATTTCCTGGAGCATCAGCAGGCCGAGAACCGCGACACCTACCGTCTCAAGCTCACGCGGCCCGGCGGCGCGACCGGGACCACCTGGATTGACGCCCGCACCTTCCTCGAACTCCAGCGGGAGGAGGACCGCGACACGCCCAAAGGCCGCCGCACCTTCGTGACCCGCTTCTCCGATTTCCGAATGGTGGAGGATCTGCCCATCCCCTTTCGCCGCGTGGAGGGGCAGCGCTTCTCGCCCCAGTCCCTCGTCTTCCAGATCACCCAGGTGGAGGTGAACCCCAAGCTCGCGGATTCGGCCTTCACGCTGCCCGCCAAGCCCTGATGCGCCCGCTCCCGCCGCTCTACCCCATCACGGACGCGGGCGGGGCGGAGTCTTTGAGCGCGCAGATCGCGCGGTATGGCGAAGCGGGTTTTCCGCTCATCCAGTTCCGGGCCAAGGCGCTCGACGCCGCCGCGCAGATGGCGCAGCTCCGTGCCGCGCTGAAGGCCTCTCACGCGAATGGCGGATGGCCGCTTCTCTGCGTCAATGATCGCGCGGACCTCGCGGTGCTGGCGGTGGCGGAGGGGCTCGCGCCGTGGGGGTTGCACCTGGGGCAGGGCGATCTTCCCCATGCCGAGGCCGCGCGGCTGCCGGGGCTGGGAAGCCTTCGTCTCGGCGCCTCGACGCACGACCCCGCGGAATGGGCCGCGCTCGCCCCGCCGGTGGATCACGCGGGCGTGGGTCCTTACCGCGCGACGACGACGAAGGCCGATCACGAAGCGCCCATCGGCCTCGCCGGGCTCCGCGCGGGGTGCGCCGCGCTGCGCGCCAAGGGCATCGCTCCGGTCGCCATCGGCGGCCTCACGCTTGAGGATGCCGACGCCTGCTTCGACGCCGGGGCGGAGAGCCTCGCCATGATCGGTGAACTCGCGCGCGCCGAAGCTCCCGCCGACCTGGGGTGGCGCGCGCAGCTCGCCCGCTGGCGTGCCCGGCCGTTTGACCTCACGGGGGGCATCCTCCTCACCGGATCGAGCGGCGTGGGCAAGAGCAGCCTCGGGCTTGAGTTGGCGCAGCGCAGTGGACTGCCCTTCCACGATCTGGATCGTCGCATCGCCGAGGCCGAAGGCCGCTCGATTCCGGAGATCTTCGCGACCTCGGGGGAGGCCGCCTTCCGTGAGTTGGAGGCCCGCCACCTCGCGCTCCTGCTGAATCGCCCCGCGATCCTCGCGCTGGGCGGCGGCGCGTGGGAAACCGAGGCGGTGCGACAGGCCGCGGAGGCAGCGGGCTTCCGGGCCCTCTGGCTCGCGGAACCGCCCGCTCGCTGTTGGGAGCGGGTGGCGCAGGACCCGGACCGGCCCCTGGCCCGGGAACGCGAAGCGTTCATGGCCCGCCACCGGGCGCGGATGGCGCGTTGGGCCGAGCTGGAGTGCGTCCTCGCCTTCGGCCGGAAGCCCGCCGACCTCGCGCGGGCCATGGCACACTGAAGCCACCCCATGGACCTCATCTTTTCCGACCTGCACGCCAACCTCCACGCGCTGCGCGTGATGCTGCGCTTCGCGCGGCGCCGCGGAATCCGCCGCTATGTCTCCCTGGGCGATCTGGTGGGCTACGGTCCCCATCCGAACCAGGTGCTGGAGCGGATCTTCCAACTCCGTCCGCGGGTGCTGGTGCGGGGCAATCACGACCGCGTGTGCGGCAGCGGCGAGCAGATGGAGGGCTTCAACGGCCCGGCCCGGCAATCGGCGGAATGGACCCACAACCGCCTGCGGGACGATTTGCGCCGCGCCCTGATGGACATGCCCATGGGTCCGGTCATCGTCAAGAATGGCGTCAAGGATGGCGTCGAGGATGGCTATGTGGTGGCCCATGGGTCGCCGGGGGACGAGGACACCTACCTGCTCGGGCAGCGGGAAGTGGGCGAAGCCTTCGAATGCTTCGACGGCCCGCTCTGCTTCTTCGGCCACACGCACCTGCCGGGGTGCTGGGAACTGGATGAAGCCTCCCACTCCCTTCGCTGGATCGAGATGGAGCCGGAAGTCTGGCTGCCGCTCCGGCCCGGTTGCCGCTATCTGGCGAACCCCGGCTCGGTGGGCCAGCCGAGGGACCGGGACAACCGCGCTTCCTTCATGACCTGCGACGCGCGCCGGGAACGGATCCGCCTCCATCGCCTGGAATACGACTGGGATGCCGAAGCGAAGGCCATCCTCGCCGCAGGCCTGCACCCGAGCCTCGCCACGCGGCTCGCGGCCGGAATGTAGGGGACGAGGACGCCATGAAAGCCATCTCCCTCCGCGTGGATGTGGACACCCTCGAAGGCTCGCTCAAGGGCATCCCCGCGCTGCTTCGCCTGCTGGACAAGCACGACATGCGGGCGAGCTTCTACTTCTCGCTCGGCCCGGACAACAGCGGGAAGGCGCTCCGCCGCGTGTTCCGCAAAGGCTTTCTCGCCAAGATGCGGCGCACCAAGGCCGGCAAGCTCTATGGCCTGAAGACGATGATGTACGGCACGCTGCTGCCCGCGCCGACGATCTGGAAGCGCGCCGCCGCCGAGATGCGGATGGCGAAGGAGGCCGGGCACGAAGTCGGCATCCACGCCTGGGACCATGTGCAGTACCACGACCTGCTGGATCGCAAATCGCGCAAGTGGCTGGAGGCCTGGTACGCGCAAGCGCACGAAGCTTATCAAGCCGTGTTCGGCGTGAAGGCGAGAGGCGCCGTGAGCCCCGCCTGGCGCTGCAACGACGCGACGCTGGAGATCCAGGATCGCTATGGCCTCGACTACGCGGGCGATTGTCGCGGCTCCGCGCCCTTCTACCCCATCGTGAACGGGAAGACGCTGAGCACGCTGCAGGTGCCCACGACGCTGCCCACGCTGGATGAGCTGCTGGGCCTGGATGGCCGCACGGCTGAAGGCGTGAACCGCGAGATCTGGAGCCTCGTCCGCGAGGACGCCCTCAATGTCTACGCGCTCCACACGGAAGTCGAAGGCGGCGCGCTGGCCGAAGCCTTCGACGCCTTCCTCGGCGGCCTCAAGGAGCGCGGCGTCCAGGCCCGCACCCACGCGGACTGGCTGCCCGAATGGAAAGCCGCCAACCCGCCCGCGAAGGTCATCACCCGCCGCGAGATCCCCGGCCGGGCTGGGTGGGTGAGTTGGGAAAGCTAAAGCGCCTCCGTGGTGACTTTTATTTCTTCTCGATCCAGGAACCGTCTGCCTGCCGCTCCCAGGTGAAGCCGGTGATGACGCCGCCCTTCTGGAGCAGGAGCACATGGCGGGGCTGGTTGGCCTGGAGGATGGCGGTCGTGAGCCCGGTCTTCTCGATGTCCGGGCGGTAGGCGTCCCAAAGTTCCTCGGCATCGGCGCGGATGCCCTTCTGATCGTCCGGTCGCCGCTCGGATTCGAAGACGATCATCGCGGCCTTCGACCCATCGGAGAACTGCACCTGTCCGCCACGGAGGATGCGGAAGGCGTGGCCGCTAGGCAGCGTCTTCACCACCTCGCCGCCCCCGCAAGCGAGCAGCAGAGCGAGGGCCGCAGGCCCGAGGTAGCGCCTCCAGCCTCCAGGCTCCGGTCTCCAGCCTGAACTACGCATGCTTCTGCTTGAGGTTGTCCTTGCTGGGGAACCACTTCTCCCAGTACACGACCACCGGGCTCGCGATGTAGATGGACGAGTAGGTGCCCGTGATGACGCCGATGACGAGCGGGAAGGCGAGGTCGTGCAGGGCCGGGCCGCCGAACTGCCAGAGGCAGACGGACACGAAGAGCACCGACATGGAGGTGAGGATCGTTCGGCTCAGGGTCTGGTTGATGGAGTCGTTCACCAGCTCGCTGACGGTCTTGCGCTTGTACTCTGGCTTGTGGCTGTTCTCGCGGATGCGGTCGAACACGACGATGGTGTCGGACATGGAGTAGCCCATCAGCGTGAGGAAGCTCGCCACCACCGGCACATTGAACTCGTAGCCGAACACCGCGAAGATCGCGAGCGCCATGAGCACATCGTGCAGCAGGGAAACGATGCCGCCGATGGCGAAGCTCAGCGTGAAGCGGAACATGATGTAGACGAGGATGGCGATGGAGGCCCACAGCACGGCCTGCAGCGTCTTGGAGGTCCACTCGCCGGAAATGCTCGGCGAGAAGCTTTCATCCTTCGCGATCTTGATGGAGCCGGGGCGGTAGTCCTTGGTGATCGCGTCCTTCACCGCCTGGGGCAGCCCGGTCGGGAGCTGGCTCAGGTCCTTGTACATGGCGCCGGGGAGCTTGTCCCGGCTCGCGGTCACCTGCGAGGCGAGCGGCTCGTAGGCCTGGCGGATGGCGTCGCCATCGCCCTGGACATGGAGCGGATTCTCCGCGACGAGGCGGTCGGTGAGGGTGCCGGAGCCCTCCAGGTTCAGGCTGGGCAGGGAACTGCCGGCCCGCTCCTGGTCCAGTTTGCGGAAGACATCCTTCAACTCGGCGGACTGCTTGGTGCTATCCAGCTGGTCGCCGGTCTTGCGGGCGCGGACCTTCACCGCGTAGTCCTGGAACCCATTCTTGTTCTCGGCGTAGGGCACGACGGAGGAATCGGTAAAGCCCGCGGCGTTCAGCGCGCCGCGCACCTGCTCGGGCGGGATCGGCGGGGAGAAGCGCACGGTCATGTCGTTGCCGCCGACGAACTGCATGCCCAGCTTCACGCGGGGATTGGGCTCGTTCCAGGGGCGCACGATGAGCGTGCAGACGATGATGATGCCCCAGCTCACCGAAAGGGCGAGGCCCTTCCAGCGCATGAAATCGAAGTGAGGGAGGTTGTGGAATACGCGCATGGCTGCTCCCTTACACCGAGAGGGTCTTGGTCCCGGGGTGGCGCTCCAGGATCCAGTCGTAGATGAAGCGGCTCACATAGATGCTCGTGAACAGGCTGGCGGACACGCCCACCGCCAGCGCCACGGCGAAGCCCTTGACCGGGCCGGTGCCGAAGCTGAAGAGCAGCAGGGCGGCCACGAGCTGGGTCACATGGGCGTCCACGATGGTCCAGAACACATTGTCGAAGCCCGCCTGGATCGCTCCCGCCACGGATTTGCCGTGATCCAGCTCTTCCCGGATGCGCTCGAAGATGAGGATGTTCGCGTCCACCGCCATGCCGATGGTGAGCGCGAAGCCCGCGATGCCCGGCAGCGTGAGCGTCGCGTGGAAGGAGCCCAGCAGGCCCAGCATCACGATGAGGTTCACGGACAGCGCCACGATGGCGTTGAAGCCGGACCATTTGTAGTAGAAGACCATGAACGCGATGATCGTCAGGAAGCCGATGAGGCTCGCCCGCACGCCCGCGTGGATGGAGTCGCGACCGAGGGACGCGCCGACTTCGCTCTGCTCCAGGAAGTGCATGGAGGCCTTCATCGCGCCGCTGCGGAGCGACAAGGCGAGGTCATCCGCCTCCTGGGGCGTGAAGGAGCCGCTGATGCGCACCGCCCCGCCGAAGATCTTCTCCCGGGCGGAGAGGACGCTGATGATGCGGTGATCCAGGATGATGGCCATGAGCCGGTTCTGATCGGAGGCGATGCCCGTGAGCGTCGCGAAGGCGTCCGCGCCCTTCTTGTTGAGGGTGAAGTTCACCTCGTTGGCCCCGGTGTTCGGGTCCTGGGAGCGGCTGGCGTCAATGATGTCGGCGCCGTCCAGGCCTTGGCGGCCATCCACCAGCACCCAGCGCTGCACGGGCTCTTCGCCGGGCTTCACATTCTCGGGCTTCTTCGTGCCGTGCGGCACTTCGATGTCCGGGAAGAGTTCGAACTGCGGCGGGATGGTGCCGTTGTAGTGCTGGAGCGCCGCTTCCTTGGTGGGGAAGTAGATCTGCTTATCCGGCGGCGCGGCCAGGAGACGCTGCTCCAGGTGACCCGGCGTGCTCAGCAGGCCCTTGATGCGCTCGCGGTCGCCCTCTTCCACACCGGGCAGTTCCACGACGATGCGGGTGCCATCGGCGCCGGCGCGGGTGATCTCGGGCTCGGCTACGCCGAACTGGTTGATGCGGTTCTCGATGATCTGCATGGCGCGCTTGCCGGCGTCATCCACGAGCGTTTTCTGGTAGTCCGAGCGCTGGACGATCCGCAGCGCGCCGCCGTCGTTCTGCACGGAATAGCCGTTGGACATCCCGGAGATGACCTTGTCCACCAGGTCCTTCTGGGAGGCGTCCACGCCATCCACCCGCAGCGCGCCCTTGTCCACGGTGAGCAGGGCGTTGGGAAGCCCCTTGTCCCGGAGCTTGTCCTGGAAGCGGTCCTTGTTGTCCCGCAGATCGGAATCCAGCGCCTCGCTGCCCTGGATCTCCAGCTCGTAGTGGACGCCGCCCCGCAGATCCAGGCCCAGACGGACCTTGGACAGCGGAATGAAGAAATACGCGCAACCCGCGCAAATCAGGATCGTGGAGAAGAATCGCCAGAAGGTGCGCTTGCTCACAAGGTATCTCCATGTGTTGTCGGGCGGAGGATCCATGCCGCGAGGAAGACTGCGCACGCGCCGAGGATGATGATGGCGAGGATGAGTGGAGCCATGCCAAATCCAACCGATTGCGATTGAATGAGCTTAATTGGAGGTAACTCCATGCCTGCTTCCAGGGTATTCGCCAATGCGACGGCTTCTTGATGCGTGAAATAACCGTTGATGACCATGTTGGGAGTGTTGACTTCCTTGTTAGCGCTGAGGACACCGACAATTTGCTCTCCGATGGTCATGGCCATCAAGCGATGTCGGCTGGACGCCACACCCGTCAAATTTGCATTCGCTTCGCGCCCTGAATCGCTGAAGTAGACGCAAACTCCGTTCTTTTGGGTTCGAGGGTTTAGCAGCGGGGAGGCAAAACGAAAATCTCCAGGCGTCAGGTTCACCTTTGACATCACAAGCACCCATTTTTTTCTTGAGTGCTCAAGGTCTAGCGATTTGTGGGGAGCGGCAGAGCTTGGCTTCTCAATGCTTTCAAGCAATTCGGTCCCTTCCGGGAGGGCTCCGCCGAAGTGCGTTTTCGCTTCTTCAGGATTGGTGAAATAGGCCTGCTGGAGTGGGACATCGGCGAGTAGATGCAAACCGATCGTTCCGGACTGCAAAAGGGATTGGGCCACTTTCTCTCGTTGCCCTGGCCGCATTGCGGGGATCGCAATGGAGAACTTTGTGTCACTTCCAGGCGTTCGTATCGAAATGGTGGGCTGGGCAACTCCATTGATCGCGAGTCTCGCAGACAAAATGCTGCTTGCCCGATCACAATCGAATCGCATTTGACTTGCCCGTAAGCCGGGAGACACGGTCAATCGGTACTTGTCCGATTCTGTGTCGACGCTATACCCCTTCGGGGCAAGCTGTAGCAAAGTTGATCGCTGGATTGGTAGGAGACCTGAAACAAGCAGAGCCGTCCCATCCGTCTTGACAGTCGCAGGCAAGGCTTTTTGATATAAAAGCTTCTCCAACAAAGGCCCTGCTTCATTGAGCGACTCCAGTTCCGCCGGGCCAGACTGGATTTCAAAGTCATACTTCGCGCCCCCAAGCATTACCAACCGGACAGCCGGAAGATATGCGATTGAGGCCGCGAGCCCTACCGAGGCCGCTACGAGAACGACGCAAGCGGCGATTTGCCTGAGGCGGTGATCACGCACGGGTGTGTAGGCCTTCAGAATGCTCAGGACTGCTGGTTCTCGGAGGCCAGGGCGACGACGGCCTGGCGCTTGGCTTTGACGACATTGGAGCCGAGCTTCAGGTAGAGGATCTTGGAATCCTTGTCGTCCACGCGCTCGATGGTGGCGTAGAGCCCGGAGCCGAGCACGACCTCGTCGCCCGCCTTCAGCTTGGAGAGGCGCGCGTCCATTTCCTTGCGGGCCTTGCTCTGAGGGCGGATGAGCAGGAAGTAGAACAGGAGGCCCATGCCACCGATGAAGATGATGTTCGTCCAGGCCGGGGCGCCGCCTTGGGCCTGCTGAAGGATGGCGAAGGTCATCTAGAGCTCCTCGGAAATCCACCCGGCGCGGGTGCGGCGGGCGAAGTCCGGGAAGGTCCCGTCCATCAGGGCCTCACGCGCGGCGCGGGTAAGCCCCACAGTGTAGCTCAGGTTGTGGATGGAGTTGAGCGTGAAGGCCAGCAGCTCCCCGGCCCGGAACAGGTGGTGCAGGTACGCGAGCGAGAAGCGGCGGCAGGTGTAGCACTTGCACTCGGGGTCCGCGGGCGCGTCCTGCTCCCGGTGCTTGGCGTTCTTGATGTTGAGGCGGCCTCGCGAGGTGAGCAGACGGCCATGGCGGGCCTCGCGGGTCGGGAGGACGCAGTCGAAGAGATCCACGCCCTGCTCGACGCCGAAGAGGAGATCCTCCGGCGTGCCCACGCCCATGAGGTAGCGGGGCCGGTCGGATGGCAGTTCCTTCACGAGTTCGGCGAGGGTCGCGTTCATCTCCGGCTTGGGCTCGCCCACGCTGAGGCCGCCCACGGCGAAGCCCTGGAAGGGCGCCTTCGCGTCCAGGTCCATGATCTCCGCCAGGTGGCGACGCCGCAGATCGAGGTGCGTGCCGCCTTGGTTGATGGCGAAGAGGCCCTGATGCGCCTTGAGCGGGAAGGCGCGACAGCGCTCCAGCCAGCGCGTCGTGCGGGCCATGCTCGTCTCCAGCTTCCCGCGCTCCATCCGCCCCGGTGGGCATTCGTCCAGCGCCATCACGATGTCCGAGCCCAGATTCGCCTGGATCTCCATGCTCCGCTCGGGGCTCAGGAAGTGTGTGGAGCCGTCAATGTGGCTCTGGAACTTCACGCCTTCTTCCGTGATCTTCCTCATGCCGGAAAGCGAGAAGACTTGGAAGCCGCCGGAGTCGGTGAGGATCGGGCCGTCCCAGTCCATGAAGCGATGGAGCCCGCCCAGCTTGGCGACGAGCGCGTCGCCGGGACGCAGGCCGAGGTGATAGGTGTTGCCGAGGATGACCTGCGGGCCGATCTCCTTGAGCTGCTCCGGCGTGACGCCCTTCACCGTGCCTTGGGTGCCCACGGGCATGAAGGCCGGCGTGAGCACGGCGCCGTGGGCCGTCTCGAAGCGGCCCGCGCGGGCAGGACCCAAGGACGCCTCTGGGGTGAATCGGAACCAAGGCGGGGTGGAGGGCGCGGTGGCGCGATATGACAATCCGGTGACGCCCATGAAGGTCCGATCCGAAAAAACGGGTGTTGCACGCGCATTCCAAGCCTTCGTGTCATGGACTCGGAACTTTCTGGAAACCCAAGCTGGGAGCGGGCTTTTCGGTGGCAACGCGGCCTTGACGGCCTCCTCGCCTCTTGTCATCTTAGCCGTTGGGCCAATCCCAGATCTTTATCTCTTCACCACCTTCGGAGCCATGCCGATGCTTCTTCGCGGCGGGCTCCTTTTTTCACTTCGCGCTACCAAGGGAGCCGCATGAGCACCGATCCCAGAAAGGCCCCACCGGGCAAGACGCCGGCAGGGAGGGCGCCGGCGAAGGTCGAGTCCCTCGAGGATTCGGTCTACAAGTCCTCGCTGACAGCCGGGAACCGGGCCGTCCAGGGCGCCAACCCGTGGGTCAGCATTCCCGTCACGGTCGCCATCTGGGCCGGCTTCGGCGGGGCTGGCTGGTACATCATGAAGCAGACGGGCGTGGGCAAGAAGATCGTCAAGGCCGTGGGCGTGGTGCTCACCGAGGACGCACCTCCGCCGCCTCCGCCCCCGCCGCCTCCACCCCCGCCCCCGCCGCCGCCGCCGAGCGCGAAGGCGCCGGATGTGAAGCCGGATGTGAAGGACATCGTTCCCGACACGCCGAAGGAACTGCCCAAGATTGACCTGAGCAAGGAGAAGCCCGCGGCTCCCGCTGGCGCTCCCGGCGGCCAGGAAGGCGGCGTCCCCGGCGGCGTCGTCGGCGGCACCGGCAAGGTGCTCACCTTCGACTTCAGCCAGGTGAAGGTGCGGTACCAGCCCCCGCCACCCCAGTATCCTCCGATGGCGAAGATGGCGCGCATCCAGGGCACCGTAGTCGTGGAGGTCAGCATCGGCCCGGACGGGATTCCCACCTCCGCCCATGCGGTGGAAGGCCCTGCCATCCTTCGGGCTGTTGCTGAAAACTACGCGATGAAGTGGAAGTTCGAGCCTCTCATGTTGAATGGGCAGGCACAGTACGGCCGCTTCCGCATCAACATGCCCTTCCGCCTGAACTAGGAGACGAGCCGATATGAAGAACCGCTTCGCCCTCCTCTTCGCCGTGCTGGGGTTCGCGACCCTGGTCGGCACCCTGGTCTTCAGCCGCGACAACCACCTCGGCTACCAGAAGCACCAGCAGGCCCCCGCTGCGGCGGAGGTCGCCTCCGTGCCCGCGAACGCGGCCAGCCTCTCGCCCACCATCGAGACGCTTTCCGAGGTGCCGACCGCTCCGGCAGCGACCACCCCCGAAGCCGCCAAGCCCGCGACCGAGTCCCCCCTTCCCAAGGCCCCCAAGGCCAAGGGCTGATCCCTGACCCGATTCCAACCTCCTTTCACTCCTAAGGAACCCACCCCATGAACCTGCTGACCCTCCCTCTCGGCCTCCTCGACGACGCCGCCTTCAATGTCGCCAGCATCTGGAAGGAAGCCTCGCTCTTCAACAAGGGCATCATCACGATCCTGCTGATCCTCCTGGCCCTGCAGATCTACACGGCCATCGAGCGCTTCATCATGTACTCCCAGAGCAACTCAGCCTCCGAGAAGTTCCTCAAGCTGTTCATGGACACGCTGCGCCGCGGCGACTTCGAGGCCGCCAAGCGCGCCGCCACGACCCACAACAAGAGCCATGTCGCCCTCGTGCTGAAGCACGGCCTGGACATCTTCCAGTACGAGAAGCAGCTCAAGGCGATGAACCCCAACCACGATGTGATCCAGCCCGTGGAGCGCGCCATCGAGCGCGGCACCGCCGAGGTGACCGAGCTGCTGAAGAAGGGCATGAGCATCCTCGCCTCCATCGGCGCGCTGGCCCCCTTCATCGGCCTGCTGGGCACCGTGGCCGGCATCATCAAGGTCTTCGCCGACCTGAAGGAGAAGGGCGCGGGCGACATCAACGCGCTGGCCGGTTCCATCGGTGAGGCGCTGGGCACCACCGCCCTCGGCCTGATCGTCGCCATCCCCGCCGTGGCCTTCTACAACATCCTGGTCAACAAGCAGGACATGGTCGTCACCAACATCAACAACGCCGCCTCCCAGATGATTGACGAGTTCATCCGCCGCGAGAGCCAGGCCTAAACCACAACTCCCCGGGAGGGGCCTCGCGCCCCTCCCAGGCTCCTCGAAAGGAGAGCGCCTATGAGCTTTGATGTAGGCAGCAAAGGCGGGGTTAAGGCGGACATCAATGTGACGCCGCTCGTGGACATCGTGCTGGTGCTCCTGATCATCTTCATCGTGATCACGCCCGCGGTGAACAACAGCGTGAAGCTGCCGCTCGCCAAGCACACGCCCAAGGTCGAGAAGAACCCCGGCGACAAGTACATGACCATCATCTTCGCGGCCAAGCGGGATTCGGATGGCCACTATGTGGCCCCCGGCCTCATCAGCGTCACCGAGACCTCCGGCACCGGCAATGAAGAGAAGACCTTCGACCTGAGCATCCCGGCCTCGGCCCAGAAGCTCAGCGACACGATCAACGCGAATGTCTCCCAGCTCCAGGACAAGCGCGTCTTCGTGAAGGCCGATGCCGATCTGCCCTACAAGGTCGTGGATCAGCTCTTCCAGCTGGCCCGCGCCGCGGGTGCCCAGCAGGCCTCCATCGTCACGGGCGAGGACAAGAAGCCCGAGGGAGGGATGAACTGATGCGCAACCTCAAACGCAAATCGAAGCTGGCCGAGAAGAAGTCGAAGTCCAACTCCGACATCAATGTGACCCCTCTCATTGACATCGTGCTGGTGCTGCTCATCGTCTTCATCGTGATGGTGCCGGGCCTCACCAAGGCGGACAATGTCATCCCGCCTGAGATCAAGGTGCAGCCGCCCGATCCCAACCCGCCGCCGGTGGTGGTGGTCACGGTGCAGAAGGATGGCAGCCTGCTCCTCCAGCAGGACAAGGTGGACGCCAAGGCCCTTCGCGAGAAGCTCTACGACTCCATCAAGCTCATGCGCATTGACGACCGCAAAGTGGTCCTCAAGGTGGATGGCGAGGCGGCTTTCCAGGGCGCGGTCAACGCGCTGGACGCGATCCGCGGCGCCGCCACGCAAGTGCGCACGGAGGCGGGCGAGATCTCCAAGGACAAGGGCGATCTGAACCCCCAGTACGACATCAAGATTCCCATCACCTTGATGAAGGCTCCCGGCGCCGCCTAGGCGATCAGGGTCCAGATGATCAGAAGGGCGCCGCGAGGCGCCCTTCTTCGTTCTTCATTCAGGACGCGACGCTTCAGGGGTTGTAGGCGCCCTGGGGCAGATTCAGGCCTTCGGTGTGGAAGACCTTGGACAGGTCGCGTCCCTGCATGGGTGGCAGCTTGTCGGCGGCTTCCAGGTGGTCCAGGAGCTGCGCGAGGTTGGCGCCGCTGGGGACGACGGGCACCTGGAGCTCGTCGCTGAGGTCCGTGAGCGTCATGTCGTCCAGGAAGGTGCCCTGGGCGCGAGCCACCTGGCCATGCAGGGTGTATTGGTCCGTGGGACCCGTGTGCGTGCGGAGCGAGGCGCTGGGCACGACGACGGCATCCACCCACTTGGCGTTCGCTCCCGTGCGATCCGCGTGGGCGGCGTATTGGAGATCGCGGCCCGTGAGCAGGCCCGCCACGGTGACGCTCTCGCCGAAGTCGTTGTTCGCCACGGCCACGGCGCGGAGGTGCGAGCCCACCTGCTTGTTCAGTTCCATGAGGGTGCGGTTGAGGATGGGCGCGAAACTCGATCCCGTCAGAAGCAGGGCGCGGCGGCCGCGGTAGCCTTCGGCGCGCTTGGAGGTCAGGAAGCGTTTGGCGTGATCCTGGAACTTGCGGACCATGCCCACGCCGTTCTCCAGCTGCGCCCAGGTCTTCGAGTAGAAGGTGCGGCCGGGCACTTCCACGCGAGCGCGGGTGAACCACTCGTCCGCCAGCAGCAGCCAGGGCTCGCCGCCGTTCTCCTTGGCGAGATGGCGGGCCTCCGGCGTCCAGCGATGGGCCCACGCCTCCGCGTAGGCGGGGCCGATGTCCTGGACGGGCGTGAGGCCTTCGCGGTGCGCGGTGAGGCCCAGCGGAACGCAGGAGAGGCTCAGCACGCCGCCCTTGCCAGCCCATTTCCCGGTCTCCTGGAAGGCGCGGCGCTCCCACAGCTCGCGAAGCGTCTTCTCCCAGATGTCCCCGTCGTTGTAGCCCGGCGCGATGACGGCCTGGGTGTGCACATCAATGCCGCCCTCCAGCAGCCGGTCAATCTTGCGGAGGATGTGGCCCTCCTTCGGATTACCCGTGGTGCGCACGCGGGCCTCGGGGTCCGTGGCGTGGACGCTTACATGGATGGGCGAGAGCCGCTCGCGGATGATGCGGTCCAGCTCGGCGTCGTCGCTGCTGCTGAGGGTGCTGAAATGCCCGTAGAGGAAGCTGAGGCGGATGTCCTCATCCTTCAGGTAGAGGCTCTTGCGGTAGCCCTTGGGCATCTGGTGCACGAAGCAGAAGACGCAGTTCATCTTGCAGGTCTTCACCTCATCCGCCGCGAGATCGAGGCCCAGGCCATCGCCGCCGTTCTCCACTTCGGCTTCGATGAGGTCGCCGTCCGCCTTGCGGAAGAGGACGACGGTTTCGTCCTTCTGGGAGATGAGGAACTGATAGTTGAGCTGATCCAGCACCTTCTCGCCGTTGATCTCGAGGATGGTGTCGCCGGGCTCCAGGCCGATGGCCGCCGCGAGCCCTTCCGGCTCGGTCGCGATCACCTGCACGCCCTTCTGCGCCACGACGGCCCCCGACCTTCCAGTTTCGGGGTTTCCGGCCCCTTCGGCAAGCGCCAACTGCTGTCCAGGCGCCTCCGCTAACCTGGAGCCATCCATGCTCGAACTCCTCTTCTCCAATCGCGCCGAAGCCCTGCTGGAAGCCCTGGCGGAGCGCGTGGCCGCGCGGCAGGCGGGAGACGGGTTCTGGAAGCCCATCCCGCTCATCGTGCCCAACCCACTGGTGAAGCGCTTCGTGCAGGATGGCCTGGCCGCGATGAACGGCGCGGCGGCGAACCTTCACTTCGCCTTCCTCGAAGCCATGCTGGACCGCGCGCTGCCGGAGGGGCGCAAGCTCTGGACGCCGGAGGCGATCGTGGGCCGCCTGCTCGTCCGCTTCGAATCGGATGAGCTGGAGCCCGAAGTGGCGGCCTATCTCGCGGGGGAAGGCCGTGGCCGCAAGGCGCTCCAACTGGCACAGCGCCTCGGGACGCGGTTCCTCGACTACGCGCTGCATCGCCCGGATTGGGTGAAGGCGTGGCGGCAGGGCAAGGAAGCGGGAAGCGCCGCGTGGCAGGGCCGACTGTTTCGAAGCGTGGATGCGGAGTTGGGGAAGGCGGGCTTCCTGAACCCGGCGGATCTGGCGGAAGAAGCGCCGCGCCTTCGCTGGCCCGAGGGCGCGCTGTTCGTGAGCCTCAACACGCTCGCGCCCGCCTACCTGGAATTGGCGCGGCGATTGGGCGAGGGCCTGGATCTCGCCTTCTTCGTCCTCAATCCCTGCGAAGAATTCTGGGCCGATCACCCCACGCGCAAATCCTTCCTCGATGGCGGCGAGCCGCCTGAAGGCCACCCCGCCCTCGGCCTCTGGGGCAGACCGGGACGCGAGTTCGTCGCGCGGCTCTACGATGTGGCGGAAGGCCAGGACGAGACGCGCTTCCAATCGCCCGGCCGGGCCACGCTGCTGAACGCGCTGCAGGACGACATCCGCGCCATGCGCGCGCCCGAGCCTTTTGAGGATCCCAGCGACCGCAGCCTCCGCATCCTCGCCGCGCCGGGCCCGCGTCGGGAGGCGGAAGTGGTGGCCACGGAAATCTGGCGGCTGCTGAAGGGAAGCGGATGGACCTTCGCGGACATCGCCGTGGTGATTCCCGCGGGCAACGCCGAGGCCTATCTGGAACACCTCCGCGCGGCCTTCGAAGCGACGGGCCGGTTGCCTCTGGCCTTTGAATCCGCCACCGCCGGACCCGCGGCGCTGCTGGCGGAGGCCTGCGGCCTTTTGCTGGAGGTGCTGGGCTCGGGCGCGACCCGCGCCGCCGTGCTGCGCTTTCTCGCGCATCCCGCCGCCTCCGCGCGTCATCCGGATCTGGACCCAGAGGCCCTGCTCGCCGTCTGCGAGCGCGCCGGCATCCTGCGTGGGTTGGATGACCGCGATTTCGATGGCACCTACCTCGCGGGGCTGGACCGCCTGCATTGGGAGCAGGGACTCACACGCGCGGCGCTGGGCGCGTTCCTGCCGCAGGGTGTCCGTCCCCCGGAGGGGGATCTGCCCGCCTTGTCGCTGCCGGATCGGGACGCGGCGCTCGCGCTCGCGGATCTCATCGCCGATCTGCGCGCTTGGCGTGGCCGAGGCGCGCGGACGCCGAAGGCCTGGGTCGCGGCCTTCCTGGAATTGGTGGAAGCCCACCTGGGCGACGCGAGCGAGCCGTGGGTGCGCGCGCGCCAGCTGGCGCGGGAACGCCTCCGTGGCCTGGCGCGCCTCGCGCCCGAAGGGCTCGCCGAACCCAAGCTGGCCTTTCCCGAGATGCGCGAGGTGGTGCTGGAGCAGCTCACGCGCCTCGATGATCGTCCCGAGAGTGGCAGCGGCATCCGCGTCAGCACCGGCCTGCCCATGCGCGCGGTGCCCTTCCGCGCCATCTTCGTCATGGGCCTGGGCGAAGGGCTCTTTCCCGCCGTGGACCGGCCCGATGCCCTCGATCTCCGGCAGCGGCCCGGCAACCTTCGCGCGAGCGATCTGAGCCGCGCCGAGCAGGACCGCTACCTCTTTCTCGAGCTGATCCTCAGCGCGCGGGACGCGCTGAGGCTTTCCTACCCTTCCGCCGATCCGATCACCGGCGACGCGCTGCCCCGTTCCGTCGTGCTCGAAGAGTTGGTGGACATCCTGCAACGGATGACCGGCGATGCCGAAGCGCTCATCGAAACCCACCCGCTGCGCCGCTTCGATCGGGTCTATTTCAGCGGTGGATCGCTGCAGAGCCTCGCGCCCGAGGCCGCTCGGGAGGCGCAGGCCTTGGCGGGCGTCGCGCCCCGTGTCGTGATCGCGCCGCCGTCCTTTCAGCCCCCGGAATCACTCCGCGTGACGATCGCCCAGCTCCGGTCCTGGCTGGAGGAGCCCGTGGAAGGCGCGGCCCAGGTGCTTCTCGGCCTGCGTGGCGAAGCGGAGGACACGGCCGCGCTGGAAGAGGAGCCGCTGGAGCTCAACCGCCTTGAGGCGACCCTCCTTGAGAGCGCCGCGCTGGACGCGCTCTTCGCCGGAAAGGCGCGGGCTGAGGCCATCGCCGAAGTCTGGTGCGCCGCCGAGTTGGATGGCCGCGCGCCCATCGGCCCGCCGGGCGATCTGGAGCGGCAAGAGCTCGAAGCGCGCCTCGCGGCCTGGCAGCCCTTGCTCGCGGAGGCCGGGCCGTTCGTCGCCCATGACTTCGGCCGGACGCGGCCTCCGCTCGTGTTGGATCTTCCGCTCGCGGGTCGTCTCATCCGTGTGCAGATCGAAGGCCGGGCCGAGGCGGCGAGCGCGACCTGCCTCGCGCTCCTCACGCGGGGGAAAATGCTTTCGGGGAAGGCCATCCTGAAAGCGCGCCTCCGGCTCCGGCTCAGCCAGGTCGTGCTCGCGGCCGCGGGCGATGCGGCCGCCGCCACGCTTACGATCCTGGATGAGGAAGGGAAGCTCCGCCCCTTGTCGCTCACGGCGCCTTCTGCGGACGAGGCGCGGGATCAGTTGAAGACCTGGATCGGCGCGCTGATGATGGGCCTTCCCCTCGAACGATTGCCTTTCGACTTCGCGCTGGAGAAGGATCGCTCGGCTCCTCAAGCCTGGCTCGAACGCCAGGATCGGAAGCGCTTCACGGGCGGCTGGAGCCGTCTGCCTTCCGCCTTGCTCCGCGCCTTGCCCGCCACGGCGGCGGAGGCCGCGGAATCGGCCCTGCGGCTGCGTCTGGGTCCGCTCTTCACCGACCTGGAGGACGCATGAGCCTCCCGATCCTGGAACAGCTTGGCCGAGGCCACGGCGCGGTGACGGCGAGCGCCGGCACAGGGAAGACCCACTTCCTCGAACAGCTGGTGCTGGAAGAGGCGACCCGCGGCCAGGCGCTGGATCGCATCCTCATCGTCACCTACACCAAGCTGGGCGCGCTGGAGTTGAAGGAGCGGATTCGTGGCGCGCTGCAAGGCGCGACCGGCGACGCGAAGCAGCTGGTCCGCGCCCGGCGCGAATTGGAGCGGGCCACGCTCACGACCATCCACAGCTTCTGCCAGCAGGCGCTGAAGGAGGAAGCCTTCGCCGTGGGCCGCCCCTTCCAGCCTGAGCTCGCGCCAGGAGGACCGCTCGGCGCCCGCGCCTTCCGTGAAGCGCTTCGCAAAGGGCTCGCAGGTCCCGATGCGGCGCGGTGGCATCAGGAGCTGGAACACCTCGGGCCAACGAACCTGGAGAAGGCGGTCAAGAAGCTGCTCCCGGCCCTTGGTCGAATGGAGCCAAGTGAGCAGGATCTGGAGGCGTGCGTCGCGCCCTTCCGAACCGAGGCGCTCTACACGGAGCTGTCCTCAGCGCGGGAAGGCCTGACGAATGCGAGTTCACGCGGAGCCTTCGAGCGTTTCCTGGACGCGGTTCAAGCTGCGCGGGGCGAAGCAGACGATGCCATGGCCTTCCATCGCGCCGCGCGAAGCTGGCCCGACCTGAAGGGCAAGTGGGCGGATCCCATTCCCGAACCCATACGCCGGGCCATTCAGCGCCTGACCGCGTTCCGCACGGAAGCGATCCGCCTCCGTCCCTTGGCGGAAGCGGCGGCGCGCGAGTTGGAGGCGATCAAGGCGACAGAAGGCCTCGTGGATTTCGACGATCTCATCCATCAGCTTCGCGCGGCCTTGGAAGGGCCTGCGGGGGAACGGCTCGCGGACAAGCTGTCGGGCCGTTTCGATCTGTGCCTTCTGGACGAGGCCCAGGACACGAGTGAGGACCAATGGGCGATCTTCTGGCGCCTGTTCGAGAAGAAACGGCTCGTCCTGGTGGGCGACGCCAAGCAGGCGATCTTCAGCTTTCAGGGCGGCGACCTGCCCGCCTTCCTCGCCGCGCGGCGCGCGATGCGCGATGCGGGCGGCGGCGAGGCGAGCCTCATCGAGAATTGGCGATCCACCCGCGAAATGGTGCAGGCCTGCAACGATCTGCTCGGCCTCGGCACGGACGCGCCGATGCTCATCGAGCCCTCCGATCCGGTGTGGGCTTTCACGCCCGAAGACCTCGCGCGGGCGAAGGCCTGTCCCGCGCCCGCGGCGTGGGAAGACCCCATGCCCGCCGTGGTGGCCTTGTCCGTGCCCTTCCGCCGCACGAAAGACGAGGCTGGACTCGCCTCCGCGCGAATCCTGGCGGAAGCGCTGCTGGCCTTGAAACAGGCCGGGCCGCGTTTTCGCGGACGCGGAAAGCAGGAAGCGCGATCCGTCGGCTACTCCGATATGTTCGTGATCGTCCGGAACAAGGACGACGCCAACCTCGCCGCCGAGGCGCTGCGCGAGGCGGGCGTGCCCTTCGTCCAGCACAAGGGACGCGGCCTCTTCGAAGGCGACGCCGCGGCCGATCTCCACGCGTTGTTCCGCGCCCTCGCGGATCCTCGGGATGCCGCGGCGCGCATGAGAGCCTTGCTCACGCCCTTCTTCGGCCTCAGCCTGGCAGAAGCCCAAGCCGCGCGGGATCTGGACGAAGGCGATCCGCGCATGCGGCGACTCGCCGAATGGTCGCTGCTCGCGCGGGAGGGTCGCGCGGCGGCGCTCTTCGATCGCGTGATCGGCGGAGGCGCCGTCGCGCGGATCTTGGCGGGGCCCGGCGGCCAACGCCGCGTGGCGGACCTGCTCCATCTCATGGAGCTGCTTCAGGAAGCGGCGGGTCCGGGCGATGGTGCCGCCGACCACGTGCGGCGGCTCGCGCGATGGAAAGAGGACAAGGAGCGGCCTCAAGGTGAAGAAGAGGCTGTTCGGCGCGTGGAGCAGGAAGGCGACGCGGTGCGCATCCTCACCTTCCATGCGGCGAAGGGCCTCCAGGCCCCGGTGGTGGCGATCTTCGGCGGGCTTGGCGAAGGCGGCGGAAGGGGCCTGCAGGTCCAGCCCTTCCACCGATCCGTCGGCTCCCGTTGGGAGCGGCGGTGGTGGGTCGGTCATCCCGCGTCTGCTCCGGACGATGCGGCGCCGCGGGCCGAAGCGCGCGCGGAGGAGCGGCGACTGCTCTATGTGGGGCTCACCCGCGCCGAGGGCCTGCTGATCCTGCCCATTCATGAGTCACCGGGACCCGATGAAAAGCGGCCGGTCGGCAACACCGTGTTCGATGCGGACTGGATGCCCAAAGGTTCCTACGGCCTCCTTCAGCGCGCCGTGATGGCATGGAGGGATCGCGCGCCTTGGCTTCAGTGGGGGCTTCCCGCGCTTCCCGAAGCCGCGCCAATCCTCGCGCCCGCGCCGCTGATCCTGCCCGCGCCCTTTCCCTTCGACGCCACGCGGGCCGAGGCCTGGCCCGCTCGGGTCGAATCCTTCACGAGCCTTCACCGCCGCATGGAGGCCGAGGCGGGCGCGCGGGATCCGGAGCCCGATCGCGTGCTTCGCGCGGATGGCCTCCCCGGCGGCACGGCGACCGGCGTGGCGCTGCACGCCCTGTTGGAAACGGTGGATTTGAGCGGGTTCGATCCGAGTTTCCGCGCCTGGTGGACCGCCGCGCGACGCGCGTGGGCCGAGGAAGCGTGTGAAGCCGCGGGTCTGGATCGTCGCTGGGCCGAGGAGGCCGCGACACTCGCCCACGCGGGCCTTGGCACGCCGTTGCGCCTTCCGGGCGCGTCGCCGGTGGCCTTCGCCGGGCTGGATCGCGCACGCACGCTGCGGGAACTGGCCTTCCTCGCCAGCACTTCCGGCGGCCGACTCACGGGCGCGCTGGACGCGCTCTTCGAGCATGAGGGGCGCATCTTCCTGGTGGATTGGAAGAGCAACCGCCTCCCGGATTACGCCCCCGCTTCCGTGGCGGCTTGCGTGGAGGAGGACTACCGCCTTCAGGTGAAGGTCTACACCCTCGCCGCGCTGCGCTTCCTCCGCATCGAGCAGGAAGCGGACTACGAGACTCGCTTTGGCGGCGTGATCTATGTGTTCCTTCGCGGCCTGCCGGAAGGCGGTCAATGGTCCGAACGCCCGACCTGGCGCGAGACGCGGGCGTGGGCCACTGAGCTCGATGCGATGTTGGAGCGCGCCCATGCCTGAGCCCATCCCGCTTCCCGCCGCCTGGGCCACGGCGCTTCTGGCGCTCGGCCAGAAGGCGGACTTGGCGTGGGAGCCCTCCGTGCTGGCGGGAATGGTGAAGGATGCGGAGGCTGCCAAACGCCTCTATTCCGCCGCCCTGCACGCGCGCCTGGCGGAGGCTCAAGGCCACACGCGATTGCGATTGGACGATGAGGGCCCCACCTGGCTCGGCGCCTTCGGACCCTTGCCGGACGCGGCTGCGCTCAAATCGGACCCGGCCCTGCGAGGACTGGTCGCGGGGCCGGACGAGCTCGCGGCGATCCTCGTCGGGGACGGGTGGCTCGCTACCGGGCGGGCGGCCCACGAGGAACGGCAGCTGGCGAAGAAGATCCTTGAGCGCCTGCGGCCAGCGCCGGAGCTGGAGATTCCGACCTCGGCCTTTGAACACCCCCTCGCGCTCAACGAGGAACAGCGAGCGGCGCTTCGTCTCGCGGCGTCCTCCCGCCTCGCGGTCATCACCGGAGGACCCGGGACCGGCAAATCGTCCATCGTCGCCGCGCTGCTCCAGAGCGCGGGTTCCTTGCGGATCGAAGTCGCCGCGCCCACCGGAAAGGCCGCGCAGCGCCTCAGCGCGTCCTTGAGCGGGCTCGCGAGCCCGCGCACCCTCCATCGTCTGTTGGGTTGGTGTCCGCGCGGCTGGCGCCACGACGCGGAGCATCCGCTGGATGCGGATCTGGTGGTGGTGGATGAGGCCAGCATGTTGGATCAGGCCCTCATGCTCCGCCTGTTGGAGGCCCTGAAGCCCGAGGCCCGCCTCGTCCTGCTTGGTGACGCGGATCAACTTCCCAGCGTGGGGCAGGGCGCGGTCCTGCGGGATCTCGTGGCCGCGAATCCGAACGGGGTGGCGCGGCTGGAGCGAAGCTACCGCATGGATCCCTCCGATCCCGCGGGCCGCGCCATCCTCGCCTATGCGCGGCGGGTGCGGGAAGGCGCCGTGGAAGAGCACGATCTTCCGAGGAACGCATCGCTCGCGGACATCTCCGGGCAAGGCGTCGAGCTGCTGGAACCGTCCGCCCTCGCGGATCTGCTCGCCCACTGGCGAAAGCGCATCACGGCGCTGGAGGACTATGAACGCCTCATTCACCGCGACTATGCGCACGATTCATGCGGCTTCGACGAAGCTTCGCGCGGCGCGATCCTGACGCTGCTCGCTCATCATGATCGTTTCCGCCTCCTCACGCTGCTCCAGGAGGGGCCAAGAGGCGCCGAAGGCTTGAACGGCGCGCTCCACGCCGCGGCGTGGGCCCTCAATGGGCGCGGCCTTCAGCGGGATCTGCCCTTCTACCTTGGCGAACCGGTGATGATGACCCGCAACGACTACGCCCGCGGCCTCTTCAACGGCGATCAGGGGCTCGTCCTCAAGGTGCGCCGGGACGACGAGACCCATCGCGAAGCGGTATTCCTGAAAGACGATGGCCTGCGTTCCTATCCCCTCGGCGCCATCGCGGGCGATCTCGCGCTCGCCTACGCGCTCACGGTCCATAAGGCCCAAGGCTCCGAGTTCGATGGAGTCGCGATCGTGCTGCCCGAGAGCGATCATCCGCTCCTCACTCGGCAGAACCTCTACACCGCGCTCACCCGGGCGAGGAAGCACGCGCTCATCATCGGTGACGCGAACCTTCCCCTCCTCGCCGCGCGCAAGGAGGATCGTCGCGCGACGGGGCTCGTGGGGATGATTCTTTCCGCCGAAGAGGGAAAAGCAGGAACACAGAGGGCGCAGAGGAACACAGAGGACACAGAGAAGAGCTGGTGAAGCCTGCTTATTCTTTCCTCTGTGTCCTCTTGCTTTTCTCTGTGCCCCCTGTGTTCCTTTTTTGACCAGCAGAGAGGCCATTCACTTCAACGGAACGCGCTTCCCATCCATGAGGCCGCGGTAGGCGCGCCCGCCTTCCCAGATCCACACCTGGCCTTTGCCGACTTTGAGTCCGGCATCAATGGCGTAGACCTTGCCGCCGTGGAGCGATTCCACTTCCGATTCCGTGGTGTGGCCGATGATGAGCGCTTTCGCGCGGTAGCGCGCGAGGATCGCGTCCACTTCCGCATCGGAGGCCGGATCATCCTCATCGGGCAACAAGCCGCGATACCAGAGCGGACCCTCGGAGCCGAGCAGGAAGGCCGCGTCCCCGGTGGCATCCCGCGAACGATCCGCGAGGTGGGCGCGCAGGATGGCGTTGGTGGAGGCGATGGCTTCGCCCCGGGCGGCGAGAGCCGGAGAGAGGCCGCCGTGGCAGAAGAGGAAGGGGCCGAGCTTGAGGATCGCGGGCTTGGAGCGCAGCCAGCGCCCGAATTCGCCTTCCGGGCCGAAGCGCGCGGCGAGGGTCGGCATCCCTTTGGGCGGCGCGGTGTAGAGCGCTTGCGTGTAGCGCCAGTCGCCGGAGAGCAGCATCTGCTCATGGTTGCCGAGGAGCAGATGGACGCGACCGCCGTGGCGCCTGGCTTCGTCTTCGAGCGCTCGGATGAACCAAAGGGCTTCCGTCACCTGGAGGCCGCGGTCCACCACATCGCCCGCGATGACGAGGTGGCCGCGACCGTAGATCCAGTGGAGGCCGTCATCCACCACGCCATGCGCCTTCAACAGCGTGAGCAGGCCGTTGAAGTTGCCGTGGATGTCGCTCACGGCCGTGATCTTCGGCGGCATCGGGAAGGTGTCGCCATCGGGCGCGTAGGGTTTGCCCGTGAGGCGCAGCGGCTCGGCGCTCAGGCCCGGGAGCGCCAGGGAGAAGGGCGCTTTGCGATCCCGCTTGGTGACGACCGTGCCATCGGTGGCGTAGACGCGCGCCTTGCCGGGTTGACCATGGTCCCACTGCACATAGGGGCCATCCTGGGCCGAGAGCGCGGCGCACGCGAAGAGCAGCGCCGCGACGCGCCGGATCACGGCAGGTCCAGGTAGCGCACGGGACCGGCAGGCGCGCCGCCCGACGGAATCCAGGCGCAGGCATCGGCCTTCGCCAGCGCGATGAGATCGCCGCTGCCGCGGTTGGGCAGGGGGAAGAGGTGGTCGCCTTCCCGTCGGCAGGGTTGGAGCATCGGCCTCGATCCCTTGTTGGGCGTGGCCTCGCCGAGGTGCCCGTGGCGCCAGAGTTCGGGAATCTCCGTGCCCTGCAGGCGCGCGAGCACGATGGGCAGGAAGATCCGCGCGTTGAGGTAGGCCCCTTGCGGATTGCCGGGCAGGCCCAGGACCACGGTGCGGCCCAGCATCGCGGCCAGCATGGGCTTGCCGGGCTTCAGGTCCAGCTTGTGGAAGAGGATCTCCGCGCCGAGCGCCTTGAGCGCGCCAGGCAGGAGATCACGCTCGCCCATGGACACGCCGCCGGAGGTGATGAGCACCGACAGCCCCGTGAGATCCGAGAGCCGTTCCTCCAGCGCGCCCTTCACATCCGGCAGCGGCGGCAGGCGCAGGGCCCACGCGCCGAGGTTGTGCGCGAGCGCGGCGAGCATGGGGCCGTTGGAATCGCGGATCTGCCAGGGCGCGGGATCGCCGCTCAGCTCGTCGCCGGTGCTGGCGATGCCCACGCGCACGCGCTTGGGTGGCGGCGAAGGCAGGCCCGTCCAGGCGCGCAGGCCCACCCGGGCGGCGTTGAGGGGAAGGCCCTCCGCCAGGAGCGTGTCGCCGACCGTCGCGTGACTGCTTCTGGGGCGGATGTTGGCGCCGGCCTCCGGGGCGCGATCGGGCACGAGGCCGTTCACCACTTCGCGCAGGTGCTCGACCGGCACCACGCAGTCCGCGCCTTCCGGCAGCGCCGCGCCGGTCATGATGCGAACCGCTTCTCCGGCGCCGACGAGGTAGGTCGAGGGGTTGTCTCCGGCGAAGAGCGTGCCCACCACCGCGCGGGGCAGGGCGCCATCGGCGCTGCGCATGGCCGCGCCGTCCATCGCCGACCGATCCAGGGCCGGATCATCCCGATCCGCCCGCACCGATTCCCACGATGGCGAGACGATGGCCGCCGCCAACCGCGCCATGGCCTCCTCGAGGCCCAGCAGTCCATGCTCGTCGCAGGCAGCCATGGGGAAAGGCTACCAGCTAGTGGACTGGTCCTGAACGGCTTGAATCGGATGTGGCGGTGGACCAGTCCGCTTCCATAGGGGCATGGCCCCTCGGGCGAGGGATCAAGCTGCGCTTGATTCCTCTGTCACCCCTTGGGGGCACTGCCGTGCCCCCAAACCCCCACCGCGCGTGGTGCGCTCGCGTTTCGAATGCTCCAGGATTTGTCGAGCACCACGCTAGTGGACGCCGCCCATGAGCTTCTTGATGGAGGGGGTGAGGGCGATGAGGACGAGGGTCGCCACGGTCATGATCACGAAGATCAATTCGAAGACATGGGTGAGCGTCATGCCCACGAAGAGGCTCGCGGCCAGGCCCGCCAGCAGGTTGCCCAGGGCCATGGACCAGAACCAGAGGCCCATCACCATGCCCGCGATCTTCTGAGGCGCGAGTTTAGTGGTCAGCGACAGGCCCACCGGGCTCAGACACAACTCGCCGACGGTGTGGAGGAAGTAGACGCCGATGAGCCAGTAGGGTCCGGCCTGGATGCCATGCGCGTCAATCAGCTTGGAGATGGGGATGAGCACGGCCATGCCGCCGCCCACGAGGAAGACGCCGACGGCGAACTTGGCGGGGCTGCTGGGCTCCTTCTTCGCCGTGCTCAGGCGCACCCACAGCCACGCGAAGAGCGGCGCCAGCAGGAAGATGAAGAAACTATTGACGCTCTGATACCAGGTGGATGGGAAGGCGTAGCCGAAGATCGTCGTGTTCACATGCTTGTCGGCGAAGAGGTTCAGCGTGGAGCCCGCCTGCTCGTAGACCGCCCAGAACAAGGTGGAGAACACGAAGAGGATCATGACGACGGCGAGGCGCTTCCACTCCTCCGGCGTGAGCGGCGTCTTGTCCGCCTCGGCCTTCTTGCGTGGATCGTTGTCCATGGACTCGTAATCGGCGTTGCCAAGCTTGTCCTGCTGGAGCGCGTACTGGATGAGGCCCGCGATCATGGCGACGCCGCCGGTGGCGAAGCCCCAATGCCAGCCCGAATTCGTCGCGAGGTGCATCTTGCCGAGGATCGCCATGAAGGCCGGATCCTGGGCCAGCCAGCCGCAGATCAGGGGCGAGATGAAGGCGCCCACATTGATGCCGACATAGTAGATGGAGAAGCCGCCATCCCGACGCGGGTCGTCCTTGCCATAGAGCTGGCCGACGAGGGTCGTGCTGTTGGTCTTGAGCAGGCCTGTGCCGATGATGATCAGGGCGAGGCCGGTGAAGAACATCGGCGTGGCCTTGAAGGCCAAGGCGAACTGACCGGCGGCGATGAAGAGGCCGCCGATGAACACGGCCTTGCGATAGCCGATGAACTTGTCCGCGATCCAGCCGCCGGGAAGGCCGAAGGCGTAGACGCTCATGGTGTAGGTGCCGTAGATGACCGCCGCTTTGGCCAGCGGCCACCCCAGGCCGCCGTGGGCCGCGTCCGCCGTCATGTAGAGCAGCAGCAGCGCGCGCATGCCGTAGTAGCTGAAGCGCTCCCACATCTCGACGAAGAAGAGCACCCGCAGGCCCGCCGGGTGGTGCTTGCGCATCTCGATGAAGGTCGGCGCGAGCGTGGCGGCGAGGACCGCGACGAAGATCAGCACGGGCACGATCCAGCCGAAGCCGGAGCCGGTGGGCGTCTGAAGCAGGGCGAGGCTCATGGGAATCCTGGGGTAATCCGATCAGTATGCCTTCGGGGCCGCGTCCTGCCTACAGATTGGCTTTGATGAAGTCCCAGCGGGCGCGGTAGATGGAAAAACGCTGCATGGGCTTGCCGAAGGCGCTGCCGTGGTCCGAGCCGGGGAAGAGCTGGAGTTCGTAGTCCTTGCCCGCGTTCTGGAGCGCCTGGATGAGCTGGATCGTGTTCGCCGGGTGGACATTGTCGTCGGAGGTGCCGTGCATGATGAGCATCTTGCCGTGCAGGTCCTTGGCGGCGAGATCCACGGAGCTGGTCTTGTAGCCTTCGGGGTTGGCCTGGGGCGTGTCCATGTAGCGCTCGGTGTAGATGCTGTCGTAGAGGTGCCAGTCGGTCACCGGCGCGCCGACGATGCCCAGCTTGTAGGCCTTCGAGTGCGTCAGCGCGTAGGCGCTCATGAAGCCGCCGTAGCTCCAGCCCTCGATGCAGACTCTGGTGGTGTCCGCGAAGCCCTGGTCGCCGAGCCACTTCAGGCCATCCAGGTGATCCTGCAATTCCTGCGCGCCGAAGTTCTTGTAGATGCCGTAGGCCGAGGCGATGCCCTTCGCGCTCGCGCTGCGGTTGTCGCAGACCCAGACCACATAGCCCTGCTGGGCGAGGAACTGGAACCAGGGCATCTCGCGGTTCCACGCGTTCGAAACCTGCGGCGCGGCGGGACCGCCGTAGAGATGCTCGTAGACCGGGTACTTCTTCGCCGGGTCGAAGCCCACGGGTTTGATGAGCATGGTCTCCATGGGAAAGCCGTCGCGCGTCTTCACCGTCTGGAAGGTGACCTCGCCGAGCTTCTGCGCCTTCCAGGCCGCGCTGGGCGGGTTGTCATCAATGATCCGCATCGTCTTGCCGCTGGCGTCGAGCAAGCTCAGTTGGTAGGGCGTGTGGATGTCGCTCCAGGTGTCCAGGAAGTACCGGAACTTGGGATCGAATTGAACTCGATGGGAGCCTTCCCGGGCGGTGAGCAATTCCAGCTTGTCATCCGGCGCCTTGCCCAGGTCCGCGCGGTAGGCGTCCACCGCGATGGGGCTGCGTTTGTCCGCCGCGAAGTAGACATGCTTGCCCTTCTCATCCACGCCGAAGAGATCCTTCACATCCCAATCGCCGCTCGTCACGGCGCCCATCAGCGAGCCGTCCGCCGCGTAGCGGTAGAGGTGATGGTGGCCCGTGCGATCCGACTGCCATAGGAAGCTGCCGTCTTTGAGGAAGAGCGGCATCTCCGTGTGCTCGGTGTCCACCCAGGCCTTGGTCTGTTCATGGATGAGCACCTTGGAATCCGCGCCCTCGTAGGCGCGCAGATCCAGCGAGGTCTGCACGCGGTTCATCCACGCGGCCATGAGCGTGCCGCCCGGCGTCCAGTCCACGCGCACGATGAGCGTCTCCGCGCCGTTGTAAGGATCCTTCGTCCAGGTGGTATGGCCGTTGAGATCCACGATGCCGAGCTTCGCGATGGGGTTCGGATCGCCGGCTTTCGGATAGCGCGCCTGGAGCAGCTTTTGATCCGCTGTGCGGTCATCGGTGAGCGTGTAGACCGGCACCTTGGATTCGTCGAGGCTCAGGTAGGCGAGCTTGCTGGAATCGGGCGCCCACCAGAAGCCCTTGAAGTCGCCCCGGCCGTAGACCTCCTCCTGGTAGACCCAGTCCAGGCGGCCGTTCAGGTGCGTCTCGTCGCCGCCCGTCGTGAGGCGCGTCTCCTTGGAATCGGCGGTGGTGACCACATAGAGGTCGCTGCCGCGCAGGAAGGCCACCTTCGTGCCATCCGGGCTGAAGGTGGGTTCGATCTCATCGCCCTCTGTGTTCGTGAGGCGCTTCGCCTGCACCTTCGCGAGATCCACGAGGTAGAGGTCATCCGCCACGCTCAGGACGAAGGCCGTGCGTGGCGTGTTCCAGCGGAAGCGGCCCATGCCCAGCGCCATCCCGGCGGCCTTGGGATCCGCGCCCGCCGCCGTCAGCGCCGCCGACAACTTCTCCGCGTCGAAGAGCGGCTCCTTCTTCCAGGTTTTCGGATCCACTTTCAGGAAGGCGACGCCGTGCTTGTCGAACTCCGCCGCCACCAGCGTCCCGTCCGAAGCCCAGGAAAGCCGCGCCTTCGGAAAGCCGATGTACTCCACCGCCTTCGCCGGGTTGAAGAGGGAATCCACCGACAACGGCGCCACCGGAGTCGCAGCAGGGGCAGAAGCCTGCGCGAATAGCGCGGGAACGGAGCCGCACACAAGGGCGGACAGGATCAAAGCGCGACGCATGGAACCTCCAGACGATGCCTCCTGTATATCGCAAAGCGAGGCTTTGTCGAAGCTCGATTCCAGTGCCG
>CAZKIM010000007.1:0-2642 GCA_964552855.1 uncultured Solibacteraceae bacterium | reverse complement strand
GATGCCTCCTGTATATCGCAAAGCGAGGCTTTGTCGAAGCTCGATTCCAGTGCCGTCTTTTTACTGAACCTTCAATGGGGCAGCTTCTCGCGCGTCAAGTTCCGGCTGCCGTCCTTGGTCACGACGAGGTTGTCTTCGATGCGGATGCCTCCGAAGGGCGTCAGCGCGTCAATGAGCTTCCAGTCGAAGGCCGCTCCGGCACCGTTCTCGCGCAGGGGTTTGAGCAGCATGGGGATGAAGTAGAGGCCGGGTTCGACGGTGAAGACCTGGCCCTCTTCGATGACGCGGGTGGTGCGGAGGAAGGGATGTTCGGGCGGGGGCGCGGCGTATTCGCCATCGGGGCCGACCTGCTTGCCGGCCACATCATGCACCTGGATGCCCAGGTGATGGCCGAGGCCGTGGGGGAAGAAGGCCCGGGACCAGCCCTTCTCGACAGCCTCGTCCGCGCTGCCTTTGAGGATGCCGTGCTCCTTCAGCAGGCCCGCGATGCGGGTGTGGGCGCTTTGATGGAAGGCGCCGTAGTGGAGGCCGGGCCGCACATCGGCGCAGAGGCCCTGCTGGAGCTTCTCCATGCCAGCGATGAGGGCGGCGAAGCGGTCATCGCAATGGGGCGCGGCGTGGGTGCGGGTGATGTCGGAGCCGTAACCCAGGTGCTTCGCGCCCGCGTCCAGCAGCAGGACGGCGCCTTTGCGAACCGTCGGCCGCTTGCCCTCGTAGTGCAGGATCGCGCCCTTTTCGTTGAGCGCGACGATGGTGCCGTAGGGCAGGTCCGCGTCCACGGATCCCACGGCGCGCACGAAGGCCTGATGGATCTCCAACTCCGATGCGCCCGCGAGGAAGGCTTCCTTCGCGGCCTTGTGGCCCAAGGCCCCGAGGCGCGTGGCCTCTTCCAGGCAGGCGATTTCGTAGGGCGTTTTCGTGCTGCGCAGCCAGTCCAGGTGCTTGGTGAGCTTGTCGGGGTTCGCGGCGAGTCCTGCCGCCGCGGCGCGGTCCGTCTCGCTGCCGATGTAGGCGCCGCCGGGCAGGGCGCCCACCGCCTCCCACACCGCGTCGAGGCTGCCGGCTTCCACGAGGTCGAAGCCTTCCAGCCAGAAGGGCGTGCCGCCCCACAGCTCGGTGAGGGGAACCTGCTCGTACCAGAAGTCCTCGGGCGCGTAGCGCACCAACAACGGCTTCTTGCCCGACCGGGCGACGATCACATGGTGCGGCCCGGCCATGGGACACCAGTGGGTGAAGTGCGGCACGGCGCGGAAGGGCGCGTCCTGGTCATCGGCGAAGTAGGTGTGAGGGGCGCCGCTGCTGATGACGAGCGACGAGAAGCCCGTCCGCGCGAGGGATTCCTCCGCATCGGCCTGCCGCTTGGCGAGGTGGGCGCGGAAGAGCTGAGTCAGGTCGGACATGGGGAGGCACCTCGGACGGCAAAAAATACCACGCGGAGGGCAGCGGAGCGGCGGAGGGCAGCGGAGAAGATGGATTTTGAATTCATCGCGGGCTTGCGAGCAGGGGAGACCTATTCGGCCCAGAGACCACGCCTTGGAGAGCAAAAAACGAGACACAGAGATCGCAGAGGGGCGCAGAGAACGCAGAGAGGGCCAGGCCGATCATGCGCGGAGCCGCCCTTAACCACCGGCCCCACTGGCCATTTGACGGTGGACCTCTGTGCCCTCCGTGATCCTCTGTGCGCTCTGTGTTCCAGTTTTGGTCGTCCCTGGCATTGGCTTGGACATCAAGAGCGGGGCTTCACGATTCGATTTCCCACCTTTCAGGCTCCCTTGCCGTCGCTGTCCTCGGCGTGGTCGCTTTTCATAGGAACTTCAAATCCTTCGCTTCCGCCGCGAAGCCGTGGCGGATGGCCTTCTCAAAGAACAGCGCGAGGCTTTGGCGCTCGGCTTCGCCCAGCGTGTGGCTCAGGTTGACGGTGAGGTATTCCTCCAGTTCCAGCTTGGTCCAGCCGATGCTGCGCCGGGCCTCCTCCACGATGGCGTGGAGGGCGTCCTTGCCCATCTCGTAGCTCTTGTGGAAAAAGGGCGCGACGCCACCGGGGGCGGCGACTTCGGGCGCGTCATCGCGGACGCACCAGAGCGCGAAGACGAAGGGAAGGCCCGTCCAGGCGTGCCATTCCTCGGCGAGGTCGAGGACGAAGAGGCCGTCCTTCGCCGCGCGCATGGCGCCGTCGCCGATCATGAGCGCCGCGTCGTGTTCGGCCAGCATGGCGCCGAGGTCCGGCCCCATGTCGTGGACCACCGGGTTCGCGCCGTAGCGCTCGCGCAACAGCAACTGACCCAGCACGACCGAAGTGCGCGAGCTGGTGTCCAGCGCGAGGCTCTTGATCTCCTCCGGGGGCACCTTGGAGAGGATGACGACGCTCCGAACCCGCTTGGGCGAGGCGATGCACAGCCCCGGCACGATCTTCAGATCGGGAATTCGCAAGTACTCGATGGAACTGATGAGCCCGGCATCCACCTCGCCTTCCCGGAGCCGATCCGCGCAGACGCTCGGGTAGTGGAACTTCAGGTGGAAATGCTCCCAGCCCAGCCCTTGCTTGAACCCGTGGTTCAGCGGCGCCGCGTTCAGGTAGTCAATGATGCTGAGGCGGAAGGGACGCGCGGCCATGGGGCCAGTGTAGCCTTGAGGCGAGGGCT
>CAZKIM010000006.1:41069-51450 GCA_964552855.1 uncultured Solibacteraceae bacterium | reverse complement strand
TGCGGGGCGAGGCCTACCGGCCCGAGATCGAAGGCACGCGCTGGGCGGCGACGCTGGATGGTCCCCTTCCGCGCCACGAGGTCGTGGTGCCGCCCGCCATCACGAAGACGCGCGACGGCGCGGCGCTGCTTGGAAGGCTCGGCGCGGCGGAGCATCTGGAACTGACGGGCGTCTACGCCGCCTGCCACGCGGCGGCTGTGCCCGTTGGCGCGGCGCTCGTGGTGGTGAACGAAGTGGGGCCGGAAGCTCAGGCGCAATGGAAGGCCAACCACGGGACCGGAAGCCGCGCCCTCATCGAGCGGCTTCGAGATTTGAAGGTGTTCTGAAAATTCCGGCGACGACAAAAGCGGGAACACAGAGGACACAGAGCAAGCACAGAGGGCACAGAGAAAATTCCCCTTATCCTCCTGCGTTTCTCTGTGCCCTCTGTGCTCCGCTTTCAGTTCGCAGATCCGGACGAATCCCGCCTGAACGGAAAGAACGATGAACTGCCATCGCCGCCTTCGACCTTCCATCCTTCGGAGATCGCTTCGAGCCGCGCGCCACGCCGGGGGCCGACGATGGTGGTCGGGATGTGGAGCGCCTGAAGCGTGGCCAGCGTTTCCGGGTGGGGATGATCGAAGCGGTTGTGGAGGCCCGCCGTGATGAGCGCCGCGTCCGGCGCGAGGGCGGCGAGCCAGGCGGGGTTGCCGCTGCTGCGGCTGCCGTGATGGCCGACCTTCAGCACGCGGTGGAAGCCACCGGCAGGGCCGGGATCGCCGAGGTCCATCAGATCGTGTTCCTGAAGCTGGAGCGCGTCGCCCATGAGCCACAGCTCCCGGTCCCGCCACCGCGCGCGCAGCACGAGGCTCACCATGTTCGCGTCCGGAAGTTGGAACGGCTTGGGCGGCCAACGGACGCTGAAGGCGAGCGGACCCTCGGCCCATGCATCGCCTCGGCGCATCGTTTCGAGATGAACGCCGGTCGGCATCCACGGCGCCCAGCGCTCCGCATCAGCGATCACCGGCACGCGCGTCGCGGCGATGGGCCAGAGCCGCGCGAGCGTCGCCCAACCGCCTGCGTGATCCTGGTGGGGATGGGTGAGGACGAGGCTCAGCGGTTCGCGCACACCGCGGCGGCTGAGGGCGCGCACGAGGCGCCGCGCGGCCCAGGGATCTTCGCCCGTATCCACGACCACCGGCTCCGCGCCCGGCGCGCGCAGGATCAGCGCGTCGCCGGTGCCGATGTCCACCGCCTCCAGGCTCAAGGAGGTCGGCGCGCGGCCCGTGCCGTGGAAGGCCATGAGCGCGAAGGTCGCCGCGGTGATGCCCAGGGCGAGGGCGCGGGTGCGGCGCAGCGAGGCCTGCCGGTGCGCGAGCCAAAGCCACGCGAGCAGCAGCGCGATCCACGGCGCGAGCCAGCCCGTGGCGAGGGGCGTGATGTGCGCGAGCGCCGGGGCGAGATGATCGGCGAGGAAGCGGAGCGGAAGGGCCACGGCGTGGACGAGACCGGGAAGCGGCAGCAGCGTCAGCGCGAGGCACAGCGGCGTGAGCAGGGACACCGCCGGAAGCACCAGCAGGTTCGCGAAGAGGCCGAAGGTGGGCGCGCCGCCGTGCAGCAGAGCGAGCAGTGGGATCGTCGCCATCCATGGCGCGGCGAATTTACCGAGGAGTCCAGCGCCGCGTCCCATCAAGGGACGAACCAGTCCCGCCAGGGGTTCCGCGCCCCAGAGCAGGCCCAGAAGCGCCCACCACGCCAGCAGGAATCCCGGTTCGCACCCCGCCGCCGGATGGAAGAACAGCCAGAGCAGCAGCGCGAGGTGGAGCCCCAACGCGGGCGGCAGCTTCCACCCCGTGCCGCGCCCCAGCACCCAGGCCGCGCCCATGAGGAAGCCGCGCCACACCGGCGCGTTGAAGCCCACGACGAGGCCGTAGGCGAGCCCGCCCGCGAGGCTTCCAAGCCCCGCGCCCCGGGCGAGGAGGCGGCCGAGCAGCGCTTCCAGCAGCGCCATCACGAGCGTCATCTGCAGGCCGCTCACCACGAGCACATGCACGGTGCCGCTTTCCGCGAAGACGCTGAAGCGGTCCGGGTCCGCGGGCGGAATCCCCAGCGCCATCGCGCCCCAGAGATCGCGCGCCGCGCCCTCCAGCGGCAGGGCGTCGAACCGGGCTCTCGCCCAGGCCTGGAGCCGCAGCGCGAGCGAAGGTCGCGGAGGCCCCAGGGATTCCATCTGCGCCGCGCTGCGCAGCACGAGACGGCGGGGCGCGCGGTCGCTGCGAGCCCGCCACAGCGGCCGCTCGCCCACGAAGGTCGGCGCGGGGTCCACGATCCGCAGCTCCGCTCGAACCCGCACCGGCGTACCGGGCGCGGGCACCGGCGCGAGCCCCTCGGCGGGGATGCGCACGGAAAGCGTCGCGCCGCGCAGCGAGGCCGGCGCGCTCACCGCCACCTCGCCTCGAAGCCCATCCTGCACGCGGGTCCACGGCGCGGCGAGCACGCCCTCCACCTCCGCGTAGCCCGTGGGCAGCGATGCCTCCCACCGCGCCCGCTGGTGGAGGTTGCCGAAGGTGCCCCAGCAGAGCGCGAGGGCGATGGGAACCCCTGCGAGCCTTCGCCAGCGCAGCAGCAGGCCGCTCGCCAGCACGAGCATCCAGCCCAACGCGAGCCAGCCGGTCGGCACCGCGCCATCCCAAGTCTCCGGCAGCAGCCAGGGCAGGGCGCAGGCGGGCGCCATCGCCCAGGCCAGCGGCCAAGCCGGAGCCCCGGCCAGACGCCGCCAAAGTCCTTCTCGGGTGAGCATGGGTAGAGCCTATTTCAACATGCCCGTGGGCCGCGACGGTGGCCAGCCGCGCGATTCAGCGCGGAAGGCCGCGAAGCCTCGTATCGGAAATACGAGCCAGCGGTCTGACAAAGCTGAGCGCGCGGCTGGGCTCGTCCGGAGGGCAAGGGGCGGCGCCTCTCGCCATGCGGCGTCACGCTCGGCTTATGCGGTGTAGCCGCACCGCGCCTCACCTCACCTTCCTTGCCTGACTCGGGCGGCGCCCCTTGCGCGGCTCGCGGTCATGTTGAAATAGGCTCTAGGTGTTCCGAACTTGACGCTCTCCGTCGAGGGCCGGACAGTGGAGGGGTGGAATCTCCGCGCATTCTGCTGGTGGACGATGATCCGGGCCTGCTGGACCTGGTCTCTGAGCTGCTGGCCCGGCGCGGGCACGAGGTGGTCCAGACGGGTTCCGGGCTTCGGGCGGCGCAGTTGCTCAAGGCCGAGCGCTTCGATCTCGCGGTGCTGGACCTGCTGCTGCCGGACTTGAGCGGCCTGGATCTCGCGCAGTTGGCGCTCCGCGATCCGGACACGGTGGTGGTGGTGCTTTCCGGGTCCACTTCCGTCGAGCAGGCGCTCCAGGCGATGCGGACGGGCATCTACGACTATGTGATCAAGCCCTTCGAAGTGGAGCAGCTGGAGCACACGCTGCAGCGCGCGCTGGAGAAGGCGCGGCTCAACAAGGAGAACAAGCGGCTGCGGAGCCGCCTTGAGGGCGAGCCGGACGCGGCTCCGCACCTCGTGGGCTCCTCCACCTATTACCGCCAGTTGATGGATCTCACCGAGCGCGTGGCCGCGTCCGGCAGCACGGTGCTGGTGTCAGGACCTTCCGGCACGGGCAAGGAACTGGTGGCCCGGGCCATCCACGCGGCGAGCCCGCGCGCCAAGCAGCCCTTCGTGGCCATCCACTGCGGCGCCATCCCGGAATCGCTGCTGGAGGATGAACTCTTCGGCCATGTGCGCGGCGCCTACACCGACGCCCGCACGGATCGCCCTGGCCGCTTCCTCCAGGCCGAAGGCGGCACGCTGTTCCTGGACGAGATCGGCACCATGCCGCCGAGTCTGCAGGTGAAGCTGCTCCGGGTGCTCCAGGAGCGCGAAGTGACGCCGCTCGGAACGGACCGCAGCGTGCGGGTGGATGTGCGCGTCATCGCCGCCACCAATGAGGATCTCCAGGCCCGGGTGGCGGACCGCGGCTTCCGGGAGGATCTCTTCTACCGCCTCAATGTCATCCCCATGCAGCTCACGGCGCTCCGCGAGCACCCCGAGGACATCCCCGCGCTCACGGCCCATTTCATCCGCCAATTCGCGCGGCGCATGGGGCGGCCCTTGAAGCAGGTGGATTCGGAGGCGCTGCGGGCGCTGGAGGCTCATCGCTGGCCGGGCAATGTGCGGGAACTGGAGAACGCCATCGAGCGGGCCATGGCGCTGGGGACCGATCCCGAGCGGTTGCGGGTGGAGGATCTGCCGGTGTCCGTGGTGGGCGCGGGCGCGGGGGCGGCGCTCGGAGCGCCCGTCCTCGCCGCGGGGGCGGACCTGCCGACCTTCCTCATCGAGCTGGAACGCCGGAGCATCCTGGAAACCCTGCGCGCCTGCCGGGGCAATCGCAGCGAGGCGTCGCGGCGCCTCGGCATGCCCCGCACGACCCTCATCCATCGCATCAAGGCCCTCGGCCTTTCCGACGGTTCCGCCCCCCTGGAGGTCCCATGAGGTTTCGGCTCCCCCTTCGCGCATGGCTCCTCGCAGCGCCCCTGGCCTTTCCGCTCGCGGCCTTCACGCCGCGGGTCCACGAGGCCGCGACGGTGCGCGCGGTGCGCATGGTGCCCCGCCGCCTCTCCCTGCTGCTCCGTTCCCACCCTCGGATCCTGCTGGACGCCGCCCGCGGCCAGGCCAACGATCAGCCCGCCACGGCGGCGGATGTGGAATCCGAATACCGGACCATCCTGCGCATGAGCAAGGAAGGCGTGGGGGCCGAGAACCTGGTCCGGGAACTGGGGATCCTGGCCCATTTGGTCCAGTCCCTCCACGACCCGTCCTGCACCACCGGCGTGACGCCCCTGCGGGACACCTTCGAGGCCTACGGGGACGAAAAGCTGCCCAAGCTCCTCGTCACGAAGGAGGCTTTCTGGGCCCTGGACGCCCCGCCCGATCCCGGCCCCCGAATCCAGGAATGGGCCGCCACCAAGGCCGAACGGAACAAGCTGCTCGCCGCCTGCGTGGACGCCAACGGCAAGCGGCTGGGGCCCTGGGACGACCTGAGCCTGCCCTTCGCCCAGCTCCAGCTGTCCTTCTCCAACGCCGTCCACGCCACGGCCAACCTCTGGATCCTCCTCTACCGCCAGGCGGGGGCCTACTGGCCCCTTCCGGCGGACCCGGAGGCGCCGCCTTCGGGAAACTAGACTCAGGTTCCCTAGTCTTTGTGCCGATTCCGATCTATGTTTTCTAATCGTTGACCCGCTTCCCCCAGCACCCGGAGTCCCCCATGGCCACTTACACCCGCGCCGGTTCCTATCTGCTCGCCTCCGAGCTGACGAAGGATCCCTTCGGCACTTTCCATCGCGGGGTCCAGACCGCCGGGGCGGCCTTCGATCGCCACATGCTGGTGCGCGTCTTCTCTGACGAACTGTTCCAGGCGGGCATGGGCACCAAGGCGGCGGACATCGAGAAGAATGTCCCGCTGCTGGGCGGTTCCCGCGCGTTCGGCCAGGGCTATCGCTACGAAGGCGGCAAGATCGCCGTCTGCGCCTGCGACTATGTGCCGGGCCGCAGCCTCGCCCAGTTGATTGACAAGGCGCAGCACGAGCAGCTTCCCTTCGGCGTGGACCACGCGCTCTCCGTCATCCAGGGCGTGGCCCAGGCGGTGGTGCAGATGCACGCCAAGGGCCTTCCCCACGGCCTGCTGAGCCCGCACAGCATCTGGGTCAGCTTCGAAGGCGCCGCGCAAATCGTAGACGCGCCCTACGCCCAGGCCATGAAGGGTTTCCTGCCCCGCGCCACGGCCATGCAGAACTGGCTGGCCCCCTACCTCCAGATGCAGGTGGGCACGCCGCTGCAGCAGGACCTCTTCGGCGTCGGCGCCATCCTCTATGAACTGCTCACCTTCAAGAAGCTCCCCGTGGGCGGCGACATCGCGTCCGCCATCTCCGGCGCGACCTTGAAGGCGGCCCAGGAAGACGGTCCCGTTCCCCAGGAGATCAAGGCCTTCCTCACCCGGCTGCTGGTGCCGGGGAACCCCTTCACCTCGGTGGAGTCCTTCAACGGCGAGCTGGAGCGCGTGCTCTACGACGGCGACTACAGCCCCACGACCTTCAACATGGCGTTCTTCATGCACACCCTCTTCCGGGAGGAGAACGAGCGCGACGCCGCGGCCATCAAGGCCGAGCAGGCGGACAACTTCACCGGCTACACGGCCGCGGGCGACGCCCTGCGCTCCGGCGCCACGCGCTCCCAGCACATCGAGGGCTTCGAGGACGAGGAGGCCAAGAGCAAGAGCAAGATGCTCATGGTCGGCGGCGCGGCCGCCGTGGTGATCCTCGGCGTCGGCGGCTACCTCTTCTTCGGCCGCAGCAAGGGCGTGGATCCGGCCGTGCAGGCCCAGCTCGTCGAGCTGCAACGCATGAAGGCCGAGCTGGATCAGCAGAAGGCGGACCTGGATGCCCAGGCCAACGCCGCGACGCAGAAGTCCCAGCAGCTCCAGCAGCAACTCCAGACCACCACCAGCGCTTCCGAGAAGGCCGCCCTGCAGAAGCAGTTGGAAGAGGCTCAGAAGAAGCAGCAGGAATTGGAAGCCCGGAAGCAGAAGGTCGCGGCCGCGGCTCAAAAGGCCGAGCAGCAGACGGAGCAGATCGCCAAGGTCGCCAAGGTGGAGCCGCCTCCCGTCAAGGAGGCGCCGAAGCCGGTCGCTCCGGCTCCGCAGCAGCAGGCGACGCCGACCCCCGCCGCGCCGACGCCCGCGGCGCCCACGCCCGCCCAGACCGCGCCTCAGCAGGCTCCCGCGGTGTTGACCGAATCGCCGGCCTCCGTCGCCAGCCGCGCCACGCCGAATCTCCCTGCCCGCGCGCGCATGGCCAACGCTTGGGGGCCTTACCGCGAGGTGACCGTGAAGCTGCGGGTCTTCGTGGATGAATCCGGCCGTCCTCTCAAGGCCACGGTGCTCCAGGGTTCGCCCATCAACCTCGGCTTCGACGACGCCGCCGTGAACGCCGCCATGCAGTCCCAGTACAACCCGGCGGAGCGCAACGGCCAGGCCACCCGCGGCACGGTGGAGATGGTCTACAACTTCAAGCGCTGAACCAGCGCTCCCGATGAGACGATGACAAGAGGCCCGCGAGGGCCTCTTGTCATGCCTTCACAGCATGGGCGGCGGCGTTGGCGAGGCGATCCACGCGCTCGTTCTCGGGATGACCCGCGTGGCCCTTCACCCATTCGGCCTTGATACGGTGGGGCCGCGCGGCTTCGTCGAGGCGCTTCCAGAGATCGGCGTTCAGCACCGGCTTGCCATCGGCCTTCTTCCAACCCTTGCGCTTCCAGCCGGGGAGCCACTCCGTGAGGCCCTTCAGCACATACTGGCTATCGCAGACGAGCCGCACAGCGCAGGGCCGGGTGAGGGATTCGAGGCCCTGGATGACGGCCATGAGTTCCATGCGGTTGTTCGTCGTGTCCGCTTCCGACCCGCTGCCTTCCTTTTCCTGGAGCCCGGAGCTGGTGCGGACCCGCAGCAGGTTGCCCCAACCGCCCGGGCCGGGATTGCCCAGGCACGCGCCGTCCGCGAAGAGTTCGACTTCAGTGGGGCCATTCGTCAGCATCGTTCCAGCATCGCGCGGCGGGCGCTAAGGTGGAAGCATGGCGGATGCGGTTCCCTTCGTGCGCGTGGCCCAGACCCCTCTGGATCCGGAGGTGTTGCGCGGGCTGCTCACCGATCCCCGCGCGGGAGCGTTGGTGCTCTTCGAAGGTCGGGCCCGGGATCACCATGAGGGCAAGGCCGTGCTCAAGCTGTCCTACGAGGCCTACGCGCCCATGGCGGAGAAGGAGCTGGAGAAGCTGCGTCAGCAGGCCCTGGAGCGCTTCGGCCTGACCGGCTGCGCGATCCACCACCGCCTCGGCGAAGTGCCGCTGACGGAAGCCGCCGTCCTCGTCGTCACCGCCTCTGCCCACCGCGCCGAAGCCTTCCGCGCCGCCGCCTGGGCCATGGACGAGATCAAGGACAAGGTGCCCATCTGGAAGCGTGAAGCGTATCTGGATGGCACCGAAGCCTGGGTGGAATGCCACCACCGGCATACAAAGCTCTAGCTGATTTCGGCCCCGAAGAGCTTTCCCGCGCCGAAGGTGATGGCGGCCACGGCGGCGCCGATGAGGACTTGTCTCAGCCCGGAGTAGATCGCGCCGCGGCCGTTGAAGCGGGCGGTGGCGAGGCCCATCCCCAGCAGGCCGAGGAGCGAGAGGCCCACGCTCCAAGCCATCGCCGCGTCGCGCGCCACGAGGCAGAAGGGCAGCAGGGGCACGATGGCGCCGAGGCTGAAGAGGACGAAAGACATCCCGGCCGCGCTCCAGGGGTTGCCGCCCATCTCCGCCGGGTCCACGCCCAATTCCTCCAGGGCCATGACCGTCAGCGCCAGCTTGGGATTCTTCATGACGAGATCCGCCAGCTCCCGAGCGTCGCCATCCTCGAAGCCATGGCCCTGGTAGATCTCGACGAGTTCCGCGCGTTCGCCCTCGGGATCCTGGTGGAGCTCCCGGGCCTCCTCCGACAGGAGCGATTTGGACATCTCATGGGCGTTCATGACGGAAAGCCATTCCCCGAGCGCCATGGAGCAGGCCCCGGCCACGAGTCCCGCCACGCCCGAGAGGATGATGGTCTTCTCCGCCGCGCCGCCGCCCGCCATGCCCATGAGCAGGCAGAAGTTGGAGACGAGCCCGTCGTTGGCCCCCAGCACCGCCGCGCGGAGGTTGTTGCCCGAAGCCGCGGGCTTGCGGAGCGTCTTGGCGGGTTCGGCTGGAGTGGGAGGCATGGCGCCATCTTAGCGGCGCGTTCCCCCGCGCGCCGCCGGTATCCTGGAGGTTTGGGCCAGGGATAGCCATGATCGCGTTTTCCGATGTCAGCAAGCAGTACGGCAAGCAGGTGCTCTTCATTGACGCCAGCTTCCAGCTCAACCCCGGCGAGAAGGTGGGCCTCGTCGGCCCCAACGGCGCGGGCAAGTCCACGCTCTTCCGCATGATCATGGGCGAAGAGCACGCGGATGACGGCGCGGTGAGCCTGCCGAAAAAGCTCAGTCTCGGCTACTTCCGGCAGGAGGTGGACGAGATGAAGGGTCGCCCCGTGCTGGACGAGGCCATCGCCGGCAGCGGTCGGCTCGGCGACCTCCATCACGAGCTGGCGGATCTGGAGAAGGCCATGGGCGATCCGGAGCATCCGGATTTCGAAGCCGCGCTCGAGCGCTTCGGCCATGTGCAGGAGGAGTATCAGCACCTCGGCGGTTACGAGCTGGAGGCCAAGGCCCGCGCGGTGCTGCACGGCCTCGGCTTCGAGGACGCGGTGATTGATGGCGATGTGGGCGCGCTGTCGGGCGGGTGGAAGATGCGCGTGTCCATGGCCAAGGTGCTGCTCGGCAACTTCGATGTGCTGCTCATGGACGAGCCGACGAACCACCTGGACATCGAAAGCATCCTCTGGCTGGAGTCCTTCCTGAAGTCCGTGCCGTCCACGCTGCTGATGACGAGCCACGACAAGGACTTCATGAACCGCATCGTGACGAAGGTGCTGGAGATTGATGGCGGCGACATCGTCACCTACAACGGCAACTACGACTTCTATGTTCGCGAGCGCGAGCAGCGCGAGGCCAACCAGGTGGCGGCCTTCGAGCGCCAGCAGGCCAAGCTCGCCAAGGAGCAGCGCTTCATCGAGCGCTTCAAGGCCCACGCGGCCAAGGCGGCGCAGGTGCAGAGCCGCGTGAAGGCGCTGGAGAAGCAGGAACGCATTGAGCTTCCCAAGAAGCGCATCACGACCAAGTGGGATTTCCGCGCCCCCGCGCGCTCCGGCGACGATGTGGCGATGCTGTCGGGCGTCACCAAGCGCTACGGGTCGCGGGCCATCTACGATGATTTCGCCTTCCATATCCGCCGTGGTGAACGCTGGTGCGTCATGGGCAAGAACGGCGCGGGCAAGTCCACGCTCCTGAAGATGGTGTCGGGCGCGCTCCAGCCCGACGCGGGCGAGGTGAAGCTGGGCGCCAGTCTCAAGATGGGCTACTTCTCCCAGCAAGCGCTGGATCTGCTCGACCCGGAGCTCACGGTGATCGAACAAATGCAGAAGGACTATCCGATGGAGGGCTTGGGTGTGCTGCGGAACATCCTCGGCGCCTTCCAGTTCAGCGGCGACGACATTGACAAGCGCATCCGCTCGCTTTCGGGCGGTGAGAAGTCGCGGCTCGTCATGGCGCGCATGATGTTCAACCCGCCGAATTTCCTCGTGCTGGACGAGCCCACGAACCACCTGGACCTGGCGACGAAAGAGATGCTCATCGGCGCGCTGAAGGACTTCGAAGGGACGATGCTCTTCGTGAGCCACGACCGCACCTTCCTCCGCGG
>CAZKIM010000006.1:29816-40969 GCA_964552855.1 uncultured Solibacteraceae bacterium | reverse complement strand
CCGTCTTTGTAGCCGAGGTCCATGAGGGCGTTGCAGTAGCCCTGGTCGAAGAGCAGGTAGGAGAGCAGCTGGCCGCCGGCCGCGCCGCGGGCGCCGATGAGGCCGAAGAGGGTGCGGACGGTGCGCGGGAAGGCGGCCTTGTGGGCCTGCACGATGTCGCGGATGTCGGCGGAGGGCACGATGACGCGCGCGTCCACGGGGCGCAGTTCATTGGTGTGTCCGCCCGCCGCCTGGGCCACGGTGCGGTTGATGCGCTGGATGCGCTCCAGGTCCGTGTAGATGGCGTCCATGAACAGCGAGTCGAGCATGTAGCCGCCGATCTGGCCGAAGCTGGGGTAGGGCATGGCCGTGTCCGGGTGGCGCGCGTTGGGATCCTCGTTGCGCACGGCGATGACGAGGATGCGCTCCGCTCCCAGGTGGATCGCGGGCGAGACGGGGCTCGTCTGCCGGAGCGAGCCGTCGCCATGCCATTCACCATCCACCTTGGCGGCGGGGAAGAGGATGGGCAGCGCCACGGAGGCCATCACATGCTCGACGGTGAGCCGCGTGGGACGACCCTCGCGGCGTGTGCGCCGCCACGGCTGACAATCCGATGCCGCCTGGAAGTAGGTGATGGATTCCGCGCTGGTGTAGCCCGCCGCCGTGATCGCGAGGCCCCGGAGCGAGCCGGAGACGATGGCTTCCTGCACCGCGTCGAAATCCAGGCCGCGGGTGAGCAGTTCCCTCAAGGGGTGATTGTTCAGGATGGAGCGCACGCCCGCGCGATCCGTGCCGAAGAGCAATCCGCGAAGCCACCGGAAGGAATCCCCGGCCACGGATGGCAGATCCGTGCGATAGACCTGATCCACGGTGAGGTGCGCCCAGATGTCCGAAAGGGCCGCGATGCCTTCGCGGAAATCCGTGCCGTGGGAGGCGAGCTTCGCCGCGTTGATGGCGCCCGCGGAGACGCCCGAGATGATGGGGAAGGGCATCTTCACCGAGGCTGGGAGCGCCTCCGCGATCGCCTTGAGCACGCCCACCTGGTAGGCCGCCCGCGCGCCGCCGCCCGGGAGGATGAGGCCGTTGAGCTGTCGAGGGGAGCTGGGAGCCGCGGGCGCCGTCATGGTCCTTCCAGCTTAGGAGGTGGGCCTCTCCGCAGGAACCCCGGGCGCGGGGAAGTTGAAGCCCAGCACGAGCCAGGTCGGCGGCAGACGGCGGGGGAGGGGCATGGCGCCCCATTCTGCCTGAGAACGGGTGGGCGTTCGGCGAATTCCTGACTGGCCCTAAACCGTCTCCACCTGCCTTCGTAATCCCTTGCGACACCGCGTCCAGGTGAGGTCTTTCCTATGCGCATTCCGCCGCTGGCATTCGCCTGCTCCGCGCTGTTGTGCGCGCAGACGCCGAACCCTCCGCACCTCGCGTTTCCCCGGTTGGCCAAGGCGCCCTCCATGGCGGCGGACGCGGATCTCTCCACCTGGGAGGGCTCCTGGGTGGCGAAGGACTTCGGCATGATCATGCCGGACGACAAGGGCGAGAACCGCTGGCCCACCATCGCCCATTTCGCCTGGGGGCCGGATGCGCTCTATGTGGCCGTGGAATGCCTGGATCCCGACCCGTCCAAGGTGCGTTCGGCGCTCACGAAGCGGGATGACTTCAGCGGCGACCTGGACCTTGTGGGCCTCGACATTGACGCCTCGGGCAAGGGCCTGAGCACCATCCGCCTCATCTCCACGCCCGCGGGTGGGCAGGGCGACGCCATCGTGACGGACGCCACGGGCGAGAACTACTCCTACGACATGCTCTGGGACTCCGTCGGCGTGCGGACGCCGACCGGCTACCTCGTGAAGTTCCGCGTGCCCTATAGCAGCCTCCGCCGCCGCCCGGGCGAGTGGGGCGTCCGCATCCTGCGCATCATCCCCCGCGAGCGGCGCTATGGCATTTCCTGGCCGCGCATGAGCAAGGATGTCCAGTGCGACATCTGCCAGATGGCGAAGGTCTCCGGCGCGCCCGTGGCGCAGGCCGGATCGCCGTTCCTCGTCATCCCCTCCGTCACCTACGCGAAGACCGACGCCTACAACGCGCCCACGGACCAGCGCACGCAACTGGGCCTGGACATGCGTTACTCGGGCACCTCCGTCACGCTGGAGGGCACCTATCGCCCGGACTTCGCCACCGTGGACGCGGATGTGGATCCGCTCCAGATCAACAGCCGCTTCAAGGTCCTCTACCCCGAGCATCGCCCCTTCTTCCTGGAAGGCATGGAACTGCTGGGCATCACCGGCGCCCAGCAGCAGTTCTTCAGCCGCACGGTGCAGGAGCCGCTCTACGGCGTGAAGGCCTCGGGCCAATCCTCCTGGGCGAGCTGGACGGTGCTGCACGCCAAGGACGACGAGGGCGGCCTGATCCTGGACGCCAACGGCGGCGCGGGCGCGGATTCGCTTCCCACCCGCGACACGGCGGCGGCGGCGCGGTTCCGGCTGGATGACCGCAGCTCCGGCATCTCGCTCGTGGGCACCGATAAGGCGCTCATGGGCGGGCCGGATGGGGCGGGCGGCCAGAGCGGTGGCATCTACGCGGACAAGTGGCTCGGCTCCGACTTCCACTTCATCGGCAGCGCCATCCGCTCCGTGTCCCACCTCCCTCAAGCCGACGGCTCCACCCTTTCCCAATCCGGCACCGCGACCGCGCTGGAGATGGATTGGAACACCCGCAACTGGAACGCCTTCCTGTTCACCCAAGCGACGAGTCCCGATCTGGTGCTCGCCTCCGGCTTCATTGATCTCAACGGCTACCGCACCCAGCGGGCCGGCTTCGGGTGGCAGGCCAATTGGAACCAGGGCGCCTTCTCCCAGGCCAACGCCACGCTCCGTTGGCGCGACCTCCAATGGTGGGATGGCCATCCCTTCGACCGGGCCATCAGCCTCTCGACCTACATCGAGACCGCCGGGCGGTGGGCCTGGAGCCTGGATTGGGACATCGCCGGGCGCACTTGGGCGAATGATGAAGTGACCTCGAACGCCACCTGGAACGCCAACATGGCCCTGAGCTGGAAGCGCCTCAGTTCCATCCAGGCGCTCGTCCGCGCGACGCAAGGCCGCACCATTGACCTCACCTCCGGCTTGCCCGCCCGTCTCCACACCTACGATGCGAACGCCCGCGGCGCGATCCTCAATGTGGGCTACCAATTCGACGCGCAACAGGCGGAGCTGGACCGCGAATCCGATGGCCTGCGCCTCATCCGCGCGCGCGAGTTGTCCACGGCGGCCACCTGGCAGATGCCGAGCCACATCTATCTCAAGACCCAGGCCTTCGTCGTGCGCTACGACGGCGCCTACGCGAACACCACGGACAAATACCTCAAGGCCTTCGTGGGCTGGCAGCCCAACGCCTTCACCACCGCCTATGTGGGCTGGTCCGGCCAGCGCCACCGCGACCCGGTCATCGGCCTGCCGGAAGAGCGCATGATCGAACGCGGCCTCTTCGCGAAACTGGCCTACGCGTACCAGTTCTAGGAAGTCGTCACGAACGACACGAAATGAAGATGAATTAACTGTGATGAACGCTGATGCACGCTGATGTCTCTCATCAGCGTGCATCAGCGTTCATCACAGTTCGTTTTTGTGCCTTCGAGGTGAATACCTGCGTTGGCTATCCTCAATCATGAATCACGGCTTCACCTACACCGACATCGTCGGCCCACGGGATGAGGGCCTGTCCTTGGTCGCGCATCTCGTGGCTCGACATGGGCATTCGAGCGAAGCCGAGTGGCGCGAGCGCATCGCGGCGGGGCTCGTGTTGATGGATGGCGCTCCTGCTTCGGCGGAGACGCGGCTGCGGCGCGGCCAGGTGATCGCCTGGGCGCGTCCGCCTTGGGAGGAACCGGAGGTTCCGCTCGCCTTCGCGCTGCTCTACGAAGACGCGGATCTGCTTGCCGTCGCGAAACCCTCGGGACTTCCGACCAATCCTGGCGGCGGCTTCCTGGAGCACACGCTGCTTCATCTCGTGCGGAGACGGGATCCCGCCGCCGCGCCCATCCACCGCCTGGGACGCGGCACCTCGGGGCTCGTCGTGTTCAGCCGCAACGCGGAGTCCCATCGCGCGTTGTGCGAGGCCCTGCGCGCCCGGGAGCTGGTGAAGGTGTACCGCGCGCTCATCGAGGGCCATCCGCGTCAGGATGCCTTTTCGGTTGAAACGCCCATCGGGCCGGTGCCGCACCCCGCGCTCGGGACAGTCCACGCCGCCACGCCTGCGGGCAAGCCCGCCCTCAGCCACGCGCGCGTGCTGGAGCGCCGCGCGGGGACGAGCCTCGTGGAAGTGAAGATTGAAACCGGTCGCCCCCATCAGATTCGCATCCATCTGGCCGCGGCCGGTCATCCGCTGGCGGGTGATCCGCTCTACGCGCCGGGCGGAGGCCTCCTGCCCGGCGTCGCGGCCCTCCCGGGCGATCTCGGCTACCTCCTGCATGCCCACCGGTTGGGTCTGCCCCACCCCCGCACCGGGGCCTGGCTTGAGTTGGAATGCCAGCCCCCGCCCGAATTGAGGGTTCGGAGCGGTTAACAAGCCGTGTTAAAATCATTCGGTACTTTCGGACTTTGACCGAGTGATTGACGCCACTGACCAGAAAATCCTGGCGATCCTTCAAGACGCCGGCCGGACCTCCCACGCGGAGATCGGGCGGAGCCTTGGGATGGCGACCTCGGCGATCTTCGAGCGGGTGAAGAAGCTGGAGGAGCGCGGCCTCATCCGGGGCTACGCGGCGCTCATCTCGCCGGAGGCCGTGGACCTGAGCCTGCTGGCCTTCCTCGCCGTTCGCACGGAGGACCCCGTCGGTGGCGACGCCACGGCCCGTGCGCTCGCCAAGCGGCCGGAGATCCTCGAAGTCCACCATGTGGCCGGCGAGGACTGCTACCTCGTGAAGGTGCGCGTGAAGGACACGGCGGCGCTGTCCAAGCTCATGAAGGAAGTCGGCGCCATCCGCGGCGTCCGCGCCACTCGCACCACCGTCGTGTTAGAGACCACCAAGGAGGCCGCCAGCCTCCCCATTCCTGTTTCCAAAGGCAAGAAGGAGAAGTCATGAGCCTCAATCGCGTCATCGTCATGGGCCTCGGCAAGGTCGGCACCCTCGTGGCCACCCTGCTGCACGAATCGAAGTTCGAGGTGACGGGTCTCGACGCCGTGGAGCGCAAGGGCCTGCCCTTCGCGACGAAGGTGGTGGACCTCAACAACCCGGCCACCCTGCGCCCGCTGCTGAAGGACGCGGACGCCCTCGTGTCCTGCCTGCCCTTCCACCTGAACATCGCGTTGAGCAGCGAAGCCGCCGCCGCGGGCATCCACTACTTCGACCTCACCGAGGATGTGCCGACGACCAACCACATCCGGAAGCTCGCCGAGACCAGCAAGGGCCTCATGGCGCCTCAGTGCGGCCTGGCGCCGGGCTTCATCGGCATCGTCGGCGCCGATCTCGCCAAGAAGTTCGACAGTTTGCGCTCCATCGAGCTGAAGGTGGGCGCGCTGCCCAAGCACCCCCGCGGCAAGCTGGGCTACGCCTTCAACTGGAGCCCTGAGGGCGTCATCAACGAGTACATCAACGATTGCGAAGTGATCCGCGGCGGCGTGGCCCAGATGGTGCCCGCCCTGGAAGGCTATGAAATCGTCAACATCAACGGCCTCCAGCTCGAAGCCGCGACGACTTCCGGCGGCCTCGGCACCATGTGCGAGACCTACGCGGGCAAGGTGCGCGACCTGCACTACAAGACCATGCGCTACCTGGGCCACTTCGAGCAGATCAAGTTCCTCTTCCAGGAGCTGCGCCTGCAGGAGGATCGCGACCTCCTCGGCAAGATCATGAAGAACGCCCTGCCGCCCACGGCCGAGGACTATGTGTTCGTCCACGCCGCGGTGGAAGGCTGGAAGAACGGCATGCTGGCCCGCGAGGAGTTCGTCCGCGCCTACCCCGAGATGCAGGTGGCCGGCCAGGAGTGGCGCGCCATCAGCTGGACCACCGCCGCCAGCATCGCCGCCGTGGTGGAGATGGTCCGGGACGGCAAGCTGCCCCAGCAGGGCTTCCTCAAGCAGGAGGAGATCCCTTTCGACGCCTTCCTCAAGACCAAGAACGGGGCGTATTACCTCCAGGGCGAAAACCGCTGATCGGGCGTCAGGCTGCAGGCCTCTATGCAGGTCTAGCCGCTCTGGATGGGCACTATGGCATGCATGGAGGCCCGAAGCCTGATGCCCGAAAAAGTTCCTGGCCCGCCCCCATGTCTGGGCGATACCCTGGTTCATTACGCTAGAGGAGGAGCCCCCATGGCTCACGAAGGCCACGAGCACGGACCGAACTGCAACCACGATCACGAGCATGAGGACTTCGAGATCGAAGTCGTCGAGCTGGAAGACGAGAACGGCGAGAAGGAAGAGTTCGCCATCCTCGAAGAGCTGGACTTCGAATCCCGCCACTTCTGCATCCTGGCCCCCCTCTCCGAGGTGCAGGCCCAGAGCGAGGGCGAGGAAGTGGATCTCTCCATCGAGATCTTCGAGGTCAAGGACGAGATGTTCTCCCCCCTCGAGGACGAGGACATGGCCCAGCGCCTCATGAAGCACCTGGACGATCAGGCCGCCAAGCTGGCCGAGGACGAAGACAAGGACTGAGCGGCCCAGCCCGCGCATAAAGGGCCCCGCGAGGGGCCCTTTGTTTTTTGGCCTCCGGCCTCCAGTCTCCGGTCTCACCAGGAGAACGCATGCGTTCTCCTGGACCTATGGGCAGCCTATTCTTATAGCTATGTCGCAGCTCTGGGTGGACCCCTTCTCCGGCCTGTCGGGCGACCTGTGGGTCGCGGCCTTCGCCAGCTTGGGCGCGCCCGAAGCCGAGCTGAAGGCCGCGCTTCGTAAACTGCCCTTCGAGGATCTGGACCTGCGCCTGGAGCCCGCCATGCGCTGCGGGCTGGAGGGCCTGCGCGCCAAGGTCGTCATCGGCGGGCGCGTGGATGAGGGCTCGGACCTTTCGCACATCGAGCTCCCCGCTGGATCGAAACGCGTCGCCTCGCGCCGCACCGTGGGTGGCCATCAGCACGGCCTTTCCTGGAAGGAAGTGGACGCGCTGCTGGCGAAGCACCTCGACGGCCGCGCTTCCGACCTCGCCCGCGCCGCCTTCGCCGCGCTGGGCCGCGCCGAAGCCAAGGTCCACGGCATGCCGATGGATGCGATCCATTTCCACGAAGTGGGACTGAAGGATTCCATCGCCGACATGGCGCTGGCCGCGGTGGGCTTCGTCGCCCTCGGCGAGCCCGAGACCTGGATCGGCCCCATCGCCACGGGCAAGGGCACCGTGAAGATGGCCCACGGCCTCTACCCCATCCCCGGCCCCGCGACCCACTACCTGCTGGAAGGCTTCGAGACGCGGCCCGGCGTGGCGCCGGAGGGCAAGGAGCTCTGCACGCCCACGGGCGCAGCGCTGGCGAGCGTCTTCGCATCCCGTCGCCGCGCGCCCGAGCGCTTCATCCCGGAACGCATCGCCTACGCCTGCGGCGGCTGGGATTTCGCGGATTCGCCCAACGCGGTGCGCCTCGTTTTGGGCGAAGTCCCCGGCGGCGCCACAGGTCTCGTGCAGATCGAGACCAATGTGGACGACGCCACGCCACAGCAGGTGGCCTTCGCGCAGGAACGGTTGCTGGAAGTCGGCGCCGTGGATGTGTGGGTGTCGCCCGCGATTTTCAAGAAGGGCCGCAGTGGCTGGATCGTTTCGGCGCTCGTGCCATCGGGGAAGCTGGAGGTCGTGCAGCAGCGCGTTTCCGCGGAATTGCCCACCCTGGGCATCCGCAGCTGGCCCGTGCACCGGGCCGAGGCCGGACGCCGCTTCATCGAGGCCCGCGTGGAAGGCGCACGGGTGCCCGTGAAAGAAGGCATCTGGCCCCACGGGTCCACGCGCAATCCGGAGTTCGAGGACGCGGCCGCCGTGGCCCGGAAGACCGGCCAGCCCCTCCGCGCCGTGCAGGACGCGGCCCTGAAGGATGCCGAAGGCAAGGACGATGCTTCCTGATCACCTCCGTCTTGATGGGCGCGTTCTCTTCCTGAGCGAAAACCCGGAACTCGTGGCTCGCCAACTCGCGGGCGAGGACATCTCCCTCGAGCAGGCGGGCAAGCTCCGCGACCAGATCAGCACGGACGAGATCACGCCCGCGTTCATCTGCTACCACTTCGACGAGAAGCTCGGGGACTTCCCCTACTTGGGCCTGAAGTGCGGAGAAGCCTTTCCCTGCAAGGAAGGCCTCGTGCGCGCGGGCGGCTTCAAGGCGAGCGTCGCGGGCAAGCGGCGGGGCAAAGGATCGAGCCGCGAAGCCTCGCCCTACGCGGAGCAGAGCGCGGGCATCCGCCTCGTGATCGCGGAGAGCTTCGAGCGCATCTACCGCCAGAACTGCCAGAACCTCGGCCTGCTCACGAGCACGGATTTCGGCCTCATCGCGCGCATCCGCGCGGGCGAAGCGATCCCGCTTTCGGAATTCACCGAAGGCCTCGACCCCATCACGGCCGAGATCGTGCGGCGCGGCGGCCTCTTCGCGTTCAACGCGGCGCGCATGAAGGGTCAGGTCAGGGTGCCTGTCCCCTCGTACGCGGCGCGCCCTATGACCTTCGCGGAGAAGATCCTCGCCCGCAACGCGGGGCTGGATGCCGTGAGGCCTGGCGATGGCCTCTTCGTGAAGGCGGACTGGCGCTTCAGCCACGAATATGTGACGCCCATGGCGGCCAGCTTCCTCCGGGCCGCGCTGGGTGAGGGGGCGCGCGTGAAGGATCCGGAGACGGTCCTCGCCTTCCGCGACCATCTCACCTTCCTGCATCATTCGATGAAGGCCGAACACCGCGCCATGGGGCTGCTGGAAGTGGCGAACCGCCTCAAGGGGTTTCAGGAGACCTTCTGCGCGGAGCAGGGCATCCGCCTGCACGGCGAACTGCCCGATGGCAGCGGCTCCGAAGGCATCTGCCACTCCATCATGGCGGAGCGCTACGCCTGCCCGGGCCAGGTGGTCGTCGGTACCGACAGCCACACGCCCCACGCGGGCGCGCTGGGGTGTCTCGCCTTTGGCGTGGGCACGACGGACATCGCCAACGCCTGGGTGACGGGCGATGTGCGGGTCGCGGCGCCGGGCACGCTGCGCGTCGTCTTGCACGGGCGCTTGCGCGCGGGCGTGAGCGCGAAGGATCTCGTGCTGCACCTGCTCGCCCAGCCGCTCATCCGCGAGGGCGGCGCCATCGGCCTCGTCGTCGAGTACCAGGGCGAGGCTCTTGCGGATCTCGACACGGACGAGCGCGCGACGCTCACGAACATGGTCGCGGAGATCGGCGGATTCACCGGCCTCATCGCGCCGGACGCGGAGACGGTCCGCTTCGTGAAGGAACGGCGCGGCATGGATATCGCGCTCGAAGAATGGATGCGTTCGGACGATGGCGCCGAATACGCGGCGACGCTCGAAGTGGAGTGCGCCGCCTTGGAGCCCATGCTGGCGCGGCCCGGCGACCCCGGGAACGGCGTGGCGCTATCCCGGTTGGATGCTGAAGTGCCCATCGGCATCGCCTACCTGGGCAGCTGCACCGGCGGCAAGCGCGAGGATCTGCGTCGGGCCTACGAAGTCATCGCACCCGCCGCCCGCGAAGGACGGCGGGTGCCCGAGGGCGTGGCCTTCTTCGTCCAGTGCGGAAGCGAAGAGGTGCGCCGATTCGCCGCGGAGCAGGGCTGGATCAAAGCCTTCGAGGCGGTGGGCGCCACCGTGCTGGGCAGTTCCTGCGGCGCCTGCATCAACGCCGGTCCCGGTGTCAGCGAGCGACCCGACCAAGTGACCATCTCCGCCATCAACCGCAACTTCCCCGGCCGCAGCGGCCCCGGCCAGATGTGGCTCGCGAGCCCCGCCACCGTGGCCGCGAGCGCGCTGGCGGGGAGGATCGCCGCGCCGGAGGTTCGATGACGCCCACCACGCTCCGCGCCGTCATGGCCCGTCTCCGCGACCCGCAGGGCGGCTGTCCGTGGGACTTGAAGCAGGATCATCAGACGCTGGCGAAATATTTGCGCGAGGAGGCGGCGGAGGTGCTGGACGCGCTGGCCTCCCATGTGCCCGGCGACGCGGCCTCCGAAACCCATCTCAAGGAGGAGTTGGGCGACCTCTGGTTGCAGGTGGCCTTTCACGCGCAACTCGCCTCGGAGCGATCAGCCTTCGACCTCGACGAGGTGGAGCGCGCCATCGTGGAGAAGCTCGTGCGGCGCCATCCCCATGTGTTCGGGGATGTGGAAGTGGATGGCGCCGAAGGCGTCCTCGTGAATTGGGAGGCGATCAAGTCGCAGGAGCGCGCCGGGAAGGGCGAAGCCCCGGAGCGACGCCTGCTGGAGGGTCTCGCCGCGAGCCTGTCGCCGGTGGAGGAGGCCATGGAGATCGGCCGCCGTTGCGCGAAGGTCGGGTTCGAGTGGCCGGACCTGGATGGCGTGATGGACAAGGTGGCGGAGGAGCTCGACGAGCTGCGCGCCGAATCCGAACCGGGGCGCGTGGAGGAGGAGTTCGGCGACCTGCTCTTCAGTCTCATCCAGTGGGCGCGCTACAAAGGCCTCGATCCCGACCGCGCCCTGCGCCGCCAGATGACGCGCTTCAAGAACCGTTTCGAGAAAGTGGAGGACGATGCCCGCGCCCACGGCGGCTGGGAGCATCGTTCGTTGGAGCAGATGGAAGCGGCCTGGCAGGCGGCGAAGAAAAGGAACGGTTAACCGCGGGTTTCGCGGATGACGCAGATTGAAATTCCTCATTTGTAATCTGCGTAATCTGCGTAATCTGCGGTTCAATGCGCCTTCCATTCTTCATCGTCACGCTCACGCACGCGACCTGGGACGCGGCGCTCGCCTGCGCGCGGACGCTGCCCGAAGACGCGATGCCGGAATTGCGGCTGGATCTCTTCCCGGACCTGGACGCGGCTGCGATGGTGCGTGATCTCGGCGGACGCTGCCTCGTCACGAACCGTCGCATTTCCGAGCTTGGGAAAGCCGAGGATGGCCCCGCGCGTCTGGAACGCTTGCGGGAGGCGGCTGAGGCGGGCGCGGCCTGGGTGGACCTGGAATGGGAGCTGCCTGTTCCGACTTGGCTGGATCGCGGGCGCACACGCCTGCTCCGCAGCGTTCATGTGCCGCCGGGCGTCTTCGATCTGGA